>NZ_JAAFZC010000001.1:970000-1329304 GCF_010614805.1 Pseudooceanicola aestuarii
TTCATCGAAATGAACCAAACCGCCCACATATCTCTTCAGATACCATCAATTTCAAATAGCGTCGAAACAAAATCAACCGGAAGCGCCAATCTACTTTCTGGCGCGACCCGCTTCAGATGCCTCAATGTTTTCTACCGTCTGTCCCTTTAGAGCGTCGCTCCGTCGTTCCGTCTGGCGTTCCGTTGTGCGCCTCAGCGCCGCCGGTGAGGGGGTATTTACGGATAGCACCGGGGGTCCGCAAGCGCTTTTTCAAAAGAAACGTCACTTTTCTTACATGAAGTTATGCGACTATGGGTCAACTAATTGATTTAGAATAATAAATTACCGCCACTTTCTTCACCTTTCGTGTCGTGCGAGGGGGATGGAACCTGATTTCCGACACTCATCCCCTGTAAAACCCGGCAGTTCGCCCCCTGAATCACCCGGAATCCGACTCGTTCCCGCCGCTCGGGCCGGAATCGGCCCCATGATTCCGGTTCTCGTGTCGCGATTCCGGGGTGATTGCCCGTGCCACCCTCTCTGCTATCCTCCCCCGACCGAGGGGGGCCCCGCAGAAGGGGCTGAGATATCGCTGTGGTGCGGTGACCCTTTGAACCTGATCCGGATCATGCCGGCGCAGGGACGGGTGTGACGGCTTGTCCCCGCCGGCCTTTCAAGGAGGCCGCAATGCCACGTGCCGATGTTCCACCCCCCATTCCCGCCGTTCTCGGCGTTGTTGTATATAGAGAGGCCGTCCTCCTGGTGCGGCGGGCCAATCCGCCAGACGCCGGCATGTGGGGATTTCCCGGCGGGAAGGTGGAGCATGGGGAGACCCTGACCGCCGCTGCGCTGCGCGAATTGCACGAAGAGACGGGGGTGAGCGCCGCAGCACTGGATGTCTTCACCGCACTCGATGCCTTTGATTCCGAACGGGACCGCCACTTCATCCTGATCGCGGTGCTGTGCCGCTGGGTGGCGGGCGCCCCCGTGGCCGGTGATGATGCGCTGGACGCGGCCTGGGTTCCGCTGGACCGGATCGCGGATCTGCCCGGCGGAGTCAGCCGGGACGTCGCGCGGTTGGCACGGCAGGCGGCGCGCGCGATGGCGGAGGAGACGGAATGATCGCCAACATCCTGTCCATCGCCGGAACCGATCCGACCGGAGGGGCCGGTATCCAGGCGGACCTGAAGTCTTTCGCCGCGCAGGGGGCGCACGGGATGTGCGTGGTTACCGCCGTGGTGGCGCAGAACACCTGTGGTGTCCGCGGGGTCGAAATGATGGCGCCGTCTTTCGTTGCCGATCAGCTCGACGCGGTGTTTGACGACGTGCGTGTCGATGCGGTCAAACTGGGTATGATGGCCAATGCCGGCATCATCGCGGCGGTGGCCGACCGCCTGGCCCGCCACCCCGGCATTCCGGTCGTTCTGGACCCCGTGATGGTCGCCAAAAGCGGCGATCACCTGCTGGACCCCGACGCGGTTTCGGCATTGCGAGATCTGCTGGTGCCGCGCGCCACTTTGATCACCCCGAACCTGCCGGAGGCCGCCGTGTTGCTGAACCGCGCGGACGACTGGACGGCTCAGGACATGGAGGCGGCGCTGCCGGGGCTGCTGCATCTGGGGTCGGAATGGGTCTTGCTGAAAGGCGGACACCTGGCGGGAGCGGAGACCTCCACCGATCTGCTACATGGCCCGACAGGCACCCATGCCCTGCCCGCGCCGCGCCTTGATACGGTGAACGACCACGGCACCGGCTGTACCTTGTCGGCCGCGATTGCCGCGCTGGTGCCGCATCATCCGATGGAACAGGCGGTTCGCCGGGCCAAGCAGTACCTGCATGGCGCGCTGGCGGCTTCTGATCGGCTGGAGGTCGGCAGGGGCCACGGACCCCTGCATCATTTCCACGCGCTCTGGCCGTCAGGCTAGGGCAGACCATTCGCGAGCCAGCGCGCGGGCGGCGCCCTCCGGATCCGACTGACCGCATACCGCCGAGACGAAGGCCATGCCCGCCGCCCCGGCCGCCCGCGCCGCCCCGCCGTGACCCGGCTTCAGCCCGCCGATGGCCACGGCGGGCAACGGACAGGCGGCGATGATCCGGGCCAGCCCGTCGAAGCCCACGGGCGGTTCGTGATCAGGTTTCGTCGCCGTCGCATGGACCGGCCCGGCGCCGATGTAGTCCACCAGGGCCGGATCGACCTGCGCGGCCTGCGCGACCGTCTCCACGCTCAGCCCAAGTATGGCCTCGGGGCCGATGCGGGCGCGGGCCTCTGCCGCCGGCAGATCGCCCTGCCCGACATGCAGCCCGCAACCGCCGAGTTCCCGCACCGCCGCGACATCGTCATTGATGATCAGCGTCGCGCCGGTCCCGGCCAGCGCCTGTTGCAGCGCGCGACCCGTGGCGACCATCCGCGCGGTATCCGCAGCCTTGTCACGCAGCTGCACCATGGTGGCACCGCCACGGACGGCGGCACGGGCTGTCTCCACCACGCCGCGCGCTCCGCACAGCTGCGGGTCCAGCACCAGGTAGGTCGACAGGTCGAACCGCATCATCGGGCGGACGCCTCTGCAATCCGCGCCTCCGCCGCCAGGGCATCGGGCGTCAGGCCGTGCAGCGCGTCCAGGAACCGGGGCGCGAAGCTGCCCGGCCCGGTGGCATCCTGATGGGCCTGCGCCCCCGCCACCCCATAGAAGGCCAACGCCGCCACCGTCGCATCGAACGGATCGGCCTCCAGCGCGGCAAAGGCCCCGCACAGCCCGGTCAGCGAACAGCCCAACGCAGTGTTCAACGGCATGTAGTCAGAGCCGCCGCAGATCCGCGCCGCGCGCGTCCCGTCGGTCACGTAATCCTCCGGCCCGGTTACGGCGACCACCGCGCCGGTGTCACGCGACAGGCGGAGGGCGGCGTCCTCGGCCATGGCGACGCCGTCGCGGCCGTCGACGCCCTGGCCCTGGCTGTCCTGCCCTGCCAGCGACAGGATCTCCGACGCGTTCGCGCGGATAATCGTGGGCCGCAACCTGGTCAGTTCCGCCGAGACGCGGCGCCGCAGCGCCGTCGCCTGACAGGCCACCGGGTCCAGCACCCAGGGCCGCCCGGCCTGTCGCGCCCCCGCGATGGCCGCGCGCATCCCCTCCACAAACGGCGCGGAAAGGGTGCCGATGTTCACCGTCAAGGCACCTGCGATCGCGGCGAATTCGCCGGCCTCCTCGGCATCGGACACCATCGCCGGAGAGGCCCCCGCCGCCAGCAGCACGTTGGCGGCGATGTTCATGGCGACGTAATTGGTGATGCATTGCACCAACGGCGTGGTGGCGCGCAGCTCGCGCAGCAGGGAGTCGGGGCGGCGGATCATGTCCGGTCCTCCCCGTCCCTTGTCGCCACGGCGTCGGCGGGAAGATACAATTCCCCCCCTTCGCGGAACTTCTCCGCCATCTTCGCCATCCCCTCCTTCTGAGCCTCCGCGCGGATGTCGTGAGAAATGCGCATCGAACAGAATTTCGGCCCGCACATGGAGCAGAAATGCGCGACCTTGTGTGCCTCCTTGGGCAGGGTCTCATCATGCATGGACTGCGCCGTTTCGGGATCGAGCGACAGGTTGAACTGATCCTCCCAGCGGAATTCGAACCGCGCCCGGCTTAGCGCGTCGTCGCGCAGGCGGGCGGCGGGATGCCCCTTGGCAAGGTCGGCGGCATGGGCGGCGATCTTGTAGGTGATCACCCCGGTCTTCACATCGTCACGGTCGGGCAGACCCAGGTGTTCCTTGGGCGTGACGTAGCACAGCATCGCCGTGCCGAACCAACCGATCATCGCCGCGCCGATTCCGCTGGTGATATGGTCATAACCCGGCGCGATATCCGTGGTCAGCGGCCCCAGCGTGTAGAACGGCGCCGCGCCGCAAAACTCCAACTGCTTGTCCATGTTCTCCTTGATCTTGTGCATCGGAACATGGCCCGGCCCCTCGATCATCACCTGGCAATCCCGCGCCCAGGCGATCTGCGTCAGCGCGCCCAGCGTTTCCAGCTCGGCGAATTGCGCCTGATCGTTGGCATCGGCAAGGGAGCCGGGGCGCAACCCGTCCCCCAGCGAAAAGGAGACGTCATAGGCACGGCAGATCTCGCAGATCTCCTCGAAATGCTCGTAAAGGAAACTCTCCTTGTGATGATGCAGGCACCACTTGGCCATGATCGACCCGCCCCGGCTGACGATCCCCGTCACGCGGTCCACCGTCATCGGGATCATGTGCAGGCGCACCCCGGCGTGGATGGTGAAGTAATCCACCCCCTGTTCGGCCTGTTCGATCAACGTGTCGCGATAGACCTCCCAGGTCAGGTCTTCGGCTATGCCGCCGACCTTTTCCAGCGCCTGATACAGGGGCACGGTCCCGATCGGCACCGCGGAATTGCGCAGGATCCAGTCGCGGATGTTGTGGATGTTGCGCCCGGTGGACAGGTCCATCACCGTATCGGCGCCCCATCGGGTGGCCCAGACCATCTTCTCCACCTCTTCCGCCATCGAGGAGGTGACGGCGCTGTTGCCGATATTGGCATTGATCTTCACCAGGAAGTTGCGACCGATGGCCATCGGCTCCGCCTCCGGGTGGTTGATATTGGCAGGGATGATCGCCCGGCCGGTCGCGATCTCGTCCCGGACGAATTCGGGCGTCACCAGATCGGGGATCCTTGCCCCCCAATCCTGCCCGTCGCGGGCGGTCGCACCGACGTCCCACCGACCGAGGTTCTCGCGGATCGCGACGAACTCCATCTCTGGCGTGACGATCCCTGCGCGGGCATAGGCAAGCTGCGTCACCGCCTGTTCGCCACGGGCGCGGCGGGGCGCATGGCGGACCGGGAATTCCGGCACCATTCGCGCGCCGGTGACATGGCCATTGTCCTCCGGTCGGACATGGCGTCCGTCATAGGTCTCCGTATCGCCGCGCGCCGCCAGCCAGGCCTCGCGCAGGCGCGGCAGGCCCCGGTCGATGGCGATTTCCACCTGCGGATCGGTATAGGGCCCCGAGCAATCGTAGACCGTCACCGGCGGTTCGCCCGCACTGGGATGCAGGTCGATCTCGCGCATCGGCACGCGGATCTCGGGGTACAGGCGGCCCGCATGCCAGACCCGCCGGGAGGCGGGCAGGGGGCCGGTGGTCACGTGGGGTGTCAGGTCTTTCATGGGTCAGAGCCTCCATGCGCTGTGCAATGAAGACCCAGTTCGCCGCAATGAATGGAGGAGGCAGGGGGTTCCCTGCCCGATGGCCCCACGGAACGCCCGCGCAGCCGGTTCACCATCCCTACGCCAGTGTGAACTGGATCAGGTTCATCGGGTCACCGCGCTGCACGTCGCCGCGCCATCGGTATCTCAGCCCCTTGTCGGAACCCCCCGTGTGTCCGCAAAGACTGCGCCCGGCGGCGGGCAATGTCAATCGGATGGAAAAAGGGGGACGGGAAGACGGTGGCGACCCCGGCAGGATTCGAACCTGCAACCTGCCCCTTAGGAGGGGGCTGCTCTATCCAGTTGAGCCACGGGGCCACGGGCCCGTCATAACGCGGCGCGCAGCGCTTGTCATGGGGGTGGAGTGGGGAAACCTGGCCCGCTCTGGCACGGCGGCAGGCGGGGACCTGGGAGGGCTACGGGCAGGATCACAGGCCGCTTGCACCGGCGAAGCCCGTCGGGATACCATTCCACAACCACGGCGAAAGGATTTCCGGTGAAGAAACAACCCCCTCGCCCCCTGACCCTGCGCGATGTGTCCGAAGCGTCGGGCGTATCCGAAATGACCGTCAGCCGGGTGTTGCGCAACCGTGGCGATGTTTCCGTCGCGACCCGTGAAAAGGTTCTGAACGCGGCCAAGCAGATGGGATATGTCCCCAACAAGATCGCCGGTGCCCTGGCCAGCCAGCGGGTGAACCTGGTCGCCGTGATCATCCCTTCCATGTCCAACATGGTCTTCCCCGAGGTGATGACAGGGATCAACCGGGTGCTTGAGACATCCTCCCTGCAACCCGTGGTGG
This sequence comes from Pseudooceanicola aestuarii, assembly GCF_010614805.1. Taxonomy (NCBI): domain Bacteria; kingdom Pseudomonadati; phylum Pseudomonadota; class Alphaproteobacteria; order Rhodobacterales; family Paracoccaceae; genus Pseudooceanicola; species Pseudooceanicola aestuarii. Next base: position 975,988 of record NZ_JAAFZC010000001.1, read on the forward strand.
GCATCACCGACTACCTGCCCGAGAAGGAGGAGAAAGTCCTCTACGAAATGCTCTCCTGGCGGCCGTCGGGGGTGATCATCGCCGGGCTGGAGCATTCCGACCCCTGCCGCGCCATGCTGCGGGCCGCCGGCATCCCGGTGGTGGAGATCATGGATACCGATGGCACCCCGATCGACGCCGCCGTGGGGATTTCCCATCGCCGCGCCGGGCGGGAGATGGGCCGCGCCATCCTGCGCGCGGGCTATCGCAAGATCGGGTTTCTGGGCACCACTTTGGGCGCCGACCACCGCGCGCGCAAACGGTTCGAGGGCTTCACCGAGGCGCTGGCCAAGGGCGGCGTGGAAATCGCGGAGACCGAATTCTACTCGAAGGGGTCCGCCCTGGGGAAAGGTCGGGAGATCACGCAGACCATCATGACCCGGCGCCCGGATCTGGATTGCCTCTACTTCTCCAACGACATGATCGGCGCCGGCGGGCTGTTGTGGATGATGGAACAAGGCTACGACATTCCCGGCAAGGTCGGGCTGGCCGGGTTCAACGATGTGCAGTTGCTTCAGGGTTTGCCGCGCAAGCTGGCCACCATGGATTCCTGCCGCGAGGAGATCGGCAGCCGGGCCGCGCAGATCATCCTGGACCGGCTGGAGCGCGACGAAATGGTCGTGGAGGACACCAGCAAGGTCGAGCTGTCGCCCAAGATCAGCTTTGGCGACACGCTTCGCATGTGACCGGGATGGTGCGCCCGCAGCTGACCAACCGCCAGGCGCGGCGGATCTTTCTGGATCGGCACGGGCTGGCCGATGTGCCTTCAGGGCCGGGCAAGGGCGCGGACCTGGCGCAGGTGATCCATCGGCTGGGCTTTGTGCAGGTCGATTCGGTCAATACCGTCGCGCGGGCGCATGACCTGATCCTCTTTGCTCGCCGCCCCGCCTATCGCCCGGCGCATCTGACGCGGCTGATCGAACAGGACCGGGCGCTGTTCGAACACTGGACCCATGATGCGGCGGTGATCCCGGCGGATTTCTACCCCCATTGGCATTTGCGCTTTCGCCGCGATGCCGACCGTCTGCGCGGGCGCTGGCCGAAATGGCAGGGGCCGGAGTTTCTGGCGGAACTGGACCGGGTGCTGGCCCATGTCACCACCCATGGCGAGATCTGCGCCGCCGATCTGCGTGACGCGCCCGCGCCGAAATCGACCGGCTGGTGGGATTGGCACCCCACCAAGGCAGCGCTGGAATATCTGTGGCGCAGCGGCGCGCTGGCCGTGTCGCGGCGGGTAGGGTTTCGCAAGCAATACGACCTGCCGGGCCGCGTGCTGCCGCAATCCCGGCTGCGGGCCCCGTCCCAGGCCGAAACGCTGGATTGGCTGATGGGCGCGGCGCTGGACCGGCTAGGTTTTGCCACCAGCGGTGAATTGGCCGCTTTCTGGGACATCGCCACCCCGGCCGAAGCGCGGGCCTGGTGCGCCGCCGAACGCGCCGCCGGCCGGTTGCAGGAGGTAGCGATTGAAACGGTCACCGGCGCGCATCGCATCTGCTTTGCCCGGCCGGGTCTGGCCGAGGTCACGCCCCCCGAACCGCCCGGCCGCCTGCGCGTACTCAGCCCGTTCGACCCTGCCTTGCGTGATCGCAAGCGGGCCGAACGGCTGTTCGGGTTTCACTATCGGATCGAGATCTTCCTGCCCGAGGCGCAGCGCCAATACGGCTACTACGTCTTCCCCCTGCTGGAGGGGGACCGACTGGTCGGGCGCATCGACATGAAGGCTGACCGACAGGCGGACGTGCTGAACGTGTCACGACTGTGGCCGGAACGGGGGGTCAGCTTTGGCAGGGGGCGCACCACCCGCCTGGAGGCAGAGCTGGATCGGATCCGACGCCTTGCCGGAGTGTCCCGCGTCGATTGGGCGGCGGATTGGCGACAGGCGCCGCGCTAGGGCGGCGCCCGAAGACCGGCGCTCAGCCCATTGCCTCGACCGCGCGGCGGGTCAGAACACTGGCCAGGTGGGCGCGGTAGGCGCCGCTGCCGTGCAGGTCGTCAATCATGTCCTCGCCGTCCAGCGCGGCCAGCGCGGTCACGGCGGCGGGCGCGAAATCCGTGGCCAGCGCCTGCTCCGCTTCTGCCCAAGCGAAGACGCCGTCGTTTGACGCGCCGGTCACGGCAACGCCCACGCGATCCAAGAACCGCGCCACGAAGACCCCGCACAGCGGAAAGCGGGAGGCCGGCTGTTCGAACTTCTGGTAATTCGACGCCTCGGGCACCGGGATCGAGATGGCGGTGACAAGTTCTCCGTCCTCCAGCGCGGTGTCGAACATGCCCTGGAAATACGCCTCGGCGGGGATCTCGCGGGTGTTGGTGATCACGCTGCCGCGCACCGCCATCAGCATCGCGGGATAACAGGCGGAGGGGTCGTTGTTGGCGATGCTGCCGCCGATGGTGCCGCGGTTCCGCACCGCCGGATCGCCGATCCGCCCGGCCAGCGAGGCCAGGCCCGGAAACAGCGTTGCCGTGGCGCGGGCGATTTCCGCATGGGTGGTGGCGGCACCGATCCGCAGGGTGCCGCTCTCTTCGCGGACGCCCTGAAGGGCGGTGATCCCCTTGAGCGATACCAGCTTCGACGGCATGTTCAGCCGCTGTTTCAGCGTCGGGATCAGCGTCTGCCCCCCGGCCAGCGGCTGCGCGTCCTCATCCTTGAGCGCCTCTATCGCCGCCTCGACGGTGGCGGGCTTCACGAATTCGAATTCATACATGGCAGCCCCCTATTCCACCGAAACCGGCGGCACGTCCTGGCCCGATGCGGCAAGGATCGCCTTGACGATATTGTGGTAGCCGGTGCAGCGGCAGATATTCCCTTCAAGGTAGTCGCGGACCTCGCCCTCCGTCGGCTTGGGATTTTCGGCCAGCAGACTGTCGGCGGCCATGATCATGCCCGGCGTGCAGAACCCGCATTGCAGCCCGTGGTGGTCCTGGAACGCCTGCTGCAACGGGTTCAGCGCCCCGTCGGCACCGGCCATGCCTTCGATGGTCTTGACCTCGGCGCCGTCCGCTTCGGCGGCGAACATGGTGCAGGCCTTCGCCAGTTGGCCGTCCACATGCACACTGCACGCCCCGCATTGCGACGTGTCACAGCCGACATGCGTTCCGGTCAGGCCCAGGGTTTCGCGCAAAAAGGTCACAAGGAGGGTCCGGCCCTCGACCTCTCCGCTGGCCTCGCGGCCGTTCACCTTCATCGAGATTTTCATGTCTGTGCCTCCTCGAAGCTTGCGCCCAACCTCGCGCCCAACGGGCTGAAGCGCAAGGCCGATTTCCACGTCCCGGGACGGTCACGCGCGGGATCACAACACGAAATCCCCGGCATCCAGATCCGCAATGCCGACCGCATCCAGAAAAACTGACCCGGTGCCGCCGAAATCAATCAGCACGCCACCGGCCAGCGGTTCAAGGTGTTGTGCCAGCAGATCGGCGAAATCCCGGATGGCCGAAACCTCCCGCAGGTCGATCCGCTCATGCGGGTTCAACGCGTCGAAATCAATCAGCCGGTCATCCCCGCCATGATCGGCAAAGACAAAGGTATCGGCGTTGAAATCGCCCCACAGCACGTCGTCGCCCGCGCCCCCCTCCAGCGTATCGAACCCCGCGCCGCCATGCAGCTGGTCATTGCCGGAATTGCCCAACAGGTGGTCATTGTCTCCCCCCGCCCACAGCCGGTCATCGCCCGAGCCGCCATCGAGGGTGTCGTCGCCCCATTCGCCGAACAGCGCATCATGCCAGGCGCCGCCGACAAGGTCGTCGCCCTGCGCCCCGCCGAACAGCCGGTCGAAGCCGCCGCCGCCCAGCAGCCGGTCCTCGCCCTGGCCGCCGAACAGATTGTCCGCCTGGTTGCCGCCGTCCAGCAGATCGTCGCCCGATCCTCCCTCCAGCCGGTCAAATCCGCCCTCGCCCATCAGATGGTCGCCGCCTGCGCCACCATACAACCGGTCCTCCTGTGTACCGCCGGACAGCGTGTCCTGACCTGTGCCGCCGGTCAGCCGGTCATTGCCGGTGCCCCCGGTCAGGGCATCGTTGCCGCCATCGCCGTACAGCTCGTCCTGGCCATCGCCGCCGATCAGGGTGTCGCGCCCCTCGCCACCATACAGCCGGTCGGAATTCTCCGCCCCTTCCAGCCGGTCGTCGCCGCCCTCACCATGCAGGGTGTCATGCCCGGCCTCGCCGCGCAGCAGATCGCCATCGCCGCCGCCGAACAGCGCGTCCTCTCCAGGGCCGCCGATCAGCGTGTCGGCGCCCCAGCCGCCGTGCAGCGCGTCATTGTCGCCGTCGCCGTTCAGGACGTCGGCTCCGCTGCCGCCGTTCAGGTGATCGCGGCCAAGGCCGCCATGCAGACGGTCATCGCCCCGGTCGCCATGAAGCTGGTCATCGCCGGAATTCCCCTCCAGCCCGTCGTGGTCGTTGCCGCCATAAAGCAGATCGGCCCCGGCATTGCCGCGCAGCGTGTCATTGCCCCCGCCGCCCATCACCAGATCCGCATCGGCGCCACCGTGCAATTCGTCGGCGCCATCCTCGCCCAGGATACGATCATCACCGGCGCCGCCGGCCAGCGTGTCATCGCCCCCCATGCCCTGGATGGTGTCGGCGCCGGTATCGCCGATCACCCGGTCGTCGCCCGCATCGCCGGAGAAATAGACCAGCGGATCGCTCGCGACGTAGCTTTCCACCGGCGCGCGGGTGATCTGGATCAGCGCGTCGGCGGGGAAATCGTCCATCCGCAGCGGATCGCCGGTGGCGCTGATCAGGTCGATCTGCTTGCCGGCCACCAACAATATCCCACCACGGTCCGTGCTGGAAAAGACCAGCTCCTGAAGCGTCGCGCGCGGCGTCAGGCGGGTCAGATCCAGGCGGTCGCGGCCGACTTCGAAATCCTGGATCGTCACCGTTTCCTCTCCCGGTGTCAGGACAAAGACATCCGCCCCGGAGCCGCCGGTAAGGTGGTCGAACCCGGCCCCGGCGATCAGCACGTCATCGCCGCCGCCGCCCGACAGGGTGTCATCCCCCGCGCCGCCGTCCAGCACGTCGTCCTTGCCGCCGCCCGACAGGATGTCCGCCCCGTCCGCGCCCAGCCGCACATCGCCCACCCGGCCGAGGTCAAAGGACAGGCGGGTCACGCCGCGCTCGGTCTCGCTCAGCGCGAACACCTCCAGATTGTCACCGATGATCCGCGCCTCGATCCGGGTGACATTGGCCAGCGACAGGTCCAGCCGGTCCGCGATGGAGACATGGTGCAGCAATTGCCCGCCCGGCAGCAGCTCCAGCAGGGAAAGGCCGTCATCGCCGCCCCCCGCCAGGACAAACCCGCGCCCCCCCGCGCTGACGGTGGCGATTTCGGCCACGCCGTCGAAGCGGGTCAGCCGGTCGTCGATGACGTGATCCACCGGTGTCAGGGTGCCGTCCGCATCCAGCCGCACAACGCTGAGTGTCCCGCTCCCCGCCGCGGCGACGATGACGTAGGTCTGCCCGTACAGGGTCAGCGCCTCCGCATCGGTGGGGGCGTCGATCCAAAGGCCGCCCTCCGCGCCGTGATCGTTCACATGTTGCAGGCTTCCGTCGCCCTTCACCCGGTAAAGGGTGATGGCATCCGCCGTCGCATGGGTCGCCAGCACGAAATCGGTACCGCCTGCACGGGTCACCAGCAGGTCGCTGACCCGGTGCCCGGCGCCCGGCCCGGCCTCTCCCTGGTCGCGGTGCCGGTGCAGACCGCCATCGGCCTCGAACTCGAACATCTGCAAGCCCCGGCCCAGGTAGGCGGCATAGGCCAGGACGGACCCGTCCGACTGCGCCAGTGTGACCATGTCGGTCACCCGGTTCAGCGACAGCCCGTTGACGGTATGGTCCCGGCTGTTGGACAACCCACCATTGCCCGCCAGAGTCCAGCCGGTCAGCTGTGACCCGCCCAGCCCGGCCACCATCAGCTGCCCGCCCTGTTCCGCCGGCAACCAGGCCAGTTCCGGCGCGATCAGCTGCAACCTGTCCTGCGCGATGCGGTCCCTGTCGACAATCTGCGCGCCGCCTTGGGTCAGCCTGTAAGTGGTGATGCCACCCCCGGCCCGTGTTGTCGCATAAAGAAGCGTCTCGCCCGCGAACTCGACCAGTTCCAGGTCGACCGATCCCACCGCGTAGACATCACCCGCGTCCGGCAACATGCCGGCCCCGTTCAGAAGAACACCCATCTGCGCCCCCAGCGCCAATTTCACCCAGCGCCAGATGACAGCGGGGGCGCGGCGGGAATCAGCCCGAACGGGCGGCGGAAATGAGTCCTTTGCCTCGGGTTTTCGTCAAATCCCCCCGATCGCGCGGATCAGGGAGGATTGAATGGGCAACCGGGAGGGCCCGGAAGGTGCTGTGCGGAATCAGGCGGCGGTGGCCTCCGCCGGGTCCGGGGCGCTCTGCATCTCGTCGCGAAAGGCCAGCAGCAGCGCGTAGCCCGATTCCGTCTTCGCCAGCCGCTCCAGCTTGCGCGTGGCGTTCTCGTAGGTGCGCTGGTACAAGACGCGCCCCTTGGACCATTCCAGAAAGCCCATGCGCATCCCCGGATTGATCGCCAGGAAGACGTCCGACCCCTGGTCGATCCGCGACAGGTGGCGTTCGGAATTCACCACCATCGTCCGCGTCAGGACCGAGGCGATGCCCGGGAACCGCAACTTGCCACCCATCCGGCGACCGAAGACCAGCCGCCCCATCGCACCGGCACGTCCGGGCAGCAGGGCGTAATCCGTATTCACCCGCCATGGGCTGCGCATCCCGAGGCTGAACACCAGGTTGGGCCCGGATTTCAGCGTGCGCATCGTCCCGATCGGCACGTTGTCGATCACCGCGCCGTCCACCAGGACTTCGCCGTCGTCCAGCACCATGGGGGGCAGAACCGCCGGGATGGAGCCGGAAGCCCGCACCGCCCGCCACAAGTCCCCCCGCCGACGCACGACCAGGTCATTCGCCGTCAGACTGGTGGCGGCGGCGAAATAGTTGATCGGCAGATCCTCGATCTGGATGTCGCCGTAATGCTTTCGCAATTGCAGGTCGAAAAATTTCTGATCCAGGATTGAGAACAGCGGCACGGTCAGCCGCTTCATCGCCTTGGATCGCACGAAAATCTCTTCGCAGCGTTCGACGACCTCGTCCGGGGTCAACTTCATCGCCGTGGCGCCGGCCATCGCCGCCCCTACAGAAGCCCCGCCCAGCATGTCGAAATGAAACCCGTGTTCCTGCAACGCCTTGACCATGCCCAGATGCGCCGTGCCCAGCGCCCCGCCGCCGCCGAAGACCACCCCCAGGGAGGTGCCGTTCAGGAACCGCGCCAGGCGTTCGTAATCCGCCGCGACGCCGGTCTGGACATGATGGTGCAGGCTGGCGGGCCAACGTTCCAGATGGGCTGCGGTGCCGGTGATCTGCGCCCCGTCGGGGCGGAAGATCGCAAGGTGCACGGCATGGGGGAGGAACCGCATCGCCAGCTCCCGCGCCAGGGCTTCATCCTCGGGCCGGCCGGTGGCATCTGCATCCACCAGAACGACGGCCATGTCGGTATTATCCATGATTTCAGCGCTGCGGCGCGGATCGCCATCAGCCACCAGAACCAGCGTCCGGGTCGGCGGTTGCGCCGCGACCCATTCCCAGATCGGCCTATCCATGGTGGCGGTGCGGTACATCCCCACGGCATCGGCACCGCCCAGCGCGTCAACCATGCGGGCAGCCCGGTCCATGTCCAGCGGTGCGGGCCCCGAGGGCAGCAGCGCCACGATCCGCCCGCCGCGCGGTTTCAGTGCCTCCGCATGGCGGACACTGCCCGACAGGCGTGCGGCCAGGGTGCGGATGATCGCATCGGCAACGCCGGGGCTTTGCGTGCAAAGCGCCTTGTAGGCGGCGCGGGAAATCACCAGCACCTCGCTCGCCCGGTTGGCGACCACCGTCGCGGTGCGGTCCCCGCCAGAGAAGAATGCGATCTCCCCCACGGGTTCGCCGCTGGCGATTTCAGCGATCGGGCGCAGGCCGGAGTAGACGGTGAACCGTCCGTTCAGGACCAGGTAGAATTCCTCGGCCTTGCCCCCTTCTTCAACCAGGTTTTCACCGGGCGACAGCTGTCGGGGCTCCCCGTGATGCATCAGGGCGGACACCGTGTCCGCATCGAACCCCCCGGCAGTCGCGAGGTGAGCACCGGCAGCGCCCCCGTTTGCGGAATCGGTCTGTCCAGTCGCCATCATCACCCTCCCATTCAAGCGCCCGCAGGATTGCGCGATCCTATGGGTGGCGCTGAATCGATACAAGCAGGCGCACAAAAGACGTTACGGGAAATCGCCGAAATTCAACAGGCTGAGGCAAAATCGGCGTCTTCCCGCCGTCGGCCTGCCCCCGCGGCCATCCGGGGTTTTGCCCGGCACACCGGTCCTGTCCCGGCCAGCGGCCAAGGGGCGCGGCGCGCCGGGACTGCGGGGCGGCCAGACCGGGGGAACCGGCGGCACAGGCGATCGCCGCACGCCGGTTCCGGCCCGTCATCCGCGTGCGTAGACGTCCTCGTAACGGACGATATCGTCCTCTCCGACATAGGCGCCGGTCTGCACCTCGATCAGGACCATCGGCACCTTGCCGGGGTTTTCCATCCGGTGCACGGCCCCCAGCGGGATGTAGACGGACTGGTTTTCCGTCACCAGGCGGACCTCCTCATCCACCGTGACCCGCGCGGTGCCCTCCACCACGATCCAGTGTTCGGAGCGGTGGAAATGGCTTTGCAGGGACAGGGCGGCGCCGGGATGGACCATGATCCGCTTTACCTGGAACCGGCTGCCGACCACCAGGCTTTCGAACCAGCCCCAGGGGCGGTGATCCTTGGGGAAACCGGTAGCCTGCGGGGCGGCCTTCTTCTTCAGGGCGGCGACGGCTTCCTTCACGTCCTGGGCGCGCGACATGTCTGCGACCAGCACCGCGTCGTTCATCGCCACGGCCATCACGTTCTCCAACCCGATGCCGACGATTTCCAGCCGTTCGCTGTCGGACCGCAGCAGCGTGTCGCGGCAATCAATCGCCGTCGCCTCGCCGGACAGGGCGACGCCCTGATCATCCGGCCCGATCTCACGCCAGACGGCATCCCACCCGCCCAGATCGGACCAGCCCCCGGTGAACGGCACGACCGACAGGTTCGCCGCCTTTTCCATCACCGCGTAGTCAATGGAGATATCTTCCGCCTCGGCCCAGGGGCCGGGCGCCAGCCGCAAGAAGCCCAGGTCCACCTGCGCCTCGGTCAGCGCGCCCCGGACAGGGCCCAAAAGCTGCGGGTGATGCGCCTCGAAGGCGGCGATGATGTCACAGGCCCGGAACAGGAAGATCCCGGCGTTCCACAGGAAATTGCCGTCCGTCACCATGCGTTCGGCGCTGGCCGCATCGGGTTTCTCGACGAAACGCGACAGGCTGACCGGATCACCATCCGAAGGCGCTGCCAGTTCCAGGTAGCCATAGCCCGTTTCCGCCCGCGCCGGCGTGATGCCGAAGGTGACCATGTTGCCCGCCTCCACCGCCGTCAGCCCGCGGGCGACCGCGGCGCGGAACGCCGCGCCATCGGGCACGACGTGATCGGAAGGCGCGACCAGCATCACCGCCTGCGGATCGGTTTCGGCCAGGCGCAGCGCGGCGGCCAGGATCGCGGGGGCGGTGTTGCGCCCCTCCGGCTCGATCAGGATGGCGCCGGGGTCGACCCCCGCACCGGCCAGCTGCTGCGTGACGATAAAGCGGAAATCGGAGTTCGTCAGGATCACCGGCGCGCTGAAGTCGAGCCCCCCGTCCCGCCCCGACAGCCGCCGGGCAGACGCCTGGAACAGCGTTTCCTCTCCCATCAATTGCACGAATTGCTTGGGGTAGCTCTTGCGCGATAGCGGCCAAAGCCGGGTGCCTGAGCCACCACAGAGGATGACAGGAGTAATCTGGGTCACGGTTCCGGCCCTTTCGCGTAGATTTGTGGTTCAGCTCCTGCCTGTCTACCCCACCCACCCAGCGGATCAAGCCGCAATGCCCGGCATCGGCCACCCCCCGCTACCGCAGCGGGGGCCGTCCATTTCCCGGTTGTACGGGCCACCCGCGGCCACAACGGCGCGGAGCGCTGCGGTCAATTCGTCAACTGGTAGGGCAAGTAGGCGATCGCCAGCGCGACATTCCCGGCCGCCTGCAAGCCGCCGACCAGGATGTCCTCGCCCACGTTGCCGTGGATGATCCGCTGCGCCAGTTGACCGCTGCTGAACAATTCCAGCAGCTGCGGGTTGGTGGCAAAGGCGGTATGCCCGGTGACAGACTGGTCCTGCGCGCCGGTGACATCGATGACCAGCACGCCCAGCCGGCGCATTTCCTCGATACTCTCGTTCTCACCGACGCGGGGATGCTGGCCGGCGACGAATTGCGACAGGCGCAGGGCATAGTCCTTTTGCGACCCGATGATGGCGATGGGCGTGTGATCCAGATCGACACGCCTGACCTGCATCTTGAACACGTCGACGTCGATATCGGGTTCCGCCAGCACCACGCCCGCCAGCCGGTCGATCACCTGGTGATCCTCGACCGCCTCCAGCGTGCGCAGGCTTTCCATCGTCAGGAAGGCGCCCATGGAATGGGCCAGCACGACGATCGAATCCGCGTCGGAGCGGGCGATCATGCGCAGAACCTCGATAAAACGATCGCGAGCGACCAGCGTGCTGTCGCGGTCATAGACATAATGCGTCAACCGTCCCGCAGAGGGCCAGGAGAACAGCACCATCGGGCCCGGCACTTCGAAATCATGGGCCATCTGCGCGGCGCGCAGCACCGCCGCCGGGTAGCTGACGTTGAACCCGTGCACAAATACGGTGACCTGGCGTTCGCCGCGCGGCAGATCCGCGACACTTGCATTGAGCGCGGCGACGAAATCCGCCTCGTCCCCGAACCGCTCCCGCTCGGCGGTCAGGAATTCGCGGGACGGATCGGGATCGCGACGCGGCAGGCGGATTTCCCCCGGCTTCCGGTCCGGCGGGATGGAGATGCCATAACGGGCAAAGTCGATGTCATCCGACCGTTTTCCGCCATAGGGTTTCAACGTGCCATCACCGGGCGCCCGCGTGGTCGCGACCAGCACCTGCTGTATCCGCGCGACATCGCCGGCATAGGGGGTCAGCGTCGGGCGCACCCCGCAGGCGGCCAGCACGAAAACCAGCCCCCAGACCAGATGCATCATCCGCGGGGCGCTCCTCACGCGCATCTGACCCATTGTCGCCTACTCCTGAACGCGGTCTTGTCGCGCGCGTCTTACACCGTTCTCCCCCCGGTGCGAAGGCCCCTTGGCTTGCCTCCCCCCCGCCGTGCTGCTTTAACCACGAAAGCCTGAAGGGAGGGCCCCATGGTCGATATTGCAACCCGTGTCTGGAACCACCGCTGGAAGATCGATCCGATCGTCCGGTCCCTGATCGACACCGATTTCTACAAGCTGCTGATGTGCCAATCGGTGTTCCGCAACAATCCCGACACGCAGGTGACGTTCTCCCTGATCAACAGGTCCACCTCTGTCCCTCTTGCCCTGCTGATCGACGAAGGCGAGCTGCGCGAACAGCTGGACCATGTGCGCACCCTGTCCCTGTCGCGCGGCGAATCCACCTGGATGCGCGGCAATACCTTCTACGGCAAACGCCAGATGTTCCGCCCCGACTTCATGGAATGGTTCGAGAACCTGTCCCTGCCGCCCTACCACCTGGAACGGCGCGGCGATCAATACGAACTGACCTTCGAAGGCAGCTGGCCCGAGGTCATGCTGTGGGAAATTCCCGCGCTCTCCATCCTGATGGAGCTGCGCGGCCGCGCCATCACCGACCAGATGGGCCGGTTCGAACTTCAGGTGCTCTATGCCCGCGCGATGACCAAGATCTGGGAAAAGATCACCCGCCTGCGCGACCTGGACCGCCTGCGCATCGCCGATTTCGGAACCCGGCGGCGGCATTCCTTCCTGTGGCAGGATTGGTGCGTCCAGGCCATGACCGAGGGGCTGGGCAACCGGTTCAGTGGCACGTCCAACTGCCTGATCGCCATGCGCCGCGACCTCGAAGCCGTCGGCACCAATGCCCATGAATTGCCCATGGTCTATTCCGCCCTCGCCCCGGACGATGACGCCCTGGCCCGCGCGCCCTACGACGTTCTGGCCGATTGGCACGAAGAGCATTCCGGCAACCTGCGCATCATCCTGCCCGACACCTACGGCACCAGCGGCTTCCTTGAGCGCGCGCCCGATTGGCTGGCCGGCTGGACCGGCATCCGCATCGACAGCGGCGACCCTGCGGAGGGCGCGGAAACGGCCATCAACTGGTGGATCTCGCGCGGTGAGGATCCCCGGGAGAAACTGATCATCTTCTCCGACGGGCTGGACGTGGAAAAGATCGAGACACTGCACCGCCAGTTCGCCGGCCGCGTGCGCGTCTCCTTTGGCTGGGGCACCCTGTTGACCAACGATTTCCGCGGCCTCGTCCCCGGCGACGCGCTGGCACCCTTCTCACTGGTCTGCAAAGCGGTCGCGGCCGACGGGCGGCCAACGGTCAAGCTGTCCGACAACCCCCGCAAGGCCATGGGCCCGGAGGCCGAAATCACCCGCTACAAACGGGTCTTCGGAGTAGGGGAGCAGGAGGGGATGGACGTGGTGGTTTGACGCCGCAAGTATCTGCGGCCGCGCCGCGCCAGATCCCGGTTGGGACAGGTGTCCGGTCGGGCGGCGGCTTCACCGCACCCAGCCGCGTCCGTCCTTGACCTCCGCCCGCTGTTTCTTCGCCTCGACCCGCTTGCGCTTCTGGTTCTTCGAGACTTTGGTGGGCACCCGGCGCTTGGGGACTTCGGTTGCCTTGCGGATCAGTTCTGCCAGCCGGTCGCGGGCGATCTCGCGGTTGCGGGATTGGGAGCGTTCCTCGCTGACCTGAAGGATGATGGCACCTTCCTTGGTCCAGCGGCGTCCGGCAAGGCGGCGCAGACGGCGCTTGACCGCGTCGGGCAGATTGGGCGACCGCTCCGCCTCGAACCGCAGTTCGACGGCAGTGGAAACCTTGTTCACGTTCTGCCCACCCGGCCCCCCGGCGCGAATGAACTGTTCGGTGATTTCCCAATCTTCGATGGTGATGCGGTCGGTGATGTTCAGCATGGGGGGCCTCCTGTCCCCTTAACGCGTGGCACGGGGGATTGATCCCATGCGAAAAGGGCCGCCCCGGAACGGACGGCCCTTCCTCGAGAATAGGAGGTGGGGTCGGTTAGACATCCACCAATCCGGATGCTATCCGGCCAAGGGCTGCCTTAGCCGCATATCCTCCGAACTGTCCCGACACCTTTCTCCAATACCTCAATAGACACTAGAGCACCTCCTTTCTGAATGTTTCCGATACTCAGGAGGGTGACACAGATTTTGTGTCTGTCAAAACAATTCACGCAATCTCTGGCGAAATTTTCGTGACGATTGCCCGGAAAGGCAGCAGGGCGATCAGGGCCAGCGACAGCTTCACCAGCCAGTCCGCCACCGCCAGCGAGACCCACAGCGGCACGACCGGCCCGAGGCCCAGCAGGGGCAGCGCCTCGCCGGCCCAGGACACGTCGTTGCCCGGCTCCACAAAGGTCAGCGCGGCGGAAAAGGCGATGGTGAAGAAGACCGCCGTGTCCAGCGACGATCCCACCAGGGTGGACACCAGCGGCGCGCGCCACCAGCGCCCGGCGCGAAACCTGTCGAACACCAGGACGTCGGTCATCTGCGCCAGCAGGAACGCCAGGCCCGACCCGGCCGCGATGCGCCAGGTGACCAGCGGGCCGAATTCGCCCATGATCTGGGTGCCGATCACCGAACAGATCACGCCGGTGACGAAACCGGCCAGGACGACGCGCCGCGCGGCGGCGGCCCCGTAGACGCGGTTCATCACGTCGGTGACGAGAAAGGCCAAAGGATAGGTAAAGGCGCCCCAGGTCAGCCATTGGCCGAACAGGAATTGCACCAGTATATTGGAGGCCACGACGATGGCGGCCATGGCAAGAATGCCGGGGAGGTGAATGCGGGTCATGATTTGGTCCGTTTTTTAGACAAGGTCGCGGAGACTTGTGCCTCCCGGCGGGAGGACTTCGGGCGTCTACTCCTCCGGGGCTGGCGATGCAAGCGTCACCTCGGTCACGACGTTGCGGAGCAGGGCCATGAAATTGTCGTCCGCCACCATCGTCAGGCGCAACGCGCCCGCCCCGTCATGCCAGACGGCCAGCCCCTCAAGATTGCGGTTCAGCCCGCTGTCGCCATGCCAGATGATCGTGCCGGGGCGGGGAGCATCGGCCGGGGCGGTCAGGTCGAACCGGCGCACGCGGTTGCGGAACCCGAAGAAGAAGGACCGCTCCAGCAGGTAGAATTGCCCGTCGGGGCCGACATCGGCGCCCACGGGCCGGTAACGCCCCTCCCGTTGGATGCGTGCGATCCGGCTCCAGGCCCCGTTCTCGTACCGGAACAGGGGGAAATCAGTGTCCCGCGACTGTTCGGCCAGGGTCAACAGCCTGCCCTGCGCATCGACGGCCAGCGCCTCGTAGCCGGTGTTGTCCTCCAGGGCGGCATGATCGGGCGGGTCCGGCAGGCGGTCCAGGGTCGCTCCGTCGCGATAGACCCGCGCCGGCCCCTCGAAGGAGATGTGGCGCGTCCCGTGCGGCCCGATGGCCAGCCCCTCGCTGTCGATCTTGAACTCATGGATCAACGTGCCGCCGTCGTCATCCAGCTGGCGCAGGCGGGCAACCCGCAAAGCGGCCAGCTCTCCGGCGTTGCGCTCCAACCGGCCCTCGACGACCTGTCCCCGGTCGGTCAGCGCGACAAAGGTGCTGCCATCGGCGGAGACTTCGATCGCGGACAGGCCTCCCAGGGGGATCCGATTGTCTCGTTGCTCTGCCGCGACCTCGCTCAGCCGCCACCCGGCGGGCGGGGCGTCGCAGGACGGAACAAGGCAGAGAATCAGCGCGATTGCAGGACGGAAACGCATTGACCGGGCAGATCGGCGAGCGTCAGCTCCCGCTTGGGCTTGGGCGGGGGGGCATTCGGATCGCGCGGCCTGGGCGGCGGCGGGTTCAGGATGCGGTCCACCCAGCCCTTTGCCTCGTCACAGCCGTCACCGGGCGGCGGCGGCGCCTGGTCCACGCAGTCACGCGCCCCCCTGGGACAGGCCAGCCGGACATGGAAATGATAATGGTGCCCGTACCATGGCCGGATCTTGCGCAGCCAGGACCGGTCGCCTGTCGCCTCCTTGCACATCCGCACCTTGGCGCCGGGAAAGACGAAGATTCGCGCCACCCGTCGGTCGCTGGCGGCAAGTTTCAGCACCTCCATGTGCTGATCGGTCCAGCGGTCGTTGGTATAGGCGCCGCGCGCCCGGCGCGTGGAGATGGAGGAGAGATTCTCCCGCTCGGCCCGCGACAGGTTCAGCCGGTCGGGCGGCAGCATCCAGATATCCGCGTCCATCCCCATCTGATGCGAGGCATGGCCGGTCAGCATCGGCCCGCCGCGCGGCTGGGACAGATCGCCGATATACAGCCCCTCCCAACCCGGCAGGCGCGCCACCTGTGCCGACAGGTCTTTCAGGTAGTCGATGGTTTCGGGATGGCCCCAGTTGCGATTGCGCGACAGGCGCATCGCCTGCCAGGTCGGTCCCGTCTCCGGCAATTGCACCGCACCGGCAAGACAGCCCTTGGCGTAGCTGCCATAGGGTTGCGGCGCCTGGGCCGATCCGGCGGGGGCAGCGCCGAAGAACTGCTTGGCCGGTTTGCCCCGCATCGCCGCCGGAATCTCCTGCTGGGTCGAGACGGAGACAGCCCGCTCCGTGCCGCCGCAGCTTCCCAGAAGGGCAATCAGGCACAGGGCGGCAAGGGGGCGGATCATGGGCTGGCGTCTCCTTCGGGTTTCACCCAGCCTAGCAGGATCAACCCGATCAGGAAAAGGAAGATCAGCGGCGTCACGCCGATCTGCTGAGAGGCGCTGAGCGCCGTGACGATCCCGATCAGCAGCGGCGCCAGGAAGGACGTCGCCTTGCCGGCCAGCGCATAAAGGCCGAAGGCCTCGGCCATGCGCTCGGGATCGGCCTGGCGCACCATCATCGTGCGGCTGGCGGCCTGCACCACGCCCCCCGCCGCGCCAATCAGCGCCCCCAGCACGAAGAACACCAGGTCGGGCAGGGCCGACCCCTCCACCACCGCCACGCCGTAGACCGAGGTGGGAGAGACCAGGACGATCGACACCGCCACGAAAGTCAGCACCAGGATCGCCGCCGTGATCACCGGCTTGGGTCCGAACCGCGCATCGGCCCAGCCGCCCACCATGGCAAAGACTGCTCCGGCGATGATGGCCACGATGCCGAAGACGCCGATATAGGTCACCGACCAGCCCAGCACCCCCGAGGCATAGATCCCGCCAAAGGCATACATCCCGTTCAGCGCATCGCGATAGAACATGGAGGAGGCCAGGAAGGCGAACAGCGACTTGCGCTCCGGCAGGTTGCGCAGGGTTCGGCCCAGGCCGGAGATCGCCTTTTTGACCGCGCCGCGTGGCGGACGGGTCGGTTTGGGATCACGTACGAACAGGAAGAACGGAATCATGAACACCGCGAACCAGA
Organism: Pseudooceanicola aestuarii; assembly: GCF_010614805.1. NCBI lineage: Bacteria > Pseudomonadati > Pseudomonadota > Alphaproteobacteria > Rhodobacterales > Paracoccaceae > Pseudooceanicola > Pseudooceanicola aestuarii. Next base: position 992,625 of record NZ_JAAFZC010000001.1, read on the forward strand.
TCGCGGTCAGGGGTCCGACCGCGCGGGTGCCCTCCCGCATCTCCGCATCCAGCCCCAGAATGGGCGGAATACCGATCAGCGTGCGCCCGGTTTCCGCGCTTTCGGCGAAAAGCGCCAGCATCAGGGCCAGCGCAATCAGCCCGCCAAGATAGCCAAAGGCCCAGCCATTGCCGGAAATGCGTCCGATTTCCTCTTTCGGGCCCAGGTCGGGAAGCATGGAATTGGTAAAGATCGTCGCGAATTCCATCCCGATCATGCCCAGCGCGAACCAGGCCAGCGTCACGTAGATGTTGAAACTGCCGGGCGCGGCGAACCACAGCATCCCGGCGCCGATGAAATACATCGCGGAGAACAGCCAGATCCAGCGCATCCGGTTGCCCGACACGTCCGACACAGCGCCCAGCACCGGCGCCAGCAGCGCAATGATGATCCCCGCCGCCGCAATGCCGAATCCCCAGGCGGTCTGCGCTGCGGTCCCGTCGCCCATCAGTTCCTTCACGTAGGGGGCGAAGATGAAGGTGATCAGCAGGGTGTTGTAGGGCTGGCTGGCCCAGTCAAAGAAGAACCAGCCCCAGATCCGCTTGCGCAATGCCATGTCCGTCCCCCGATGTGGTCGCGCCGATATGATCGACAATGCGACGTCGGGGCAAGGGATACCTCCCGCAGGGGGCGCAGTTTCACACCGCTGTCACCCAAAGGCGCGCGCACGGATCAGGGAGGCGCCTACACCCGTGTCGGCGGCCAGGGGCGACTGTCGTCCGCCATGAACAGCGCCGCCACCCAATCGGGCAGGGAGGGCGACGTATCGGTCAGCCCCAGCGCCTGCAAGACCGCCTCCGTCGGGACCATCCGGCCCTTGCCGGTGACGGCGGTGCGAAAGATGCCGTGGCTGGCGCAGGTGCCGTCCTTCCACATGGATTGCTCGATATAGACGAACCGCGCGTCCCATCCCAGCAGGCGGCTCTGCATCTCGACCCGTTCAAACACCGTCATCCTGCGCCGATAGCGCAGGACGCTGCCCGCCACGGTCAGGCCCCAGCCATTTTGTCGCAACACCCGGAACAGACCGGCGCGCAGGGCAAAGGGGATGCGCCCGAGGTCGTAGATCGACAGGGTGCGCCCGTTGTTCAGTTCCATCATGAAATCCAGATCCCAGGGCCAGATCCGGTGATGAGAGACATGCACCCCGTCCACGCCCAGTGGCGGCGCCTTGCGGAACTTGATGATTTCCTTGGCCATTCGGACAAAAGGATACATGCGCCGGGCTCCTTGCTGCTGCTGTGCCCAAATCAGCGCTGTGTGCGGGGGCGTCAATCGAAACCCTGCGTCCGACTTGCGGGCGGCGTCGGGGGCGCTTACCTGTTGATCCGATTGGACAGAAAGGCGCGCCCATGTATTCCGTGTTGCAGATCATCGACCTCATTCTCGATATCGTGTGGTTCTTCGTGATCGCCCATGTGGTGATGAGCTGGCTGATCTCCTTTGACGTGCTGAACCTGCGGCAGCCTTTTGTCGCGCAGATCTGGAACGGGCTGACCCGGATCCTTGAACCGCTGTACCGTCCGATCCGCCGCATCCTGCCGCCCACCGGCGGGCTGGACCTGGCGCCGCTGATCGTGCTGGTCGGCCTGATGATCATTCGCATCGTCGTCGCCAACAACGCCGCCGCGTTCTACTGACCGCTCGCTTGCGCCCCGTATAGCGGTGTGGAACAGTGCCGCTTCGGAACGGACCAGAACCGGCGGGGGACATGGGCAAGGCTGACGCGCTGCTGCGCGACGTATTCGGATTCGACGGGTTTCGCCCCGGCCAGGAAGAGATCGTTCAGGCGGTGGCGCAGGGGCAGGACACCCTGGCCATCATGCCCACCGGCGGCGGCAAATCCCTGTGTTTCCAACTGCCTGCCCTGATGCGGCCGGGGGTGACGCTGGTCATCTCGCCGCTGATTGCGCTGATGCGGGACCAGGTGCGGGCGATGACCTCGGCCGGGGTCAGCGCCGGCTCCCTGACCTCTGGCAATAGCGAGGAGGAGAACGACGCCACCCGCGCCGCCCTGCATGAGGGCCGGCTGAAACTGCTGTATCTTGCGCCGGAACGCCTGTCCTCCGTCGGGCTGGGCGACACGCTGCGCCACGCCGATGTCAGCCTGATCGCGGTGGACGAGGCGCATTGCGTCAGCCAATGGGGCCATGATTTCCGCCCCGATTACCTGCGCATCGGCGCGCTGCGCGAAACGCTGGACGTGCCGCTGGCCGCCTTTACCGCCACCGCCGATGCCGAAACGCGGGAAGAGATCGTCAGCCGCCTGTTCGGCACCCGCATCCCGCAGATGTTCCTGCGCGGTTTCGACCGGCCGAACCTGCATCTGGCGTTCGAGGCCAAGAATTCCCCCCGCACCCAGATCCTGAACTTCGCCGCTGCGCGCAAGGGCCAGTCGGGCATCGTCTATTGCGGTACGCGGGCGAAGACCGAATCGCTCGCCCGTGCCCTGAACGAGTCGGGCGCTCAGGCGATCCATTACCATGGCGGCATGGAGGCGGACGCCCGCCGCGCCGCCGAACTGCGGTTTCAACAGGAAGACGGGCTGATCGTCGTGGCCACCGTGGCCTTTGGCATGGGCGTGGACAAACCCGATATCCGCTGGGTCGCCCATGCGGATCTGCCCAAGTCGATCGAGGCCTATTACCAGGAGATCGGGCGCGCCGGTCGCGACGGCGCGCCGGCCGAAACGCTGACCCTGTTCGGCCCCGATGACATCCGCCTGCGGCGGTCGCAGATCGACGAGGGGCTGGCCCCGCCCGACCGCCGCGCCGCCGATCACGCCCGTCTGAACGCACTGCTGGGTCTGGCAGAGGCGCAGACCTGCCGCCGCGCCACCCTGCTGCGCTATTTCGGCGAGGAAGACGTGACCTGCGGGCGTTGCGATCTGTGCGACACCCCGCCCGAAACCTTCGACGGGACCGAGGCGGTGCGCAAGGCGCTGTCGGCGATCCTGCGCACCGGCGAATGGTTCGGCACCGGCCACCTGATCGACATCCTGACCGGCAACGAGACCGACAAGGTGCGCGAACGCGGGCACGATCAGCTGCCCACCTATGGCGTCGGGCAGGATTACAACCGCCGCGAATGGCAGGCGGTGTTCCGTCAGATGATGGGGCAGGATCTGGTGCGCCCCAACGTGGACCGTCACGGCGCGCTTTTCATGACCGAGGCCGCCCGCCCGATCCTGCGCGGGGAGGCCACGATCCGCCTGCGTCGCGACACCATTGCCGCCGCGCGGGCCCGGCGTCCTGCGGTCAAGACTCTGGTGGCAGAGGAGGACGCCCCGCTGCTGTCGGCCCTGAAGGCCAAGCGCCGCGCGCTGGCCGAGGCGCAGAACGTGCCCGCCTACATCATTTTCAACGACCGCACCCTGATCGAGATGGCCGAAACCCGGCCCGCCACCCTGGACGCCATGGCCCGTGTCGGCGGCGTCGGCGCCAAGAAGCTGGAAGCCTATGGCGACGCCTTCCTGGAGGTCATCGCCGGCGCGGTGGAGGAAACCCACCCCGCCCGCCGCCGCCTGGCCGGACGCGACGCCGGCAGCCTTTACGATCAGCTGATGGAGGCCCAGACCGCCCTGTCGCGGGGCGCCGATGGCATCGACAAGCCGCTGTCGTGCTCCGCCGCGCAGATCGCCAAGGTGGCGCAGATGCGGCCCCATGATCCCGACGCGCTGGGCCGTATTCTCGGCGACCGGCGCGCGGAACGATTTGGCGATGCCTTTCTGGATATCCTCCGACAGGCGGGGTAAGCTAACCCCACATTTTGAAAAAGGAATTCCCATGCTTTGTGTTCTGTCGCCCGCAAAACGCCTGGACTGGTCGGACCGGCCGGATTCCATGAGCGTTCCGGCCTTTCTGGCCGAGGCGAACAGCCTGGCGCGCACCATGCGCAACCGCACGATGAAGGATCTTCGGACGCTGATGAGCCTGTCCGAAGACCTGGCCCGCCTGAACCGCGACCGCTACCGCGCCTGGTCCGAAACTCCCGAAGATACGATCCTGCGTCCGGCGGTCTTCGGCTTTGCCGGGGATACCTATACCGGGCTGGCCGCCGGCTCCCTTCAGGCGGATGACCTGGCCTGGGCACAGGACCATCTGCGCATTCTCTCCGGCCTTTACGGCGTTTTGCGACCGTTGGACGGGATTCAGCCCTACCGGCTGGAGATGGGCACCCGGCTGAAAACCCGGCGCGGCGAAACCCTGTACGCCTTCTGGCGCGACCTGCCCGCCCGCCACCTGAAAGCCCAGGCCGATGAGCTGGGCACCGACACGCTGGTGAATTGCGCCAGCCAGGAATATTTCGGGGCCGTGGACATCCGCGCGCTGGGCCTGCGGGTGATCACCCCCGCCTTTCTGGAGGAACAGGGCGGCGTGGCCAAGATGATCTCCTTCAGTGCGAAACAGGCGCGTGGCGCGATGGCGCGGTATATCGTGACCCACCGCCTGACCGACCCCGCCGCGCTGGTCGAATTCGACAGCGGCGGCTATCGTCATGACCCGGAACGATCCACGCCGGACGGGCCGGTCTTCATCCGGTCCACGCCGGGATAGGTCGCGGGCGGGGGACGAATCCTTGCCTGCGGATCGGGGGAATGCGACCATCCCCACGCTCAGGTAAGGAGAGTTCCCATGCGCGCCATCCTCGGCACCGTCCTTGTGGCGGCCCTGCTGTCCCTTGTATCGGCCGCACCGGCACAGGACGCCCGGCCAGACCCGTTGATCCCCGATCACCGCATGGTGGTGACGCCGGATCGCGATTTCTCCGGGGCGGATCTGCAACAGCTGTTCGACACCACGTTCGACGCCTGCCGCAACGCCTGTGCCAGCATCGCGGATTGCGCCGGCTTTACCTTCAACACCCGCAACAATTCCTGTTTCCCGAAATCCGCGATCACTGGCGAGACTCCCTATGAAGGCGCACGCTCGGCCCGGATGACGCCGGTGCCGCAGGCCGCACGTGACCTGGCGGCGCAGCGGGCCGGGGATCTGGGATTCCTGGGTCCCCAGGGGCTGACGGCGGCACGGGATCAGGCGCGGATGATCGGCGCCCGTCACCCGGCCGGGCAATACGATACCCAGGCCCTGCTGGGCGCCGCGCGGGACCGCATGGCCAGCGGCGACCTGCTGAACGCGATGCGCTGGATGGGCGGCGCCGTGGCCCAAAGCGACGCCGCCGACCAATGGGCCGAATATGCCCGCCTGCTGCTGGAGATCCCCAAGGATCAATCCGGCGAGACCCGCGCCAATGCCGCGCGCGCCCTCTCTGCCGCCACCAACGCCTATCTCCGTGCACCCGGCGATCCGGCCCGCGCGCAGGCGCTGACCCTGATCGCCCGCGCGCTGGAGGTGGCCGACCGGGGCCGCGACATGATCCCCGCCCTGCAACTGGCGCACCGCCTGTCGCCACGCGCCGACATCGCCGAACAGCTGGACCGGGCCGCTGGCCTGTACGGTTTTCGCATTACCGATCACCGCGTCGATCACAACGCCACGACCCCGCGCATCTGTGCGGAATTCACCGAACCGCTGGTGCGCGCCGGGGTCGATTACAGTGATTACGTCCGCCTGCCGGATCGGTCCATGGCCGTAGAGGCCACGGGCAGCGACATCTGCATCACCGGCGGCCAGCATGGCGAACGCTACAGCGTGACCTTCCGCGCGGGGCTGCCCGCCCGCGACGGCACCGCCCTGGCCCGCGACACAGAGCTGCGGTTCTACATCCGCGACCGCGATCCGCAGGTGCGGTTCCCCGGCCGGGGCTACGTGCTGGCGAAATCGGCCGGCGCCGCGCTGCCCGTGACTTCGGTCAATGCCGACACGGTAGAGCTGAAGCTGCACCGCGTCAGCGATCGCAACCTGACCCGCGCGATCCAGCAGAGCTTTTTCAACCGCAACATCCATCCCTACGAGGAGGAGACCTTTGCCACCCAGCTGGCGCAGGAGATCTGGACCGGCACCGGAATATTGCAGAACCGGTTGAACCAGTCGATGACCACGCGCCTGCCGCTGGGTGACGTGCTGGCCGACCAGCCGCCCGGCGCCTATGCACTGACCGCGCAGATCCCCGGCGACGATCCCTACGAGGTGGAGCCGGTGACCCAATGGTTCCTGTTGACCGATCTGGGCCTGACCACCCTGTCGGGCAATGACGGGCTGCATGTCTTTGTCCGGGGCCTGTCCGATGCCGACCCCCGCGCCGGGCTGGAGGTTCAGTTGATCTCCAACGCCAACGCGGTGCTGGGCACGGCACGCACCGATGATCAGGGGCATGCAGTGTTCGCCCCAGGGCTGACACGCGGCACCGGCGGCGCGACGCCTGCGTTGGTCACGGTGCGCGACGGGGCACGGGACATGGCCTTCCTGTCGCTGACCGATCCGGCCTTTGACCTGTCCGACCGTGGGGTGGCGGGCCGAGCGCCTGCCCCGCCGATCGACGTCTTCCTGGCCACGGACAGGGGCGCCTACCGCGCGGGAGAGGTGATCCACCTGACCGCGCTGGCCCGCGATGCAAAGGTGCGGGGGCTGGACGGCGTGCCGCTGACCGCGATCCTGACCCGGCCCGACGGCGTGGAATACGCGCGCCAGACCTCGACCCGCGATGCGGCCGGGGGGCATGTGATCGCCCTGCCCGTGGCCGAGACAGCCCCGCGCGGCGCCTGGCGGATCGACGTGAAATCCGATCTGGACGCCGCGCCGCTGGCCTCCACCACCGTGCTGGTCGAAGATTTCCTGCCCGAACGGATTGATTTCGACCTAGCCCTGCCGGAGGGCACGATTGCCCCCGGTGATACCCCCGATCTGACCCTTTCGGCGCGCTACCTCTTTGGCGCTCCTGCCGGTGACCTGCGGGTCGAGGGAGAGCTGCGCGCCACTCCGCAACGTCAGCTGTCCGAATGGCCGGGCTTTCTGCTGGGGCTGCATGACGCCCCCACCCGCGCCGATGGCGAAGGCTTTGCCGGCGGGCGCACCGATGCCGACGGCCAGCTGAGCGCGCCGCTGCCACTGGATTTCATCACCCAGGACGACACCCGGCCCCGGCGGCTGGACGTGACGCTGCGGGTGCTCGAAGGCTCCGGTCGCCCGGTGGAGCGGCGGTTGACCCGCGAGCTGGCCCCCGCCGGGCCGGTGATCGGCATTCGTCCGCAAGGTGAAGATGTAATCCCCGAGGGGAGCGAGGCGGCCTTTGACCTCATCGCGCTTGGCCCCGACCTGGCGCCGCGACCGATGCAAGTGAGCTATACCGTCAACCGCGTGCGCGACCGCTATCAATGGTTCCAGCGCTTCGGCTCCTGGGAATGGGAGAAGTTCACCACCCGCACCGAGGTTACCACCGGCACCGCCACCCTGGGCCCCGATCCGGTCACGGTGACCGCGCCGGTGGACTGGGGGCGCTACGAGATCGTGGTGGAGCGGATCGACGGCCCCTATACCGCCTCCTCCGCCGAGGTTTACGCCGGCTGGTACGTGCCCGCCGACCCCGCCGCCACGCCCGATATGCTGGAACTGTCGCTGGACAAGCCCGGCTACCGCCCCGGCGACACCGCCGACCTGCGGCTGGTGCCGCGCCATGCGGGCAAGGCGCTGATCACCGTGGTCTCCGACCGGCTGATCGACATGATCGCGGTGGAGGTGCCGGAGGGTGAAAGCCACGTGTCGATCCCCGTCACCGAGGATTGGGGCGCGGGCGCCTATGTCACAGCGACGGTACTGCGCCCGATGGACGTGCCTGCCGGGCAGATGCCGGCCCGCGCGCTTGGCCTGTCCTACGCGCCGGTCGATCCCGGCGACAAGGCGCTGAAGGTCACGCTGGACGCGCCCAAGACGGCAAGCCCCCGTGGTCCGTTGACCGCCGCCGTCCAGCTGGAGGGCCTGCCCGCCGGTGAAACGGCCCATGTCACGCTGGCCGCCGTCGATGTCGGCATCCTGAACCTGACCGCGTTCGACACCCCCGACCCACAGGCGCATTATTTTGGCCAGCGGCGACTGGGCGTGGAATTCCGCGATCTCTACGGACGGCTGATCAATTCGCTGGACGGCGCGATGGGTCAAGTCCGGTCCGGTGGCGATGCCGGTACGCAGCCCGGCCTGCAATCCCCACCCCCGACCGAGGAACTGGTGGCCTTCTTCACCGGGCCGCTGCAAGTCGATGGCGACGGCCGGGCCGAGGTCACCATGGAGCTGCCGGAGTTCAACGGCACCGTGCGGCTGATGGCGCTGGCCTGGTCGCCCACCGGCGTCGGATCGGCCGAGGCGGATGTGCTGGTACGTGACCCCGTGGTGGTCACCGCCACCCTGCCCCGGTTCCTGGCGCCGGGTGACACGTCGCGCCTGTTGCTGGAAATCGTTCATGCCACCGGACCTGCCGGCGATATGGCGCTGGAGGTCGCGGCAGACGGCGTGACGCTGGACGCCGCAACCCTGCCGGAAACCTTCGAACTGGGCCCTCAGGGCCGCACCTCTTTCGCCCTTCCTGTCACGGCAGGGGATGTGGGCGACCACCGCGTCAGCGTCACCCTGACCACCCCGGACGGCACACGTCTGGCCAAGGATCTGACCCTGCCGGTGCGCGCCAACGATCCCGAGATTGCCACCACCCGCCGGTTCGAACTGGCGGCTGGCGACATCTTCACCCTTGATGATCAGGTCTTTACCGGGATGCGACCGGGCAGCGGCACGGCCTTGATCTCTGCCGGGCCGCTGGCGCGGTTCGACGCGCCGGGGATGCTGGCGATGCTGGACCGCTACCCCTATGGCTGCACGGAACAGGTGACCTCGCAGGCGATGCCGCTGCTCTACCTGTCGTCGGTCGCCGGGCAGATAGGGCTGGAGGACGACACCCGGGTCCGTGACCGGATCGACCGGGCCATCACCCGCGTCCTGACCCGGCAGACCGGGGGCGGGGCCTTTGGCCTGTGGCGCGCGCGCGCCGGGGATGGCTGGCTGGACGCCTATGTCTCCGACTTCCTGTCGCGGGCCCGGTTGGCAGGGTATACGGTGCCCGACGCGGCCTTTGCCACGGCGATGGACAATCTGCGCAACCGCGTGAACTACGCCCCGGATTTCGAGGCCGACACCAATGGAGGCGGCAGCGCGCTGGCCTATGCGCTGATGGTGCTGGCCCGCGAGGGCATCGCCACAATGGGGGACCTGCGCTACTACGCCGATGCCAAAGGCGATGATTTCGCGACCCCGCTGGCCGCCGCGCAGTTGGGCGCGGCGCTGGCAATGTACGGCGACCAGACCCGCGCCGACGCCATGTTCGCCCGCGCCGACGCGATGATGCGCCACCGCCAGAGCGCCGAAGGGCCGGTCTATCGCGCCGATTACGGCACCAACCTGCGCGATGCCGCCGGTGTGCTGGCCCTTGCGGTGGAAAGTGGCTCCACCGCCGTGGACCGGGCGCGGCTGGCCAACCGCATCGCCGCACCGGAGGGGCGACGCTCCACCCAGGAAAGCGTCTGGACCCTTCTTGCGGCCCATGCCCTGACAGAGGCACCCGGCGGCGGCGGCCTGAGCGTGAATGGCACCCCGCAGACCGCGCCGCTGATCCGCCGGGAGGAAGCGCAGACCCTGACCCCGCAGCAGATCCGCAACACCGGCAGCCGCGCCACCAGCCTGACGCTGACCACGATCGGCACCCCCCGCATTCCCGCCCCCGCCGGCGGTTATGGCTACGGGATCGAACGGCTGTATTTCGACATGCAGGGCAATCGCGCCACGCTGGATGACCTGCACGCTGGCGATCGGCTGGTCACCGTCTTGCGCGTCACCCCGTTCGAGGAGACAGGCGCCCGGCTGATGATCGACGATGCCCTGCCCGCCGGGTTCGAGATCGACAATCCCAACCTGCTGCGCGCGGGCGATCCCGGTGCGCTGGACTGGCTGGACACGGTGGAAACCCGCACCACCGAGTTCCGCGCCGACAGGTTCCTTGCCGCCGTCGACTGGCGCTCGGCCAAGCCGTTCGAACTGGCCTACGTGGTACGCGCGATCACGCCGGGCCGCTATCACCACCCCGCCGCCGTGGTGGAGGACATGTATCGCCCCCGCTACCGCGCCCGGACGGATGCCGGCCGCATCACCATCGCGGAGTGACGGCTGTGGCACGGGGCGGATGGCTGGCCGGGCTGGCCGCCGTGCTGCTGCTTGCGGGCGGTGCACGCGACGGCGTCGACCGCTGGATCGACGCGACCCCGATGCCGGCGCTGGTGCCTGCCACCTCGGTCGAGGTGCGGGACCGCGACGGCGCGCTGCTGCGGGCCTACACGGCGGGCGACGGGCTGTGGCGGTTGGCCGCCCCGCCTCGCCCGGAGATCGATCCCGGCTACCTGCGGATGCTGGTCACCTACGAGGACCGGCGCTTTGCCGATCACGCCGGTGTCGATCCCCGTGCGATCCTGCGCGCCGGGTGGCAGGCGCTCAGGTCCGGGCGGGTCGTCTCCGGCGCCTCTACCCTGACGATGCAGGTCGCGCGCCTTCTGGAGAACAGCGGCACCGGCCAATGGCGTGGCAAGCTGCGGCAGGCGCGGCTGGCGCTGGCGCTGGAACGGCGGCTGGACAAGGCGCAGATCCTGAACCTGTACCTGACCCTCGCCCCCTATGGCGGCAATATCGAGGGGCTGCGCGCCGCCACCCTGTCCTGGTTGGGAAAGGAACCCACCCGCCTGACCCCGGCCGAAGCGGCGTTCCTGGTGGCCCTCCCCCAATCGCCCGAGGCCCGGCGCCCGGACCGCCACCCCCGCGCCGCCCGCACAGCCCGTGACCGGGTGTTGCAGCGGATGCATCGCGCCGGGGTGATCGACGCCAGCGCCCTGGCTGCCGCATTGTCCGATCCGCTGCCGCAGCGGCGCCGGGCCTTTCCCGCGCTGGCGCCGCATCTCTCCGACCGCGCCCGCGCCGAACGGCCCGAGGCGCTGCGCCACGACCTGACGCTGGATGCCGATCTTCAGGCGCGGCTGGAAGGCCTGGCCAGGGAGGCCCTGCGCGGGCAGGTCTTCGGCCTGTCGGTGGCGGTGCTGGTGGCCAATCACCGGAGCGGGGCGATCCTGGCCTCTGTCGGGTCGGCGGGGCTGGGCCAGCGGGGACAGGGGTTCGTCGACATGACGCAGGCTGTCCGGTCGCCCGGCTCCACGCTGAAGCCGCTGATCTACGCGCTGGCCTTTGACCGGGGGCTTGCCCATCCCGAAACCCTGATCGACGACCGGCCGACGGATTTCGCCGGCTACGCCCCGCAGAATTTCGACGGCGTCTTTCGCGGGCGGATCCGGGTCGCCGATGCGCTGCGTCTGTCGTTGAACCTGCCCGCCGTTCTGCTGACCGAGGCCCTGGGCCCCGCCAACCTGATGGCCGCCTTGCGCCGCGCCGATGTGACCCCCCGGCTGAGCGGCCCCGCCGGGCTGGCCGTTGCGCTTGGCGGGGTCGGGATGTCGCTTCGGGACCTGGTGCAGCTCTATTCCGGGTTGGCGCAGGGCGGGCAGGTCCGCGCCCTGCATCACCGCCAGGGCACACCGGCGACGGCAGCCCGCCGTCTGACCTCGGCCGCTTCGGCCTGGCAGGTGGGGCATGTGCTGGCCGACCTGCCCCCGCCTGGCGGCGCGCCAGTCCGGCGGATCGCCTGGAAGACCGGCACATCCTATGGCCACCGCGATGCCTGGGCGATCGGCTATGACGGGGCGCATGTGATCGGTGTCTGGCTGGGGCGACCCGATGGCACGCCGGTGCCGGGGGCCTTTGGCGCGGACCTGGCCGCGCCACTGCTGTTTCAGGCCTTCGACCGACTTGCAGGCTCCCTGACGGGACAGGCCAGCCCCCTGCCCCCGCCTCCGCCGGAAACGCTGTTGGTCGGAGCCTCGTTGCTGCCCGAACCGTTGCGCCAGTTCCGGCGCCGCACAGAGGGGATGCCGCGCGATCCGGATGCCCCGGCGCTGGCCTTTCCGCCCGACGGCGTGCGCCTGCCGCTGGACGGCGCCCCCCTGCCCGTGCGGGTACGCGACGGGCGGCCGCCCTTTACCTGGCTGGTCAACGGCGCGCCGGTGCTGACGGGCCAGCGCGGGCGGGAAGCCTTCCTGCCCGGTCTTGGCCCCGGCTTCACCGACCTGACGGTCATCGATGCGGCGGGCCGGTCGGCACGGGCGCAGGTGCGGCTGGATCCCTGACCGGCGCCGCGCGGCCACTGGACATGGCCGGCAAAGGGCGTAGCGTGGCCCAAACTGGCCGCGAAGGAGTCCCGCGATGAAGGATAACACCACGCTGAAAGAGCTGAACGCCCGCCACCTGTGGCACCCCATGGCCCACCCTGCGGACATGCAGGCCAATGCCCCGGTGATCGTGCAATCCGCCGAAGGCAGCACCATCACCGATATCGACGGCCACCGGGTGGTGGACGCGGTCGGCGGGCTGTGGTGCGTCAACCTGGGGTATTCCAACCGGGCGGTGAAGGACGCGGTCACCGCGCAGATGGATATCCTGCCCTATTACTCCGCCTTTGGCGGTACCACCAACCCCCCCGCGATCGAAGCCGCCGAAGCGGTGCAGGAGATGTTCGCCGAAGACGGGATGGCCCGCGTCTTCTTTACCTCTGGCGGGTCGGATTCAGTGGAATCCTGCCTGCGTCTGTCGCGCCAGTATCACCGGCTGCGCGGCGAAATCGGACGGACCAAGTTCCTGTCCCTGAAGAAGGGCTACCACGGCACCCATTTCGGCGGCGCCTCCGTCAATGGCAACAACCGGTTCCGCACCGCCTACGAGCCGCTGCTGGCGGGCTGTCACCACATCCCCGCGCCCTATACCTACCGCAACCCCTTCGACGAGACGGATCCCGCCAAACTGGCGCAACGCATCGCCGCCGCCATGGTGGACGAGATCGAATTCCAGGGCCCCGCCACCATCGCCGCCTTCATCATGGAACCGATCCTGGGGGCTGGCGGCGTGATCGTGCCCGACCCCTCCTTCATGACGTTGATGCGGGAGATCTGTGACCGCTACGGCATCCTGATGATCGCGGACGAGGTGATCTGCGGCTTTGGCCGGACCGGTGACTGGTCCGGCTCCCGCCATTGGGGGGTGAAGCCCGACATGATGTCGATGGCCAAGGGTATCACCTCCGGCTATTTTCCGGTCGGGGCCGCGCTGATGTCCGACAAAATCGCCGAGGTGTTTGAAAGCGATCAGAGCGGCGAAGGGGCGATCTACCATGGCTACACCTATTCCGCCCATCCCGTCGGCGCCGCGGCAGTGGTCGCCAACCTGTCGGAACTGCGCCGCCTGGACCCGCGCGCGAACGCGGCGGAGCGCGGGCGCCAGCTGTACGACGGTTGCCTGGCCTTGCAGGAGAAATACGACATCATCGGCGATGTCCGGGGCGGACACGGGCTGATGACCGGGCTGGAATTCGTCTCGGATCGCGCGTCGAAGACGCCGATGGACGCGGGCGTTGTGAAGCGGATCCAGAAGGTCGCCTACGACTCCGGGGCCATGGTACGGCCCGGCGCGCCGAATATCCTCATGTCGCCACCGCTGACCATCACCGAGGCGGAGATCGCACAGGTGCTGGCCGCGCTGGACAAGGGCATCGCCGCCGCCTGAGCATCCGTTTGCGTTTCGGGCTTGCCGCGCGATCCGGCGGAGCGCCTGCGGCGCACATCCATTCCGGGATGGAGGGGGCCTTCAGCCCCCTTTTGCGCGCCGGGCGCGCAATTCACCCCCAACGGTATTTGAGCCCGAAGGAGGCGAAGCGTAACGCATAGCAGGTAAATCGGTCCGGAGAATGGGCAGCAAAAAGGGCCGGTCGCACGTCGCGACCGGCCCTTTTTGGATCATGTAGGGGGCGCGTGTCAGGCCGACGTCTTGGCCTTTTTCTTGATCGGCGCCCAGATCTTCTTGTTCGTGAGGTAGAGCAGCACGGACAGGATGGTGAGGAAGATCACGGCGGTGAAGCCCGCGTGTTTGCGCGCCATCATCTTGGGCTCTGCCGCCCACATGAGGAAGGCGGCGACGTCCTCGGCCTCGTGATGCAGCTCGTTGGAATGGCCATCGGCGAATTCAATGTCCTCACCGGCCAGAGGCGGAGCCATGGCGATCCAGCCGCCAGGGAAGGCGGTGTTTTCATAGAAGGTGGCACCCGCCTGTTCCTTCGTCTCCCCGGTGTAGCCGGTCAGGATGGAGACGATGTATTCCGGGCCACCGATGCCCTTCACGAACTGGTTGATCCCGGTGCCGTAGGGCCCGTGGAACCCGGCGCGCGCCTTGGCCATCAGGCTGAGGTCGGGTGCGTTTTCCAGGTTGGAGCCGGGGAAATGGTCCGTGGCCTTCGCCGGACGGAAATCATCCAGCTCCGCGTCGAAGACTTCGAAGTTCTGTTCGGCATAGGCCCGGACCTGATCTTCGGGCAGGTGCGGGCCACCTTCGTCGCCCAGCGTCCGCAGCGGCACGTATTGCAGGCCATGGCAGGCGGCGCAGACCTCGGTATAGACCTGAAGGCCGCGTTGCAGCTGGTTCTGATCAAAGGCGCCGAACGGACCCTCGAAGGAGAAATCCACGTCGTGGGTGTGGCCCTCGTCGCCCGCCGCCTGGGCCGCGCCGGAGGCGAGACCAAGGGCCAGAAGGGCAGAGAGAAGGGGTTTCATGAACATCTGACTCTGTCCTTTCCTTACTCGGCCGGTTTGACAGCGGTCTTGGTGCCGCCGGTCGCCGAGTAATGATTGTTGAAGTCCTCTTCGATGGTTTCCGGCTGCGCGAGCGGCTTTTCGATGACGCCCAGCAACGGCAGGATGACCAGGAAGTAGGCGAACCAATAGGTGGCCCCGATCAGCGAGATCGTCGAATACGGCGGCTCTGCCGGCATGGCCCCGGCCCACATCAGCACGATGAAGTCCAGCGCCAGCAGCGCGAACCACCACTTGAACATCGGGCGATAGCGGCCCGACCGCACGGAGGAGGTATCGAGCCAGGGCGCCAGCGCCATCACCGCGATCGCGCCGAACATCGCCAGAACGCCGAAGAACTTGGCGTCGACGATGCCGCCGGTGATCCAGCTGGCGAACATCACCACCCAGACATCGCCGGTAAAGGCGCGCAGGATCGCGTAGAACGGCAGGAAGTACCATTCCGGCACGATATGCGCGGGCGTCGCCAGGGGGTTTGCTTCGATGTAATTGTCGGGATGGCCCAGGTAGTTGGGCATGAAGCCGACGATGGCGAAGAAGACCACAAGGATGACCGCCAGGGCGAAGAGATCCTTGATCACGAAATAGGGCCAGAAGGACACGGTGTCCTTTGCCGCCTCTTCCTTGGACCCGCGGCGCACCTCGACCCCGGTGGGGTTGTTGTTGCCGGTGGTGTGGAAAGCCCAGATATGCACGATCACCAGGCCCGCGATGACGAAGGGCAGCAGGTAGTGCAGAGAGAAGAAGCGGTTCAGCGTGGCATTGTCCACCGCCGGTCCGCCCAGCAGCCAGGTCTGGATCGGCTCCCCGATGAAGGGGATGGCGCCGAACAGGCCGGTGATCACGGTCGCGCCCCAGAAGGACATCTGACCCCAGGGCAGAACGTAGCCCATGAAGGCGGTGCCCATCATGGCCAGGTAGATCAGCATCCCGATGATCCAGGTGATCTCGCGCGGGGCCTTGTAGGACCCGTAGTAGAGGCCCCGGAACAGGTGCATGTACACGGCGACAAAGAACAGCGACGCGCCGTTCGAATGCAGATAGCGCAGCATGTGGCCGCCGTTCACGTCGCGCATGATGTGTTCGACGGAGGCAAATGCCAGGTCCACATGCGGCGTGTAATGCATCACCAGGACAATGCCGGTGGCGATCTGAAGCGCCAGGCAGAAGGTCAGGATGATGCCCCAGATCCACATCCAGTTCAGGTTCTTGGGCGTGGGAATCATGATGGTGTCGTAAAGAAGACCGATCACGGGAAGGCGGGAATTGATCCAGCGCTCGCCACGGGTCTTCGGTTCGTAATGGTCGTGCGGAATACCGGCCATGTGTCCTCTCCTCCGTCAGCCCAGAACGATTTCGGTCTCGCCCTCGAAGCGGGCGACCGGAACGGGCAGGTTTTCAGGAGCCGGGCCTTTGCGGATCCGGCCGGCAGTGTCGTAATGGGAGCCGTGGCAGGGGCAGAACCAGCCGCCGAAATCGCCGGCCTCGCCCAGGGGAACGCAGCCCAGGTGAGTGCAGACACCCATCATGACCAGCCATTCCTCGGCAGCCTCGCC
Organism: Pseudooceanicola aestuarii; assembly: GCF_010614805.1. Classification (NCBI taxonomy): domain Bacteria; kingdom Pseudomonadati; phylum Pseudomonadota; class Alphaproteobacteria; order Rhodobacterales; family Paracoccaceae; genus Pseudooceanicola; species Pseudooceanicola aestuarii. The sequence continues at coordinate 1,008,888 of NZ_JAAFZC010000001.1, forward strand.
ATCGGCCCCTTCGGGGGCCAGGGCGCGATTGGCGTCCAGCGCAGGGGCATCACCGTCGATATTGGCGTTGCGCGCCAGCGGGTCGGGCAGCGAAGCGGGGTCCACATCGTTGGCGGCAGAAACTTCGTCCGGGGTACGGCGGCGGATGAACACCGGCTTGCCCAGCCATTTGACCGTCAGCTGGGTGCCCGGTTCGATCCCGGAAATATCCACCCGGATCGAGCTGAGCGCCGCAACATCGGCGGAGGGGTTCATCTGGTTGACGAGCGGCCAGACCGCGGCGCCTGCCGTGACAGTGCCTGCGCCAGCGGTGGCGTAGAAGAGAAAGTCTCTCCGGGTGCCGCTGTGATCTTCTGCGTGGGACACGAACTTGACTCCATTCCTGGGCCGGTGACGGCCGAATACGGGTTTTCGGGCCGCGTCATGCTCGCAGCCGTTCCGCCGCGGTGTTTAACCGTGTCTCAAAGACCAGTCCAGCATACAATCGCCTGCACCCGGTGAGGGTGCCGATGTGTCGCGCTTGAGCGATAGGATCCAAGGGGGTATGGACGGGGGAGACACCTTACAGGAACGGACCCCGCCATGACCCATCGCAGCCCGCTTCGATCAACGGCACTTGGCCTGATTGCCGGCGCCGCCCTGGCCGCGCCCGCGGCGGCGGAGATCGAACTGAACCTCTATACTGGTTACCAGACCTCGCCGCACAGCCGGATCGACGGCACCTATCCCGGTGGCGGCTCTTATTCCGCGCTGATCGGCTGGCAGGGCAAGAGCTTCGAGATGCCCCCCTATTACGGCGCACGGGCCACCTGGTGGAAGAACGAACGTTGGGGTTTCGGCGTGGAATTCACCCATGCCAAGGTCTACGCGCCCGAGGGCGAGATGAAGGCCGCCGGATTCGACCGGCTGGAATTCACCGACGGGCTGAACCTGATCACCCTGAACGCCACGCGCCGCTGGAAGGACCAATGGGGCAGCGTGACGCCCTACCTGGGCGCCGGCGTCGGGATCGCGGTGCCGCATGTGGACGCCACGCCGACCGGCGGGCCGAAAACCTTCGGCTACCAGATGACCGGCCCCGCCGCCCGGCTGACCGCCGGTGCCAGCTACCAGATGACGGAGCGCTGGTCGGTTTTCGGCGAATACCAGTTCACCTGGTCCGACAATTCCGCCGATCTGGACGGCGGTGGCACGCTGGACACGCGGATCCTGACCAATTCGGTGAATTTCGGCGTCGGCCTGAAGTTCTGAGGCGCCCTCCCCCCGGTGCCGCATGAATGATCATGCGGGGCCGCTACTTGCCGAGCGTCACAGAGCGGATGACATGGAAAAGGGGGCATCGCCCCCTTTTTTGCGTCAGCTCTGGCGGCGTCGATCAGGCCGGAACGGTGTCCTGCATGGCGGGCCGCTGGCCGAAGCCTTCGGCCCATTGCGCCAATGCCGGACGATCCGCGCGCCAATTGCGGTCGCCGTGGCGGAAATCGAGATATCCCAATGCACAGGCCAGCGCGATCTGCGACGCGTCCAGCGGGCCGTTCAGATGGCTGATCCAGCGATCGCCGATTACGTCCAGGGTGCGGGTGATCCTGTTCCACTGTGCCTCGACCCATTCCGGGAAAACCTTGTCGTCCGGGCGCAGGCGGTATTCGTAGACCATCAGAACGCCGGCCTCCATGATGCCGTCGGCCAGGGATTCGAGGGTCAGAACCTCCCATTGCCGCGCCTGGGGATATAGATCCGCACCGGCCACGGCGTTCAGGTAGCGGGTGATCACACGGCTGTCGTGGATCGCGGGACCGTCCTCCCGCAGCAGCGCCGGGATCTTGCCCAGCGGGTTGGCCGCAATGGCCTCCGCCGCCGGCGCGGTGGCGCTGGTGGCCACCTGCTGCATCTCCACGCGGTCTTGCAGGCCGCATTCCAGGATGGTCACCCGAACCTTGCGCACGAAGGGCGAGGCGGGTGAGTGAACGAGTTTCATGAAGGATCCTCCCTTTTGCGGCGGAGGTTAGAGGCGGTTTGAAGAAGTGTCCATCGGGCTGGATCGGGCGACGGATGGCGCTGCGCGCCATGCCTCCGGCGGCGGTATTTTGACGCCCGAAGGGGGCGGGATCGGGGAAAAGGAGACGGGGTCGAGGGGAAGATCACGGACCGGCGCAGGAGGGGCAGGACGTGCGGCAACAGGTCAATCGGTAACGGCGCGCATCCAGGCGGCAAGGGCGGCGGCGCCGGGCAGCAGGGCAGCCTGTTCCAGCCCCTCCGCCGCGCCGCGACGCGCGTCTGCGGGTTTGTTCTGGGCCAGCTTCCAGGTGCCTTCGACACCCGTGAGCTGCATCCGAAGCGGCTGGATCGCCCGCATCAGGCGGGTCATGATCTCTTCGGGCACCTTGTCTGAGGTCCAGATCGGCTTGGGCAGCAGGCGGCGTTCGTATTCCTCCGCCAGGCGATCCAGCACGGGGCGCAACCTATCCTGAGGCAACGGGTCCACCCGGCCCGTAAGATGCACGGCCACGTAGTTCCATGTCGGCACCTGGTCCGCCATCCCGTACCAATCGGGAGAGATGTAGCCATGCGGCCCCTGCACGATCAGCGTGGCGAAGGCAGGCGCGGCGCGCATCACCGGGTTGGAGCGCATGAGGTGCAAATCCAGTGTGCCATCGTCGTTGAACACGAACGGCGCCTGCGCCACCAGCGGCGCCGCATCGGGAGCCGGCACGGCCAGCGCGCCGAACCCGACATCCCGCGCAAAGGCAAGGTTCCGATCCCGGCTTTCGCGGCGGTAGATCGGGTTCGGGTGCATCAGGCCGCCAGCCGCTGGCCGTCATGGCCGGTGATCCGGGCCGGAACGATGCCGCCGATGGCCTGTTCGGTGGCAAAGGCGACTTCGGTGAATTGTTCGGTCCGGCCGAGGCGGGGATTTTCCATCAGCACCTGATGATCGCGCCCCACCTGCCCCGCCAGGTGGCTGGCCACGCGCTGCGCCCCCGCCGCCCGCAGCCGTGCGGCGCGGTCGCGGATGGCCGTACCATTGACCTGCGGCATGCGCGCCGCCGGTGTGCCCGGGCGCGGCGAATAGGGGAAGACATGCAGCCAGGTCAGGCCGCATTCCTCCACCAGCTTCAGCGAATTGGCGAACATCGCCTCGGTCTCCGTGGGGAAACCGGCGATGATGTCCGCACCGAACGTCATGTCGGGGCGCAGGCGCACCGCCTCTTCGCAGAAGCGGATCGCGTCGTCACGCAGGTGGCGGCGCTTCATCCGTTTCAGGATCATGTCATCCCCGGCCTGAAGCGACAGGTGCAGATGCGGCATCAGGCGGGGTTCGGTGGCGATGGCCTGCATGAGGTTTTCATCCACCTCGATCGAATCGATCGAGGAGATGCGCAGCCGCCGCAGATCCGGCACCAGTTTGAGGATCCGCATCACCAGATCGCCCAGCTTGGGCGTGGCGGGCAGATCGGCGCCCCAGGAGGTGAGATCCACCCCGGTCAGCACAACTTCGGCAAAGCCGCTGTCCACCAGCCGGCGGATCTGGTCGACCACCACCCCCGCCGGGACCGAGCGGGAATTGCCGCGCCCGTAGGGAATGATGCAGAAGGTGCAGCGATGATCGCAGCCGTTCTGGATCTGCACATAGGCGCGCGACCGGGTGCCGAAGCCGTCGATCAGGTGACCGGCGGTTTCGGTCACGGACATGATGTCATCGACGATCACACGCTCTGTCTCACCGATCAGATCGGGGGTCAGACGATTCCAGACCGCGGGCGACATCTTCTCGGTGTTGCCGATGACCAGGTCGACTTCCTCCATCGCGGCAAAGGTGTCCGGGTCGGTCTGCGCGGCGCAGCCGGTGACGATCACCCGGGCGCCCGGGTTCTCCCGGCGCAGGCGGCGCACCTCCTGCCGAGCCTTGCGCACCGCTTCCTGCGTGACGGCGCAGGTGTTGACGATCACGGCATCCTGCACGCCCGCTTCTTCGGCCAGGCGTTTCATCGCCTCCGTCTCGTAGGCGTTCAACCGGCAGCCGAGGGTGGAGAACTTGGGCACGCTCATTCCAGCGACTCCAGGAAACGGGGGGTCAGTTCGGCGGTAAAGACATGGGCGGTGGCCCCGGCCATCCAGACACCGTCGTCGCGCCAGTCGAGGTGCAGGATGCCGCCATCGAGCTCCATCGTGACGGCGCGGGGCGTCAGTCCGCGCTGGTGAGCGGCAACGGCGGTGGCACAGGCACCCGACCCGCAAGCCAGCGTGATGCCGGTGGATCTTTCCCAGACCCGCATCCGGATCGTGCCATCGGCGCGCAGCTGAGCGAATTCCACATTCGTCGCCTCGGGAAACAGGGGGTCATGTTCGACCGCGCCACCCCATGCGGCGACATCCACCGCCGCCAGATCATCGACGAAAAACACGCAATGCGGATTGCCCATGCCCACCGCGACAGGATCCCCGTCCAGCGGCAGGTGCAGCAGATCGACCTGGCGCGCCAGGGGGATGGCGGCCCAGTCCAGAACCGGGGGGCCCATGTTCACCGAGACCACGCCATCCCGCCGCACCGCGTGCAGCTTCCCGCGCGTGGTACGCAAAGACAGCTTGTCGGCGCCCTTCTGGCCCATCACATGGGCCGAGACGCAGCGCGTGGCATTGCCACAGGCCCCCGCGCGCGTGCCGTCGGAATTCCAGAAATCCAGCGTGATGTCCGCGCCATCCGTGCCGTCGCGAATCTCTGCGAGCTGGTCGAATCCGACGCCGCGATTGCGATCGCCCAGGGCACGCGCCAGCGCAGGCGTGGTCACGGCATCGCCCCCCCGGCTGTCGAGGACGACGAAATCGTTGCCAAGCCCGTGCATCTTCATGAAGCTCAAGGGCCCGGCGGTCCGGGCGGAATGGGGAGTCAGCTCGCTCATGTCCCGCATATAAACCCGCACTGACCCTTTGCAAAGCGCCCCCTGACGGCCCAGCCATGTCGCGCGCGCATGGCCGACTTCCGTGTCGTTTCGAGGAAAGCCGCGAAAAACCCGACGATCCGGAGGATTTTTCGGTTGACCTCCCTCGGCCCGCAGCCTAGATCGGCGCCTCAAGTGGGCCGTTAGCTCAGTTGGTAGAGCAACTGACTTTTAATCAGTGGGTCGCAGGTTCGAATCCTGCACGGCTCACCACTTGGAACCAGAAGATATTGCGAAACGGGCGTCCCATATCGGGCGCCCGTTCGGCGTTTCGCGACCTGGCATCGTGGCTGATCGCTGCGGGTGGTCACGGAAATGTGGGATGCGGAATGTTGATAATGAACATTCATTATCCTACCTGCGGGTCAACCGGGGCAATCCGCCCCAGATGGAGACCCCGATGCCCCGCACGACCAAGGATGCAACCCGACGCAAATTGCGCGACGCCGTGGTAGCGGAGGCGGTGGACAAGGGCTTTGCCGCCGCTTCCGTCGCCGGCGTGGTGCGGCGGGCACGGGTTTCTGCCGGGACGGTATACGTGCATTTCGACAGCAAGGACGACATGCTGCGCAGCGTCTACATGGACCTTAAACAGGAATTTCACACCGCCCTGACCGCCGCTGACATGGCCGACAGCGCGGCGATGATCCGGGGGATGTGGATGGGGATGTTCGAGTTTGTGGCCACCCGGCCGCGCGATTTCCTGTTCCTGGAATACGGTGCCTCCGCTGGGGTGCTGACCGCCGGGGACCAACAGGTGATCGCAGGATATGCCGCTGAAATCTCTGACCTTTTGCAGCGTGGCGTCGATGACGGGACGCTGGCGCCTCTCGACAGCGGGATGCTGTCCTTGCTGCTGGTGGCGCCGGCGATGCAGCTGGCGCGCTCCTCCGTGCTGACCGGGACGGAGGTGACCTGCCAGACCGTGACCACAATGTTCGACCGCGTGTGGCTGTCGATCGCCGCCTGAAATCTCCACTTCGCTTTACCTTTTCGAAAGGATTCTCCTCCATGACAAAGATCATCCTCGTCACCGGAACTTCCACCGGATTGGGCGTGTCCATCGCAGTTCAGGCGGCGCAGAACGGGCACGTTGTCTATGCCACGATGCGCAACACCGACCGCCGGTCCACGCTGGACACCGCAGCCCTGGCCGCGGGGGTAACGGTGAACGTACTACAGCTGGACGTGCAGGATGCCGCATCGGTGGGCGCGGCCGTCGATCAGATCATCGCCGCGCAGGGGCGGATCGACGTGCTGATCAACAATGCGGGTATGGGGTTTGCCCGCAGTCTGGAGCAGGCGGAGGAGGAGGATATCCAGCGCATCATGGATATCAACTTCATGGGCGTGGTCCGCTGTACCAAGGCGGTCCTGCCGCACATGCGCCGCGCGCGCGCGGGGCATGTCATCAACATCTCGTCGGTCGGCGGGTTGGTCGGCCAGCCGTTCAACGAGATCTATTGCGGCGCCAAGTTCGCAGTCGAAGGGTTCACCGAATCCCTCGCCTGTTACGTGACCCCGCATTTCGACATCCACTTCACTGCGGTGGAGCCGGGGGGAATCGCCTCCGAATTCGCCAACACCGTATTGAAACAGATCGCGGATACCGGCGGCATGCTGGAGGATGAATACCTGCCGATCCTGCGCAAATACGTCAGCGGATCGCAGCAACGCCAGGGCGGTTCCGGCGCCTACCAGACAGCGGAGGAGGTCGCGCAGGTCGTGATCGACGTTCTGTCCTCCGACACGCCACCGATCCGCGTCCGGACCTCCGACTGGGCTGAGGCCCTGACCGCCCTGAAGACCGCCGCCGATCCCGACGGCCGCAAGATGCAGACCCAGGTGTTTGGTCAGTTCCTCGCCTGAGCGGACGAGGGCAGGGTTCGGACGCGCCGCTGCCCGAGGCGACGCGCCGGGATGGTCTCCGGGCCGGGCCATCGCCCGCCCGGTGGGGGGCTGGTCGGAAATCCCCCCACCACCGCCCGCTTTCCAACTGAATAGAGTTTTCCGGGAACATCCACCCACTGGAAGGTTGTTGTTCTTCCGAGAACTTCAGGAGAACCCCGAAGGCCTATTCCCGCTTTTTCCTCATGATCGCGACCTCGACCTTGCTGATGCTCGGGCTGATGTATCTGAACACCTACCTCGCCAGTCATGTTTTCTGGTCGGAAACACGCGCCAGAGGTGGTCGCAGGATTTCGGACCAGTTTCCAAGCGGTAGCGACTGACGAAGGAACACCACCACGTAACGAAGCGGAATCGCTATTCTGCGGAGTTCAAGGCCAAGATTGCTCTTGAAGCCATCCGTGAAGAGTTGACGACGGCCGAGTTGGCCAAGAGGTACGGCGTCCATCCGACCATGATCAGCGGATGGAAGAGAACGGTGATCGAGAACATGGCATCGGCGTTTGGCGGTGGCGCCTCGACCGAGCCGGCGATTTCCGAGAAGGATGTCGAGAAGCTGCACGCCAAGATCGGCCAGCTGGTCGTGGAGCGGGTTTTTTTTGGCCGATGCCTCCAGTCTCATCCTCGGCGCTGGAGGCAGAAAGCGGTGAAGCACGATCACCCCGATCTCAGCGTCCGGCGGCAGTGCAGCCTGTTGTCGCTGGCGCGCTTCAGCCTCTATTATCACCCGCGCGGCGAAAGCGCAGCGAACCTGACGTTCATGGAGATCATCGATCGGCAGTTCCTGGAAACGCCCTGGTACGGGTCGCGGCAAATGGCCCGTCACATGCAGCGAGAGGGGCATAAATGCGGTCGCCACCGTGTGCGGCGGCTAATGCGCCTCATGCGTCTTGTGCCGATCTACCAGGAGCCGAAGACCAGCAGGAAGCATCCCGAGCACAGGATTTACCCGTACGTTCTCAAGGGGCTGGTCATAACCCGCCCCAACCAGGTCTGGTGTACCGCCATCAGCTATATCCCCATGCGCCCGGGCTTTTTGTATCTTGTCGCCATCATAGATTGGCACAGCCGGAAGGTTCTGAGCTGGCGGCTGTCGAACAGCATGGATGCAGGGTTCTGTGTCGAGGCGCTGAAGGAGGCGCTGGCCCGATACGGCCCGCCGGAGATATTCAACTCTGACCAGGGCTCGCAATTCACCAGCACCGACTTCACCGATGTACTGCATGACGCCAAGGTGAAGATCTCGATGGACGGCCGCGGGCGCTGGCCCCGCTCTCATCGTTTGCAAGCAAACGACTGCCGCGCAACGGACAACCGGATGATCGAGCGCTTCTGGCGATCCCTGAAATACAAATGCGTCTACCTGAACGCCTTCGAGACCGGCTCTGAAGCCCGTGAGGGGATCGGCGCCTGGATCACCTATTACAATGAAAAGCGCCCGCACTCACCCCATGGGCTGCTGACGCCCATCGAGGCATATGATAGTCGGGCCCCGAACCTGAAAGCTGCCGCCTGAAATGAAACCCATGCCATAGCTTAGCCCGGCGGCAAACTGGTCGAAAATTCAGGACCACCTCTGTAGCAGCGAGAGTCCACACTCGAACACTTTCACAACGTATGACAAACGGGCTTTCTATACACAAGCTTTCAAGAGCAGCAAGCTCGAGAGCCGTATATGAACCGATCGTCAGTAATTTCGGCGCATCCAGCGATCTCCCGCCGCCAAGTTTCTGCCGAGTTAAGAGGCCACACAATGCTGAAGACCAGCCGCACCTATCGCCAGATGTGTCACGCCGGTGGATTCCATCTGCTCCAAAACGAGACCAGCGGGTAGCACTCGCGTCTGATCCTGGGCACGGGCTTCGTCACTGCCGCACTCACGCCCTCCGACCACCTCGACATGATCCACGTCCGCAGCGCCGTCCATCGCCTGCAACGCTGAAGAGCACGGAAATACCCGACCATGACGATCGCCGCCCATGATGTGCTCGCAGCCCTGATCGCGATGCCGCCTCGCCCGACTGCAGAAGCGCCCGACGATTGCCGGATTGGAAGCACAAGTCATTGCACTGGCACCACCCGCTGCGAAGGCATGGAACTTCCGCCGGACGGATTCCTATGCTGAACCCGAGGCCCTCGTCGATGCACTGATCGAGCGGCTTGGGCTAAGCCCCTTCGAGCGGGCCGCGCTCTCACGCCAGAAGGCCCGCTTCGAAGGCGGTGCCGTCGCGGCGGAGAACGTCTTGCCGCCGTTGCCCGCGGGCCCCTTTCGCTTCTTTGCCCTCGACGTCGAGACGGCCAACCACGACCGCGCAAGCATTTGCCAAGTTGGTGTCGCCTGTATTCGTCCGGACGACAGCATCGTCACCTGGGTCACCCTTGTTGACCCGCAGACCCGCCATTGGTCGTTTACCGGGCTGCACGGGATCCACGGCGGCATGGTCGGGGACGCTCCGCGTATCAACGAAGTTCTGGAGGCCTTGGAGCCGCTGCTGTCGGGCAGTATGGTCTACCAGCACTCCGGATTTGACCGCAGCGCAATCCGTGCTGCCTGTGCAGGGCTGGGGCGTTCCGAGCCAGATCGGCATTGGCTGGATAGCGTTGGCGTTGCCCGCCGTGCTTGGCCTGAGCTCAAAGGGAACGGTGGGCACGGTCTGGCATCCTTGAAACAGTTCCTCGGCCTGTCCTTTGAACATCACGATGCCGGCGAGGATGCCTGCGCTGCTGCTCAGGTGGTTCTGCACGCAGAACGCGGCACGGTCGGGCGGCACAAAGTGCCGCGCGCGCTCGTCGAGGAAGTCGAGACAACGGCCCTACCCCCCGCCGAGCATCTGCCGACTGGGTGAGTGCTTGGTCGGGCGATCCTCACTGCAGGCAACCTGAAGAACAGTCACTTCTACCTGCGTGCCTTTTTCGACAAGTTCCCGCCCGAACTCGTCGATGCGAGTGAATTGCCCCGCGTTTCTCAGACGCCTTCGTGTCTCAGTTTCTGCTGCCGCTCGAAGTCGACCGGCGACAGCATTCCGTTCCGGGCGTGTTGGCGCTTCGGGTTGTAGAACATCTCGATGTAGTCGAACACGTCCTGCCTTGCCTCCTCGCGAGTTCGGTAGGTCAATCTCAGAGGCCCTGCAATAGCATCTTCAGGTCTTCTGCCACTTCTGGATCTCCTGGAAGAGCTTTCCCCAGCCCATGTCCACCTTTTTGTCCTTTATCTGTGGCTGACCTGCGCACGGCTGAAAGGAGTTCTTTGCCTACATATGTGAACTCTCTGCCGCGCTCAGAAAGCTTATCTCGCGCTTCTGCCGTTCCCACATACTCAGCCTCGCCTTTTCGGTAGGCTGGTATCTGTTTGAGCACCTCTGTCCGTTTACAGTTGAAGCGCTTTGCAGCATCCTCTGCGTCGAGCAGATCGCATGCGTCATTGATCAACTCGCGGGCTTCCTCCGCAGACACTGCAAACTCAAATGAAACTACGGCATCATTGATCCAGTAAGACTCAATGTCTGAGCCATTTGTGAACCAGACCGCGATATCTTGATCGCTGTAAGGCTGCGCGAGAAGAGCTTGTTCCTTTTGCAGCATGAAATCGCAATCCCTGTGGAGCACGATCTTCATTTTATTACCGAACAACTGTCGAAGGCCTGCGATGCTCGCTGCCGGAGGAAGGCTTGAGCTACCGCGGGCAGGCCAGATTGCGGTCTTCTGAAACAAGGTTGGCCACTGGCTGAGCAGCTTGTTCAACATGCCAACCTTATCATCCTCGGTTACCAACAGGATGCTCTTGTCCAGCAAGCCCCAACCCATGTCGCGCCGGATTTCATCAGTATTGTCGCTGGCAACCTTTCCTTGTTTCATCCAGATGAGCGTCGCATCCACAGTAAGAGCTCGAACGACACTGGGGCTGTGCGTAGTAAGGAGAACTTGGCAGTCATACTTGATGGCTGCATCCATGAGAGCGAGAGTAAGTCGTTCTTGCGCATCGGGATGAAGATGCGAATCCGGCTCATCGACCAAGAGAAGCCGAGGTCGGAAATAAACCAAATATGCAAATATCTGGATGACTTGTAGAAATCCGATACCGGCCAGCTCCAACGGCTTAAAGCGCTTAGGATCGGCGACTTTCATCGCTTCCGTTTGAAACGCAGCATTTATTTTGTAGTCTTTTTCATCATCGAAAGTGACTTGGAGGTTTAGTGGCCCCAAGACTCGAGACACAAGTTCCTCGACTTCTGCAAGACCATCCGCTCCATGTGTCGACGCGGTTGCCTTGAGCAACTCCAATATATTTCTGAGAACCGTATTTGCGTCGCCTGCCGCTGCTTGGCGGTGGACAATCCTCTTAGACCGCTTTTCCTCAGACAATGGTATGCCCGCAAGTCCCGGAATATATGCGGAAATTTCCCGCTGCTGAGATCGTATTAGCGTAGTGATCAGATTGTTGGAGGGAATATGGACGCTAATACCTTCGTTTCGTGCGGACTTGATCCACATCGAGCTTCCGATGGTCGGTGCCCCATCAATGCTTGCTTCGATTTCCAAATCCATTCTGGGAGCTGCGGCAAAGTTGCCATACTCGGTTGAATGAGAAGCATTCTTGTATTCTGGCGACGGCATGTATGTCGCTTCGAGCTCCGAAAGAGTGGAGGCCTCAGCATTTTTTGTCGCGGTTGCCGGGGATCGTGGCTCCACGCTTAGATTTCGACCACTCTGTAGCATCCAATGAAGAGCTTGCAGGATAGAGCTCTTTCCGCTGCCATTGGTTCCCACAATAACCGTGAAATCTGACAACGGAACGGTGGTTTCCTCGATCGCCTTAAAGTTTTTGATCGTGGCTTTCGTCAGCTTCATAGCCCCGGAACCTGAGCCGGATTTTTCGCCCACGTCGCCATGGACATTGGCAACTTCATCAATCTGGTCGATTTCGGACGTAGTGTTGCCGCTCATGAAAATATCTCGCTCGCAATAGGCATCAAACTATCAGTCGCTTTACGCTGAAAAGGAAAGTTGCAACCAGAAGGCAGTCCCCCCTTCAATGTTATCTCTTTTGCGATAAGCCTTTCGCTGATGAATGCCAACGGCACCCAAGAACCTGTGCATGCATATCCGCGCTACATTATGGGCAAATCGCGCAAACTTATGGGGACCGCGCAGGATTATGCGCGATCCTACACCCCCATGTAGGCGCGCGCGTAGTGCTTCGCTACGCCCCTTGAGATTTGAATGGGTTAAACCATCCTTTGCGCACAAAGGATTTCGCGGACTACGCACAAAGGTTTTCGCCGTCAGGTTTCAGCACGCACCGGCTCCCATAGTGGCTCTCCATCCCTGCATTTTAGTCCTTTCACAGCGAGCATGGAAGCCCAGTGCGCCTCGCGACAGCTTCCCGGTCTTCATGAGAAATGGCAGGATACACTCCGGGCCTGCATGCATGCGCTGAGCGGGATCCTCCCGGCGCCCGTCGCGCGTGCGCGCTTGTATCTGCAACCACCACGGCAATCTGGATTAGGGCGGGCGGTGAGCGGACATTTACCGCCTCTGCATGCCCCGCGTCTGCTTCCCAGCTGACTTGGCGGGCATAGAGCCGTAAGGCATGTGCAGAAGCTACAAGTGACTTCGCTGAACTGCGCATGCAGCATCTCAGCGTCAGCTCGCACCGTAGATGTCCATAAGAAGATCCGGGTTTGTCCCTTCGCCGAGCAATTCCTCCTTGAGATCCCGTAGAATCGGCAAGATCTTGTCGCGTCGCCGCTGGAGGTTGGCACTCGGTCTACGGCGGCCAATCAGATCAACTTCGACTTCCTCGATGATCGCCAGGAAATCGTCGGCCAAGGGATCAATGCCAGACACCAGGGCCGTGGGGTCTTTGAGGCGCCACCTGAGAAGACCCGCGAGCAGAAAGGGCGCGTAGTTGAACTTGGTGTATTCTTCACCGATGTTGCGCCTAAAGTCCGTCAGCGTGCGGCTTGCCAATCTGTCAACGTCCTCCCGAGACAGCAGCATCGGGGTCATATCCGACCGCGACAGCAGAAAGGCCATGCACGCGCTTTGCCGATTCCACACCCAGTTCTCGACGTCCGAGGACAGAAGCATCTCGACGACGCGCTCAACGGCCTCCTCATCGCGAAGGATCCGTCCCAGCCCCTGGTAGACGAGGACCCAGCTCATCTGGTGACGCACGAACGGGTGGGCCCGCCCACACGTCTCGATGCACTCCGTCAACCATTTGACCACGTCGGTCGGACACCGCCGGAACTGCCATGTCAAGAACTTCAAGGCCGCGTTGTCTTCGGTCCCTGCGCCCGTTTCGCCGGCCAGGCGTCTGCGTGTAACGTCCAGCGCCTTGTCCGTCAGGATATCGAGTCGCTCAATTTCCTCCCGGCCGATCTCGGCGGGAAGATCTCCATCGCTGGAGATGCAGTATTGCCCGAACGGCCGTTGCGACAGCTTCGCCGCGAGCGTTTCCCAATCGGGGTTGATGCGGAAGGGTTCCGACTGGAGAAGACTGAGCAGACCATCGGCGCGAGCGGTGTCTTCCCATGCGGGCATCCCGCATGGAAGAACCAAGCGCTGCGGGATTGAGACATGGTGCTGTTGGCTTTCGATGATCTCATCCCAAGATCGGGCATCTTCTTGTGCATCGTCCCAGTCGACCGTGAAGATCCGACCCAATATTGGCGCTTCCATCAGGATTCTTGCCCGACCGGCCGCCGGTTTCTGCTCGACCCAGAGCGACACGGCCGCCTGTTCCCTCAGCGGCGTGCCGATCGCGATGGTCGCCTTTCGCGGTGGTGGTGAAGCTTCCTTTCGAAGATACACGGAGACATTCTCCTGCCCCGCCGGTATCGCGAGCGTTGCCGGGTTAGGGCTCCGATAAGTGCGGCCGGCTTCAAGCGTCTCTTCCGGTCTAATGAGGTCGAAATTCGCCGCGCCATCAGCCCCGTAGACAATGGTGGACAGCCTGGGCAAGAAGTCGAAAAAGATCGGCACCCCGTTCCCGGCCCTATGCGCCGCAAGCAAGGCGCCGTGTGCCACGGCCGGTGCCGGCAGCACGCTAAGGGAAACGGGCGACGAGCTCCCGATACTTGCGGCGATGCGGTCCTTGAGAGCCCCTTCGGTCAGCGTCTCCAGGAGCACCACGTCGCAGCCCTGCAGGTCGAGAACCTCGTTAAATTCCGTCACCTTGTCGGCAGCTTGGTATCCGCTCAACTCGAGGAGTTCCCAGTCCCCGTTCTGGACCCGAACCATCTCGGGCGGACAAGTCAGTCCCAAGGCCATCTTTCCGACTGAACGTGCGATGGCGCGATGGGCTGTTCTCGATGTGAGGCCGGCCTGACCGATTGCGACCTTACGCGCGGCATGCACGAGATTTTCGTATCCGATACTCCCTGGCGTATGCGTCGCAGCCTCGCGCCGTTCCGGTGCCAGGACGCCGCGTGCCCCCCTGATGATAAGGTGTTGAACGGCCAGGCCACGCCGGTCGTGGCAGACCACACCCACGCGCTGTCCTTCCGCTACGAGACCATGCTCGATTGCATAGAGCGCCGCGAGAACAGGACGCCAGACAAGCAAGCCGTTCCGATACTTACCGGCGGACAGCGCAGCGAGCAGGTGTTCCTGTGCCGTCTCGGACCCGTCGGGGCCCTCGTCGATTGACGCGATGTTGTAGGCGGCCCCCTGGGTCGATCCCGCGAAGCAGGACGCCAACTTTGTGACGTCCTCGTCCTTCATTTCGAGGAGCTCCCGGACCGACATGCGGCGCTCTGGTGCTCCGACTTCACCCCACCCCCCACCAAGTCCGTGAGGAGCGGCGTCTGCCTGAGCGCCTCCGATCCAACGGCTTGTGCCAGCATTTCCGACATTAACAACAGAAGTAAGCGGGCCACTTGGAACGACTTCGACGGGGCCGACCTCGTCTTCCTCCCCCGGCCTTGAGCGCCAATTCCTGGCAACGAAGTCGCGCCAACCGTTCACGTCAAACCCGCAGAACTTCCTGGCTGTCATTTCGATGTCTCGTGGATCTCGCCCTGCACGAAATCGCGCACCGCCTGAAACCCCTGCGCAAGGTCATTGCCGGAAGGTCCGAGCGCGATGGCCCTGACTGCGACCTTGCCGCGAGTAACGCTCGTGGTTTCAGGTCGGCCTCGAGCGGGAGTAATGATGAGCCCATGGCGAAGCACCTCGGTCAGGGCCAGCGGCTGCATCTGGTTCAGAAGGGATGCCGCCTCGATGACGCATTCGTCGAGATCCAGCCGTCGCATCGCGTGGGGCGTCCAGACCGCAACGCGTCGAGGCAAATCCGTTCGACTGGGATCGGAGATCCGCAATGCCACGTGAGATCGCGCGACGCTGAGCAGAGCTCCCGGTTTCTCCGGACGAGCCTGGACCTCCACGATCCGGTTCGTGTCGCGGAGCCAGAATACCGCGATCGGTCTATCCTGATCGAACCAACGCCCCCCTGCCGCTTCCTCGTTCCAGGATATCGGGGACTGAGCGACCAGTTCCGCTTCGTCCAGTTCATCGATTGCGAGGATGATCGCGAGAACGGCAAAATCGGTCCACGTCTCCGCCTGCCACGCCCACAGATCGTCTTCGGTCCTGCGCCGCAGCAGAAGCCGGAGCCAACAATCGTGAACCTCCCTATAGCTGCGGTCCTGCATCAGGACGTAATTGGGGGTGATGCCGGCAGGCGCGATCGCGACCCCGAGATCCGCAAGCGTTCTCGCCAGGGTCCGGCAAGATTTCCGGAATGCGTCGACCTGACCGTAGCGCGCGCTGGACTTGGCGCTTGGATGCTCCCGTATCCATTGCCGGGCCGCATCTACGGCCAGGCGCGCATAGGCATGAAGAACGCGGTTTTCCAGAGTATCAAAGTTCTCGCGTCTCACGGTCGCAAGGATCCGCTGCGAGGCCCCTGCACGCTCCGGAATGCTTCGGCCGGGTTGCCGGCTGAGCCAGACCATTGATGCGCGGTCCATCTCTTGGACGCGGTCGAGAGGTGTCAGTTCCCGGTGTCTGCGCAAGACCCGTCGGACCCGTTTCTCAATTTCCCGAAGCACGGGTTGCATTCGCCTCGCCTGCCGAACGATTTCAGCCATCCTCGGGTCGGCCTCGTCCTCGGCGCGCTGCCACGCCTCACGCAGGCGCTCCCACAACATAGCTGGATCTTCGAGCGCTTCCTCCAACTCCTGGATCCTGGCAAGGACTTCGTTCATGTGCTGAAGCGCGGCCGCTCCCTCTTTCTCGGCTTCCGTTACCGGGTCGTGGCCGAAGCGGGGGCGAACCGGGAAGTCTTCGCGCTCGGGTGCCACAGCATGGTCGCGCTTGGGATAGGGGACCAGCGCCAGGCCCGTGGGCGTGTTCCTCACCATGCCGCTGAGAAGCGTCGCATATTCCAGGCCGCGCGGAGCCTGACCCTGGAACTCGCCGAGCAGGCAATCGTTCGGCCCGAACGCTCCGCCTTCGCCCAAGGACTTGGCTGACCACGGCCGCGTTATCAGCCGCATCAGCGTGAGACCCCTCTCCACACGAACTGCCCCGTGGCCTCGGACAGGCGCACGGACTCGTCGATCGCCTCGGCCAGTGGAGCATCGCCCAGATCGCGATCGACAAAGGTCATCAAGTTGGAGAATTGCGGAGCCGCCATGTCGACTTCGACGCCACGGAGCTTGGGCAGGAGGCGCATCTCGACCTGGTCAGCCAACGCGTCGTCGACGCCGCGACCGCCCTCGACCTCCGGGTAATTCGCCGCGTAGGCCATAATCGCCCGGCCCAGGCGATGACCGAAGGGACGCTGAAACTCGCGCATTAGGTCGACCATCTGCTCGACCCTTGCGGTCACCCGGGCATCCCCGTCAACGTGGGCGCTCGAGCGGCCCCACCTCGTCCAGGTTTCTCGCGATAGAGCCCTGGTCGGTTCGACGTCGCCTTCCGCATGACCTTCGTTGATTTTCTTCGGCGCCGCGAAGCGCAGGATGTTCGCTCGGTCGACGACCTTGTCGGACAGGGACTGCGTGCTTTCGTCCTCGTTCATCGTGCCTGCGAACAGAAGGTTGTAGCCGGGGAAGATCCGCGGCGGCATCTGCATGTTCGGAATTTCAAGCTCGATCTCGGCATCCTTGCGTTCATTCGCATCGCCCACATCGCTTGGGCGCGGGCGACTTTCGAGGCGGCTCAGGAAATCCGAGAAGTAATATTCGACCCGGGCAAGGTTCATCTCGTCCAGCAGGATCATCATCATGCGATCCCGGTCCGCTTCCTCATTGTGCAGCTCGTCCACGGCCCAAAGCGCGCGCGCCATGTCCGTTGGGCGGAACTTGCCTTCGATGTAGTTGTAGAACCCCATGAGGTCTTGCGGGCTGTCCCAGCGCGGCTGAACTGGCACCTGAAGAAAGCCGATCCCCATGCCGGCGGCGTATTGCCGTGGCAACTGGCTCTTGCCCGTCCCGGAGATGCCGGCGAGCACGGCCATTTGGGTCGTCTCATTGACCTTCATCGCGGTATGGAAGGCACGCAGCGTCCGCGTCGGGTAATGGAGGCCTTTTGCGCGAAGCCGTCTCTCCACCCGCTGGATTGCGTCCGCTTCGTTCTTTTGCGGCGCGGGCTTCCAGGATCGCATCGCCACGACGACCGGAGGCGTTTCCTTGAGTTCGCGCAGCGGATCGGTTTCGACGGTCTCGCCATCGACAGAGCGGCCTTCGCTGCGTGCGATTTCGGCTTTCAGGTGTGCCAACCTCGCCTCAAGCGTGCTGCGCGTTTCCTCCAGCGTTTCGATTTCGGCGGTGATGCGCCGCGCCTCCTGGCCCTGTGCCGCGACATCGGCGGCCAGTCGGCCATGCTCGGTCTGGGCCGTGGCCAATGCCTCGCGTTCCGACGAGACCCGCGCCTCGAGGTTTCCCAGCTCGCTTTCCTGTGCGGCCTGGCGGCCCTCGAGGCGGGAATTGGTCGTCTCAAGCTCCTGCGCCCGGGCCTCAAGGCGCGAGACCTTCTCGTCGGCCTCTTCCAGTTCCCTTTTCCTGTCCCGCAGCTCGTCGACCTGCGCCGAAAGCGTTCCGTGCTCTTCCTTGAGAGAGTCGATGCGCCCAACCAGCTCTTCGGCCTTGTTCAGGCGGTCCTGAATTTCGAGGTACTCGGCGCGCAGCGGGGCGATTTCCGTCTCAAGCTGCTGACGCTCGACGGCGGCTTCCTCGGTTTCGCGGCGCACCGCCGCGACTTCGTCCCGCCGTTCCCGAAGGCTTTCCCATTCCTGAAGCAGCTCTTCCTTCTGCCGGCGCAGGCCATCCACTTCGGCCTGCACATCGGCGACCACGGCCATCGCCTCTCGCCGCTTCTCAAGCTCGGCTTCGAGGTCATCCATGAGCCGCTGTTTTTCTTCGAGCCTCTTCTCGTAGACCGAGAGTTCCTCGATGGGACCGGCGGCGGTGACCGCCCGGTCATGCCGGGTGGCCAAGAAAAGCTGCACCAGCGCAAGCAGGATCAGGACACCCGCCGTCGCAAGCACGATGATCGTGTTGTCCGTAAGCATTATTGATTTCCTTCTTCACTTGCGGGCTGGGCGGCCTCGTCGTCCGTCTCGATACCCTCGTCCGAAGGTGCGGTTGCCTCGGCGGGGCTTGCCACAGTCCCGGCCGGCTGTTCAGGTGTTTCCGTCTCCGGCTTCGCTGGCATGTCGGCCAGCCTCGCGCGGGCTGCGGACAGCGCTTCATGGGCTTCGGAAATGCGGTCGTTCAGCCGCCGAAGCTCGGTATTGCGTTCGTCGATCCGTGCGCCGAGCTGTTCGAGTTCCGAGCGAACGCTCTGAAGGCTGGCCCGCGCTTCTTCGGCAGCGGCCTCGGCCGTCTCGGACGAAATCCGGAGCCGGTCGCGACGTTGGACGAGGCGATCGATTTCGGTTTCCAAGCTCGACTCGCGGCCGGTCAGTTCGGCGACGCGTGTCATCGCCGCCTCTACCTCTGCTTCAGCGGTGGCCAGGCTGTCCCTTGCCTCCTGAAGACTGCTTTCAAGATCCGGCAGGGCGGTTTCGAGCGTCGAGCGGCGCGTCGCCAGACGGTCGACCTCCGCCTGAAGGTTTCGAAGTTCGGCGCGGCTGGCCTCGAGCGCCGCAAGCTCTTCCTCGGCGGCGGCGACGTCCGCCAGCAGGGCCGACAGTCGGGCGCTGTCGGCGGCGAGGTCTTCTCGGACAGTCTCGAGGGTTTCGGTCGCCTCTGCGCGTCCCGCCTCGGTCCGGGCCAGCGCGGTCTCGGCCACATCGGCTTCGTTCTGAAGAACCGAAAGGCGCCGTTCCGCCCCCGCGACAGCCGCCTCGAGGTCGGACTCCTCTGCCGCAAGAGCGTCGACCGCCGCCGCGAGGTCATCGCGGCGCGACTCGGCTTCTTCTATTTCCGCGTTCCGCGCGCGCAACCGGTCGCCCGATGCCTCGATATCCCGCTCGAGTGTTGCCAGTTCCGCCTCTGCCTCCGCTATGTCCGCGGTTAGCGCATCCCTGTTGCCGGCAAGTTCGTCCTCTTCCTCCGACAGTCGCTCGACGCGGCGCTCTTGGGCGCGAAGATCCTCGACAGTGGGGGCAAGCCGATCCACCTCGGCCTGAAGATCCGACCGCCGCTCTTCGAGGGTGTCGAGCGCGCGCCTTTCCGTTTCGACGTCGGTGGACAAGTCCCGCTGTCGGGCATCGAGCTGCTCCACGTCGTCTTCCAGATCGGCAATTTCGACGTCGAGATCTGCCTTGCGTTCCAGCGCCGCAGTGGTTTCGCGGTCCAGCCGCTCAGCCTCGGCAATGATCCGACGTGCTTCCGCAAGGCGTTCTTGAACGGCGGTCAGCTCGGCCTGGCTTTGTTCAAGGCGCGCGACGGCATCGGCTTCGCGCTGCGCGGCGCTTTGTCGGTTGTTTTCGGCGCTGGCAACCTCCTGATCCAGATTCTGGATCCGATCCGACAGCTCGCGATATTGTTCGCGCGCGATCTCCAGCCGTTGCTGCTCCGAGTTCAATTGTTCCGTGTAGTACGTAAGGTTCTCTTCGATGCGCCCATATCTGCGATCCAACGAGTTTACCTGCATCACCAAGAAACCGGAGGCAATGATCGCAGCGCCTCCCAGAAACAGCGCGACCGCGGTGTTTCTGCTCGACTTACGATAGGTCTTGTTCGACTCGGTCAAGACACCCCTCCATATCACTTGATAGTTCGTCCACCCAGAACCGGCGCACGCGCCAGCCAAGGGATTTCAGTTGATGGTCGCGCCAGAGGTCCGAGGTCTTTCGGCGCCCATCCGGGCTTTCGTGCCACCTGCGCCCATCCACCTCGAGATCGAGCTTTGTGCCGCTCGCACCGAACAGCGCGAAGTCGAGCCGCCGCCCCGCGATCTCGTGCTGGGGGTGCGGATCCAGGCCCCGCTCTTTCAGCGCGTGGTAGACCTTGCGCTCCCAATCGCTGTCGAAAACACCCTCGCCTTTTCTGGTCCGCGGCTCAGTGGCCACCGCAGCGAGCTTCCCGAGCGCCTTCGACTGACCGGTCCGCGCGAACCCGAGATCACCGAATACGATGGCAACGGCGCGAGCGCGAGAAATGGCGACATTGAGGCGACGAGTGTCCCTCTGGAAAAACGTCATCCCGGATTGCGGACTGCGTGGCCCGACACAAGGTGAAAAAAGGATTAGATCGCGTTCCTGTCCCTGGAAACCGTCGACCGTTCCGACCTTGAAGTCGCAGGCCGTCAGCTTGGGCCGGTCGATGGCCGCCAAAATCGCGGTCTCGAGCGCGAGAACTTGTGCTCGAAAGGGGGTGATTACACCAATGCTGCCACCATATTCTTCGTCCACCAGGAGCTTTCGCAAATGCCGCACGATCGCGGAGACTTCGGCCGGGTTGACATTACCAATCTGTGGGATCGCCGGCGCCGGCACATCCTCCCACGCGATGCCCGGTTTGACACCGGCCGGCACCACCAGCCCTCGCGGATCATGCGAGGTCTGCAGCTGGCCCCCGTAGAAGGTCTCGCTGATATAATCGACGATCGGCCCTGCTGACCTGTATTGATGGCGCAGCGTGATCCTCCGGGCGTCCGGAACCCGCGACGCGAAATCGAACAACGACCTACGGCTCTGCGCGAACCGCCCCATTCTGGAGACGGGCAGGCCCTGGGCCTGCATAAGGTTGCGATCCTGGGCCTGGCCGAGCTGGGGGATGAAGGACAGCTGCCTGTCGTCGCCCACCACAACCGCCCGT
Organism: Pseudooceanicola aestuarii; assembly: GCF_010614805.1. Lineage (NCBI taxonomy): Bacteria > Pseudomonadati > Pseudomonadota > Alphaproteobacteria > Rhodobacterales > Paracoccaceae > Pseudooceanicola > Pseudooceanicola aestuarii. The sequence continues at coordinate 1,029,952 of NZ_JAAFZC010000001.1, forward strand.
TTCGCTCGGGCAAAGAGTGGGATCGCCGTGGCGATATCGCACTGGCTCGCTTCGTCGAAGATCACGAGATCGAACAGGCCGTCGTCGAGTGGAACGCGCCGAGGGGTCCCGAGGATCGATGCGAGCCACAGGGGCCGATGACTCATCAAGGCCTTCGAAAGGTCGGATGGCGGATGTCCCTTGCCACCGTTGAACGTCCAATCGTCGTAGTTTTCGGATAATTCCCGCCGCTCGCCCTCGGAGAGGTGGCACCGGGCCGAAAAGATGACGGGCAGAAGCTGGCCTGTCGCCTCGCGGATCCTCTCGCCCAACTCGATCGGATCTTCCGGATCGCCCAGCCTTTCTCTCATCGAGCGCAGGGTCACCAGTGTTCGCCGAAGGTCTGAAAGACTCATGCCGCGACGTTCGAGGTTGTCCGGGATAGCCGCTTCCCCCCGAACGGCTCGGTCGGTGAAGACCGATCGGAGCCAAGAAATCAGACGCCGCAGGACACCCGTGGACGCCTCTCGGGCCTGTGTTGGCGTGACCTCATCTCGGCCATGCGCTTCATGCAGATCAATCCGTTCGAGGACGTCCGATATCTCGCATTCGAGCTCGGCAATACGATCGATCGCATCGACAGCCTCCGTCCGCCGGTGCGCCGTATCGATCAGCTTGTCCAAGGCCAATTCGTCTACGGAGGTCGCCCGCGATCGGCTCTCGTTCTCCAAGAGTTTCCTGAGCGCATCCGAAAATCCAGTGTCCGTCTCGTCATTGGGATTGAGCGTGCGAACCGTGAATGGCACGTCCGGCGCGAGAGACCCGAGGCGATCCTCCACCGCATCAAGGGCCTGGTGGTTCTTGGACGCGACCAAAACGCTCCCGCCGGCCGCAAGGACGGAGGCCGCCATTGAGACGATCGCCTGGCTCTTCCCGGTTCCAGGTGGGCCGGTCACGACCGTGAGCGGCTCCTCGCAGGCACCGCGGACGGCGCGCAATTGCTCCTTGTTCAAGGGGACCGCATCAATGGCCTCGACAGGATTCGCGTTCGTTACGCCTTTGATCCCGAGCACTTCGCCGAGCGCCGTCCGCGCGATCCGCTCCGATGGCCACGTCGCGATTGTGTCGAGGTCGCGCGCCGCACCTGCAGTGAACGACGAGTCGGTCGGGAGGACGATCGCCGCGCTGTCATAAATGCCTTGAGCGGAGGCATCGAGCTGGGAAGCGAGATCCTCCCCCACCAGGCGCCCACGAATCTGGCTTGCGACGGCAACCCTGAGCTTCTCCAGGAAATCATCCGCGCGTAGTCCGAGGCCATCGTCCGCGGAGAAAAGGTCAGCCAGATCTCCACGATTCCAGCCGCTCGCACGGGCGGCACTCCGCACCCAGTCCGGGTTCAAAAGGACGTCGTCAGCATCGACCGTCAGCACGAGTGTTTCGGCCTCCCGCTTCCAAGCGGCGGCCAACATCCCGACGGGCTGGAATATCGGCACGCCGCCACGGCGACCCACCGCGATGGGCCAGCCGATTGCGAGCGCGTTCTCATGGCCTTCTCGACGAACGAGAGCTTCCTGAAAAGCAGGGTTGATTGCAGCAAGATCAATCGAAATTCGAAGGCAACGGTCCTCTCCGGGGTTGATGGGGCCCCGTCCGGAAATGAGCGACCATTCGATCCCGTGCTTATCGGCTACTTGCGTGATTGCGCCACGTGGATCGGCACGCAGTGCAGAACGCCAGTATCTGATAAGCGCTTGAGGATCGACACTTCCATCTCCAGCGCTCTCTACATCAAACGGTTCTACCGAAAGTGGCTCAGACGCGAATGTTGCAGCGGCCGCATGAATGACGGTTTCAGAACCCGCGTCTTTTTGTTGCGTGGTTACCGCCACACTTGGCGCACCTGTCGCGAAGTTCATGCGCTTGGCGCGCCAACGCCCATCATGTGCCTTTTCAACAAGGCCATCTCTCAATAGCTGGTCCAGCTCAGCGATCGCAGCGAGCCGCTTGTCATGAGAAAAAGCAGCACCGACAAGCACAAGCAATTCTTCGGTAGTTCGACCTCGCGGAAAAGCCCGCACCATCTTCAATACCAAAGACACTTTTCAGACCTGAAAATTAAATGAGCTATTCCATCGAAATAGCCGACGATCACGCTGTTGCGCGTGCAGAAGATAGGTGATGCCCCATCTGATCATGTGGATTTCATTCGCCTTCCACTCCAAGGAGTTATAGCGAGTATCGGGTTTCTGCGCGGAAACATTTAAGACTTCTTTCAACGATCCAGACACCGCGAGACGGCACCTTTGCTTCCGTCCGTAGCAGCGAGAGTCCACACTCGAACACTTTCACAACGTATGACAAACGGGCTTTCTATACACAAGCTTTCAAGAGCAGTAACCTGGAGAGCCGTATATGAACTGACCTGCTCCCCATTGAGTCCGCTAATTTGGGTTAGCTCTGTTCAGGTTTTGGTCCTTCTTTGACCGGTTAGCATATTCCGCTGGCGTGAGGCCAGCGAGGCTTGTGTGTGGGCGGTGGTAGTTGAAGTCGGTGCGCCAGGCAGCGATCAGGTCGCGGGCGTGGCGCAGGCTATCGAACAGGTGCTCATTCAGACATTCGTCGCGCATCCTGCCGTTGAAGCTTTCGACAAACCCATTCTGCATCGGCTTGCCAGGGGCGATATAGTGCCAGTCGACCTTGCGGTCTTCTTGCCCTTTCAGGATCGCGTTACTGGTCAGCTCGGTTCCATTATCGCTGACCACCATGCATGGGTAGCCCCGCATTTCGGCAATCCTATCCAGCTCACGACCTACGCGGTCACCTGACCTGAGAGCGAGGTGTCGACCACAGCGGCCAGACATTCGCGGCTGAAGTCATCAATCACGTTCAAGATGCGGAACCGGCGACCGCACGATAGGCTGTCAGACACGAAGTCGAGCGACCATCGCTGGTTCGGCCCCTGTGGGATCGTCATGGGTGCTCTGATCCCGATGGCGCGCTTGCGTCCGCCACGTTTACGCACTGTTAATCCTTCTTCGCGGTAGATCCGATACAGCTTCTTCCAGTTCATGTGCCAGCCTTCGCGCTGCAGCAGAATGTGCAGCCGACGATAGCCAAACCGTCGACGCTCAAACGACAGTTCTTTCAACCGCCCACGCAGCTCCGTATCCGCTGGCCGCTTCGACACACGTCGATAGACCCGTGGATCAATACCGGCCAAGGCACAGGCGCGCTTTTGATTGTATCGCTTCTCTTTCATGGCCCAGGTCACGGCGTTTCTGCGTGAGCCGGGCCTCAAAAGTTTTTTCCCAGCATTTCCTTGAGCGTCGACACGTCCATCATCTGCTCAGCCAGCAACTTCTTTAGCTTGGCGTTCTCAACTTCCAGTGCCTTCAGCTTCTTCGCATCAGACACTTCCATCCCGCCATACTTGGACCGCCATTTGTAAAATGTCGCATCGCTGATACCGTGCTTGCGGCAAAGCTCCTTCGCTCCAAGCCCAGCCTGATGCTCTTTCAATATCCCAATGATCTGTTCTTCGCTGAAACGGCTTCTCTTCATCGTCTGTCTCCTCAGTTGGAGAACAGGCTAACTCAAAACACCGGACGTTTCAGGGGAGCAGGTCAAGATCGTCTCGGGCAGCGCCTCTTCCGCACCTTGTCTCCACAACTCGGCCTGCTCCCTACGACGTGCCAAGGTTTCGTGCCACTCTTGGGCCTCGCGATCTTTGAAGAAGTTGGCGTCCGGCGCCAAGCGGTTCACAGCATCTTCCACCTCCTCCAGGTCGACGCGAAAGAACTCCTTGCGCATATTTGAAACGTTGATCCGGCGGTCGGCGAATTCCCGGTGCAGGGCGTTCTCGAGAGCTGGCGCCTCGTCCGAATAAATCATGGCGTGCGTGTCGAAGCCGAACGGCACGCTCGCGTCGCCCAACTCCTTCACGCGATCGTCCGGATCAAGGCGTCGGGTCAGGCCGATCTTGACGACCTCTTCGCCGAAGCTGCCGATGTTCGAGATGATGTAGACGTAACCAGACTTCGTCATCTCGGCCATCGCTTTCGCGCGCTCTGTCTTTGCGTGGGCCTCCGCCAAGGCGGCCTGAAGGTCCGCGATACGGCTTTCGTCGACACCAGCCTCTTGGCGGGCCTTGTCGAGCATGTCCTGATATTTCTGCTCCTCCTTCTCAGCGGCCTTTGCCTCGGCGAGCAGCTTCTTCTCTTCGCGCTCCATTCGGGCGCGCTCGGCCCGCTCATCCTTCTCGATTTTGAGTTGCTCCCGATACTCGTGGGTGAGGTGTAACTCGTTCAGCTTGAGCGAGACGTATCGCTCGTTAATTGAAAGGTTCATGGAGGCATTGGCCGAGTTAATCTGCTTCGCGGCGTTCAGGATCCTCTTCTCCATGGCGACCACGTTGTTCCAACGCGTGTTCGCGATCGCCGCCTCGCATTCGTTATTGAAGGCGCGCATGGTCAGTCGCATCTGACGGTTGATCATGGTCTGCCCCTTGGAGAGGCTGCCATCGACGGTCCAATCGGTCGGGCAAATGGCGGCGGTCTTCTGCGACACCATCGCCTTCTGCTTCTCCCGTATCTGCTTGATCTGCTCCTTGAATATCTCACTGTCCCCGAAATCGAAGTGACGTTCATAGACACCGAGCTCTGCGAAGGCGAGGCGCTCGTCATAAACCGCGACCTGGTGCTCGAGCTTCTTCATGGTCTCGCGCTTACTGGCGTAGCTGGATCGCAGGTCGTCGATATTCCTGGCCAACTCGTCAGACTCAGCTTTCAACCGCCCGACCTCGGCCTCCATATCGATGATCGGTGAGTATTTCTGCTCGATCGCCTGCCGCTTCTCCTTTTCCTCCGCGAGGATCCGGTAGCGGTCTTCGGCGGCCCGGGTCTTCTCCTGATCGAGCACGCGACCGAGGCGCTTTGTCCGCCTTCGCGCGACCAGGAATAGAATGAGAAAAAGCGGAAAGCCGATCAGGAATATCAGGACGGCGATCGGAAAAGCTATATTGGGGTCCAATTCTGGCATCACGCACCTCTTTCGCGAACTCGGAAATGAGGCACATAAAATCCAGTCAAATCAAGACCGGGGCCGCAATTGAAGATTACGTGCGCTCCCTGCGGTCGCCACGCCGGCTTTCAACGCTGAGCTGAGGCCCAAGGCCTTCCTGCGGAGAAGTAGGCTACGGTCTCGGTTGATGGGCAATGCGCATCAACCGAGACCGAAAGGCAAAGCTCGCTCGTTTTGCAGACGCTGTTCCACGTGCCCTGCGCGACGCAGCTCCAAAAACCGTCAAGGCCAAGACCTTGCGCTAACCATCTGAAATAAATAGGAAACGCAGCCCCGCCCCGACCCGGTCACGCGAAAAAATATGCGCACCGCGAAAAAACACCCGCTCACCTACAACCCCCTCAGAAATCCAGGTTTTCGACGTTCAGCGCGTTGGTCTGGATGAACTCGCGGCGGGGTTCGACGGTGTCGCCCATCAGCTTGGTGAACAGGTCGTCGGCCTCTGCCATGTCATCCACCTCCACTCGCAACATGGTGCGTGCCTCGGGGTCCAGGGTGGTTTCCCACAGCTGTTCGGGGTTCATCTCCCCCAGGCCCTTGTAGCGCTGCAATTGCAAGCCGCGTTCGCCCTCCTCCAGGATGGCTTCCAGCAGGTCGAGCGGGCCGTGGATGTTCTGCCCCCGGTCGCGCCGCATCAGGCGGGCGGGTTGGCTGTAGATGTCGCGCAAGGATTGCGTCATCTGGCCGAGGCGCCGAGCCTCCCCGGACCGCAAGGCGGGCCCGTCCAGCGTGCGGACTTCCTCCACCCCGCGCAGGATGCGGGCCAGGCGCAGACCGCGGTCCTGGGTCGGGCGCCCTTGCCAACCGCGTTCGTATTCCAGTGCGATCAGGTCCAGCCGTTGCGCCACGCGGTCGGCCACGTCCTGCAAATCACCATCCAGCTGGCCCTGGGTGAAGGCGCCGGCGATGGCGGCCTGTTCAAGGATGTGACGCGGGTAATGGGTGGGGAAGGCTTCGAGGATACGCTTGGTCTGGCGGGCCTCCTCGACCACGCGGACCAGGTCGGTGCCCGCGATCTCGTCGCCATTGCCGAGGCGCAGCAGCGCCCCTTCGGTCCCCTGGTTGATCAGGTAGTCCTCCAGCGCGGGCTGGTCCTTCAGGTAGACTTCGGACTTGCCGCGTGCGACCTTGAACAGCGGCGGCTGTGCGATGTAGAGGTACCCGCCCTCGATCAGCTGCGGCATCTGCCGGTAGAAGAACGTCAGCAACAGCGTCCGGATATGCGCACCATCCACGTCCGCGTCGGTCATGATGACGATCTTGTGGTACCGCAGCTTGGAAATATCGAACTCGTCCCGGCCGATTCCGGTGCCAAGGGCCATCACCAGATTGCCGATCTCCTGACTGGAGAGCATCCGGTCGAACCGGGCGCGTTCCACGTTCAGGATCTTGCCGCGCAGGGGCAGCACCGCCTGGGTGCGCCGGTCCCGACCCGTCTGGGCGGAGCCGCCGGCGGAATCGCCCTCCACCAGGAACAATTCGGATTCGGCAGGGTCCTTGGATGAACAATCCTTCAGCTTCCCGGCCAGGTAGTTCACGTCCATCGCCGTCTTGCGCCGGGTCAGTTCGCGGGCCTTGCGGGCGGCTTCGCGGGCCAGAGCGGCCTCCACGATCTTGCCGACGATCATCCGGGCCTCGTTCGGGTTTTCCTCGAACCATTCCGTCAGCTTTTCGTTCATCAGGCTTTCGACCGCCGGACGCACCTCGGAGGAGACCAGCTTGTCCTTGGTCTGGGAGGAAAACTTGGGATCCGGCACCTTCACCGACAGGACGCAGGTCAGACCCTCGCGGGCGTCATCGCCGGTAAAGCTGACCTTCTCCCGCTTGGCGATACCGCTTTCCTGGGCATAGCGGGTCAGGGTCCGGGTCAGCGCCCCGCGAAAACCTGCCATGTGGGTGCCGCCGTCGCGCTGCGGGATGTTGTTGGTAAAGGGCAGAACCGTCTCGTGGTAGCTGTCGTTCCACCACATCGCCACCTCGACGCCAATGTCGTCCTTTTCCCCCTGAATGAAGATCGGATCGGTCATCAACGGCGATTTGGACCGGTCGAGGTATTTCACGAATTCGCGCACGCCGCCGTCATAGAACAGCTCTGTCTTCAGGGCCTCGGCGGGGCGGTGATCTTCCAGCACGATACGCACACCGGAGTTGAGAAACGCCAGTTCGCGCAGGCGCTTTTCCAGCGTCGCGTAATCGTAATCCAGATTGGAGAACGTCTGAAGCGAGGACAGGAACCGCACCTCCGTCCCCTTCTGGCCGTCGGCATCTCCGACCACGCGCAGGGAATCGACCGTCTCCGAGTTCTCGAACCGGACGTAATGTTCCTTGCCATCGCGCCAGATCCGCAGTTCCAGCCAATCGGACAGCGCGTTCACCACGGAGATCCCGACGCCGTGCAGACCGCCCGACACCTTGTAGGAATTCTGGTCGAATTTCCCGCCCGCGTGCAGCTGGGTCATGATGACCTCGGCGGCGGAAATCCCCTCCTCCGAGTGGATCGACACAGGAATGCCACGGCCGTTGTCACGCACGGAAACCGAATTGTCGGCATGGATCGTGACCGAGACGTAATCGGCATGACCGGCCAGCGCCTCGTCAATACCGTTATCGACGGCCTCGTAGATCATGTGGTGCAGGCCGGACCCGTCGTCAGTGTCCCCGATATACATGCCGGGGCGTTTCCTGACGGCGTCCAGCCCTTTGAGAACCTTGATGGAATCCGCGTCGTACTGCGGTTCTGCAGGTTGGGTGTCGGCCATGCGGGAGAGATCCTTTTCCAGTTGTCGATTTTATACTGCCCCCAGGGGGGATTGTCACGCGCATGACACGAAGTTTGGGGTGGTCCCGGGGCAGTGTTTCGCCGGTGCGGCGGGGCCGCGGCGCATTCAGGTAAAGGGGATCACCAGACCGACGCAGATCATCAGGCAACCGGCCGCGATATTGGTCCGCCGGATCGCCGTCCCGGAGGACAGAAGCCGCCGCGCGCGGTCGATGAAATAGGCCAGGATCAGGTTGCCGATCAACGGCACCAACGCGGAAATCACGCTGATCGCCGCGATGTCCCAGCCCGTCATCGCCGTCAGGTCGAAGAAGCCGGGCAACACCCCCATATAGAACAGGATCGCCTTGGGATTACCCAGGATCACCGCCAGCCCGGCGATGAACCCCGCCCACATGCCCGGCCGCGTCAGGCGGCTGTCGCTGGCGATCGACTTGTCGGCGTTGCGGATCAGAAGGGCGCCCATCACCAGGAACATCGCGGCGCCAACGAATTTCAGCACGACCATCAGGCCCGTCACCTGCCCCACAACCCAGGTCACGCCCAGGATCGCCAGCAGCGGCCACAGCACATCGCCCACCACAACGCCCAAGGCCAGCGGCCATGCTGCATGGAAGCCGCCCGCCATGGCACGTGCGGTCAGGGCCAGCCAGACCGGCCCCGGTGTCAGAAACAGGACGAACAGCGCCCCGGCGTAAAAGGCCAGTTCGGCCAGGGAAATACTCATTCGGGCCTCGGAATGGTCAGGCGGCCGTCATCGTCCAGCGGCCAGAAAGGATTATGTGCGACTTCCCAGACATGCCCGTCGGGATCAGCGTAGTAACCGGAATAGCCGCCCCAGAATACCGGCTCCGGCGCTTTCAGTGCGGTGGCCCCGGCCGCCAGCGCGGCGGCATAGGCCGCGTCGACCCCGGCGCGGTCAGTGAAGTTCTGCGCCAGCGTGACCGCCCCGGTGCCCAGATCCACGCCCGGCCGGCCCTGATCTTTTGCCAGATCTGCGCGCCCGAACAGGCCCAACGCCATGCCGTCCAACTGGTAGAATGCGACGCCCGGCTGGCTTTCCGCTTCGGTCCAGCCAAGCGCGGCATAGAAGGCGCGGGCGCGCGGCAGGTCGTCGGTGCCCAGCGTGACGAGCGATATCCGTTGTGGCGTCATGGCGTCCTTTCCAGAAGGCCGCTTTCGCCGCCCTGTTCGGTGATCTCGATGTGATGGGCGCGGCTGCCCAACTCCTCAAAAAGCTCCGGCCCGGTGCCGGTCATCCAGGCCTGCGCGCCCAGGGCGCAGACCTCGTCATAAAGAGCAGCACGGCGGGTGGCGTCAAGGTGAGCGGCGACCTCGTCCAGCAGCAGGATCGGTGGCGCGCCGAAATCCCGCGCCAATCCGCGCGCATTCGACAGGATCAGGGAGACGAGCAGCGCCTTCTGCTCTCCGGTGGAGGCATCGCGCGCCGCGATCCCCTTGGCCGGCCAATGCGCCTCCATGTCCGCGCGATGCGGGCCCAGCAGCGTGCGCCCCGCTGCCATGTCCCGGCCGCGCCCGTCGCGCCAGGCGGCGCGCAGGGCATCGGCGCCATCGGGCAGGGGTCCGTCGGGATGGGTCAACGCCAGGTCGGCGGCGGGAAAGGCCGTCTCTGCCCCCGCCTGCGCCTGTGTGATCAGGTCCAGTGCATGCATGCGGTTGGCGGTCAGCTGCGCACCGGCCTCCGACATCTGGGTTTCCAGCGCGGTATACCAATGGGCATCACGCACCATGTCTTTCAGCAGGCGGTTGCGTTCACGCATCGCCTTTTCATAGGCCAGCGCTGCGTCGGCGTGGCCGGGCATGAAACTCAGCGTCATGCGATCCAGGAACCGCCGCCGCCCCTCGGCCCCTTCGATCCACAGCCGGTCCATGGCCGGCACCAGCCACAGAACCCGCGCGATCCGGCCCAGGGCGACCTGCGGCGCCGCCTTGTCGTCGATGCGCAGGGCGCGGCTGCTTCCGGCCTCTGCGCCCATCGTGACCTCGTGCCCCTGCCCCAGCGTGTCCAGACGGCCCGTCAGCTTCCAGCCCAAAGCCTCGGGGCGGCGCGACAGATCCTCCGCCCGCGCGCGCCGCAGCCCCCGCCCCGGAGAGAACAGAGAAACCGCCTCCAGCAGGTTGGTCTTTCCCGCCCCGTTGGGGCCGTGCATCGCCACCGGACGGCCATCCGTTTCCACGGTGCCGTGCCGCCAGGAGCGGAAATGCGACAATGTCAGGCGGGTAAGGGTCAGCCCCTGCATGGCGCGCCCCCGGATAGGCCCCGCCCCGGCCCGTCAGGCCGGAAACAAGGCAAAGGAATGCGTCCGGTCAGACGCGCATCGGCATGACGACATAAACGGCGGAGGTATCGTTCCCCTCGCGCATCAGGGTCGGATCGCCAGAGGAATTGAACAGGAAAACCGCGTTCTCCCGATCCACCTGGCTGGCGATTTCCAGCAGGTATTTCGCGTTGAACCCGATCTCCAGCTTGTCGTCGCCATAGGCCACGGCCAGCTCTTCTTCGGCTGCGCCGCTGTCGGGCGCGTTGACGGACAGGACCAGCCGATCTTCCGTCAGGCTCATCTTCACGGCACGCGACCGTTCGGAGGACACGGTGGCCACACGGTCCACTGCCTGCGCGAATTCGGAGGCATCGACCTCAAGCCGCCGGGTGTTGCCTGACGGAATGACGCGGCCGTAATCGGGGAAGGTGCCGTCGATGACCTTGGATGTCAGGGTGATATGCGGCGTGGCGAACCGGACCTTGGTTTCCGAGACGGAGACCGCGACTTCCAGCTCGTCATCGTCCAGCAGCTTGCGCAATTCGCCCACCGTCTTGCGGGGCACGATCACGCCGGGCATTTCCTCGGCCCCGCCGGGCAGATCGGCATCGATTCGCGCCAGCCGGTGACCATCGGTCGCGACACAGCGCAGCTTGCGGGTGCCCTCGTCCTCGGCGACATGCATGTAGACGCCGTTCAGGTAGTACCGCGTCTCCTCCGTCGAGATGGCGAATTTCGACTTGTCGAACAGGCGGCGCAGAACCGGCGCGGGCGCGGTAAAGTTCGATGCGTATTCGGAGGACGCCATGACCGGGAAATCCTCCCGCGGCAGGGTCGCCAGGTTGAAGGTCGACCGCCCGGCGGCCACGGTCAGCCGGCCATGCGCGCCATCATCGGTCAATGACACCTGCGCCCCGTCGGGCAGTTTGCGCACGATTTCATGCAGGGTCACGGCGCTGACCGTCGTGGCGCCCGCGCGTTCGACCATCGCGGCGGCCTTGTCGACCACTTCGATATCCAGGTCGGTCGCGCGGAACTGGACCTCGTTGCCTTCCGCCTCGATCAGGACATTGGCGAGGATGGGAATCGTGTTCCGCCGCTCCACCACCGATTGCGCCTGCGAGACGGCCTTTAGCAGCGCGCTGCGTTCGATGCTGAATTTCATGGCCCTCGCTCCTGTCCGATATCGGGACCAGAACGCTACCTGTTCCGGCCCCCGATACAACGATTTTTTCCGTTTTCACCGGGTTTCGGGCAAGGGTCAAGCGCAGCGCGGCACGCAGGACACAGCCCGCCCGGTTTCGCGGCGCTTCCCGACCCGGATCAGGCCTCCAGAGTGCGGCGCAACATCTCCAGATCGTCTGCCAGCTGGCTGTCCTTCTGGATCAGCTCCTCGATCCGGCGCACGCCATGGATGATCGTGGTGTGATCGCGCCCGCCGAACCGCTTGCCGATCTCCGGCAGGGACCGGCTGGTCAGCTTCTTGCACAGGAACATCGCAACCTGGCGCGGCCGGGCAAAGCTGCGCACCCGCTTCGGCCCGATCATGTCGGAGATGCGGATGTTGAAGTGTTCCGCCACGCGGCGCTGGATTTCCTCGATCGTGATCTTGCGCTCCGAGGCGCGCAGCACATCGGCCAGACAATCCTGCGTCAGCTCCATCGTGATCTCGCGCTCCACCAGCATGCCAAAGGCGAACAGCCGGGTCAGCGCCCCCTCAAGCACACGCACGTTGGTGGAAATTCGCGCGGCCAGGAATTCCATGATCCCGTCGGCGACTTGCAGATCGGGATATTTCTCCCGGTAGCTCTCCAGCTTGGATTGCAGGATACCCAGTCGCAATTCGTAGTCGGTGGGATGCAGATCCACGACCAGCCCGCTGGACAGGCGCGAGGAAATCCGCTCCTCCATGTTGGCAATCGCGGCGGGCGCGCTGTCGGCCGAGATGATGATCTGCTTCCCGTTCTCCACCAAAGTGTTGAAGGTGTGGAAAAATTCTTCCTGTGTGCTGTCCTTTCCGGCGATGAACTGCACGTCATCGACCATCAGGACATCCACGTTGCGGAACAGCGACTTGAAATCCATCATGTTGCGGTCGCGCAGCGCCTGGACGAACCGATACATGAAATGTTCGGCGGACAGGTAGACGACGTTCAGGTCAGGATTCAATTCCTTCAGCTTCCAGGCGATGGCGTGCATCAGGTGCGTCTTGCCCAGGCCAACGCCACCATACAGGAACAGCGGGTTGAATTCGACCTGGTCGCCTTCGGCCACGCGACGGGCGGCGGCATGGGCCAACGCGTTCGGCTTGCCGACCACGAAGCTGTCAAAGGTGAAGCCGGGATCCAGCGGCGCAGGTTGCAGCATCTTGTCCTGTTTGCTGGTGGTGGTGGCGGGCGCCTTGGGCCGGGGGGCAGGGGTCGCGGGGGCGTCGGAACGGGGCGCGGCCCCACGGTTGGCCTGAGCGGGGGCAGAGGTGAATTCGACACGGCGCACGTCAGAGCCGAGATTGGCAATCTCGCCCAGGATGGTGTCGCCGAAGTTGCGCTTCACATACGTGCCCGCATAGGCCGAGGGCGCCATCAGGGTCAGAACGCCGTTCGACACGGAATCCATCTCAAGCGGCTCGATCCAGTGTTCGTAATTGTTCGCCCCCAGTGCCTGCCGGAGTTTCTGCTTCACTTGGCCCCATTGTTCGGTCGTCATCTTTGTATCTTCGCCCCACGTTCCATATTTTTCCCGGCTCAGCTGCCGGCCTCGCGGTTTCAGATCACCCGACAAAATCCTTTCGTGGCCCGAACTCCCCCCAAGAGTCGGGTTCCGGTCACAGACCGGGCCCACAGCCGCATCGGCGGACGGCAACCCGGATCAATCGACCCAGGATCGCATCCTGCGACAAAGTTTTTCTGTCTTGGACATAGCTCATCGAAAGGCACATCCTGCGTGCCATGGCCGATTAGCGCGCGCCTCGAAACGAGCCGCTATGTCCCCCCAAGTGTGCGATCTGAATCGCTATACCCGCCAAGGTATCAACGGTTCAGCGGCCCTATCAACAGCACAACGCGCTTGACTAGACGCTTGTCTGAAAAGAATCGCGAGGTGCAGACACAGCGGCCACACATGAAAAAAGGCGCCGCAAATGCCGCGCCTTTTACCATCAATCACTTGTAGGAAGTCAGGCGATCGCCTTGACCCGCGAGGACAGGCGCGACATCTTCCGCGCTGCGGTATTCTTGTGAAAGACACCCTTGGTGACGCCGCGCATCAGCTCGGGTTGAGCGTTGCGCAGGGCAGTCTGAGCGGCGGTCTTGTCACCGGACGCGATCGCTTCCTCGACCTTGCGGAGGAAGGTGCGGATCCGCGAGCGGCGCGTCTTGTTCACTGCCTCACGGCGGTCGGCCTGACGGGCGCGTTTCTTGGATTGGGGCGAGTTAGCCATAGGTGTTCGTTCCCGTTACTGGGTTCCGTGCGTTCTGAAGACGCTGCTTTAGTGGTGACTCGTCGCGGAGTCAACAAGGCATCGGCGGTTTGCCGGCATTTGGCACATGTGATCGCGCCGCGAGGGGCCGCCTCAGCCCCTCGTCCCTTCGTCTTGGCCACCACCCTGACCGCCGTCCCGGTCCTGCGCTCCCGCGCGGACCGCGGAAAGCCGGTGATGCTCAAGGTTGGCACCGACGATCAATACCCGCGCCGCGGTATCGCCCAGCCCGGCGTAGAAATGCGGGCGGACGCTGTCGAAGTACAGGCTGTCGCCTGCCCCCAGAATCACGTCTTCCACCCCATCCAACCGCACCAGCGCCTGCCCTTCAAGAACCAGAAGAAACTCTTCTCCCGGATGGCCGGCGGGGCTGACTCCGTCCATCTGAGCCAAGGGGGTCAGGGTGCAGATCATCGGTGTCATGGTGATATGGGCGACACCGGGAAACAGGACATCGAACCGGTTGCCCTCGGTCTCCATGGCCACGGTATCGCCGTGGCGGGCAATCACCAGGCCGCCCGGCTCGAATTTGCGGCCGCCCTCTCCGAACAGGTCGGCCAGTTCCACCTCCAGCGCACGCGCCAGCCGGACAAAGCGGTCATACGTCGGCACCATCAGGTTCCGCTCGATCTTGGAGACCGTCGAAATCGCGATCCCGGCCCGGTCCGCGACCGTCTGGATTGTCAGCCCGCGCGCCTCGCGCAGGTCGCGCAGCCGCTGCGCCATCTCCGCCCGGCTGTCGCTCTGCGCCGCCCGGTCTTCTGAAACATCTTTTCGGCAAATCACGTCAACACCCTCTCAAACCCTAAATTGATTCGCGCCATGCGTGTGTTTTCGCGTGCAATCTTCGCAAATCGATACACCGAACCCCCGCCCCGAAAACCTGTATTCAGGAGTCCGAATACATATGAATTAGTACATTTCCGCCCAAGGCAACGCACAATCGGATTCGATGGCGGCTATCGACTACTCTCCTTTTGCTAGAAAATTGGACCTAGGGTCAACGCACCCGGAGACAAGCCCCTCTTGGCCTGCGCAAGGCAGCTCCGCTAGGATCCGCCAAAATATCGGAGATGTCGTGAATATTCTGTTCATCATGTATGACCAGCTGCGGTTCGACTACATGGGCTGTGCCGGGCATCCACACCTGAAGACGCCCAATTTCGACCGCCTCGCCGCGCGCGGTCTGCGGTTCACCCAGGCGCATGTGCAATCGCCGATCTGTGGTGCCAGCCGGATGTGTTTCTACACCGGGCGCTACGCCTCCTCCCACGGGGCGCAATGGAACGGATTCCCGCTGCGAGTGGGCGAACGCACGCTGGGCGATCACCTGCGCGACGCGGGCATGTCCTGCCACCTGATCGGCAAGACCCACATGGTCGCCGACGCCGAGGGCATGGCCCGGCTGGGCCTGTCCCCGGACAGCGTGATCGGCGCGCGGCAGGCAGAATGCGGGTTCGATCCGGTGGTGCGCGACGACGGCCTGTGGGGCGTTGGACCGGCCGGCGCCTACGACCGCAAGCGCAGCCCCTACAACGATTTCCTGAAATCCCGCGGCTATCCTTCGGACAACCCCTGGGCCGATTTTGCCAATGCCGGCATCGTTGACGGCCAGATGGCCAGCGGCTGGTTCACCGCCAATGCCGACAAGCCCGCCAACATCCGCGAAGAAGACAGCGAAACACCCTGGCTGACCGATCGCTGTCTCGAGTTCCTGGACACCGCGCGCGGGCCGTGGTGCGCGCACCTGTCATATATCAAACCACATTGGCCCTATATCGTGCCCGCGCCCTACCACGCGCTTTACGGGGTGGAGCATGTTCTGCCCCCGGTGCGCAGCCCGGCGGAACGGGACGACCCCCACCCCGTGTTTCGCGCCTTCATGGAAAGCGAGATCGCCCGCACCTTCGCCCGCGACGAGGTCCGGGCGAAGGTGATCCCGGCCTATATGGGGCTGATCCGGCAATGCGACGACCAGCTGGGCCGGATCCTGGACCGGCTGGACACCACCGGAGAGAGCGCCAACACCATGATCGTCCTGACCTCCGATCACGGCGATTACCTGGGCGACCATTGGTTGGGCGAAAAGGATCTGTTTCACCAGCAATCGGTGAAAGTGCCGCTGATCATCGTCGACCCCCGGCCCGCCGCCGATGGCACGCGGGGCACGACCTGTGACGCGCTGGTCGAATCCATCGACCTGGCCGCCACCTTCATCGAGACGGCAGGCGCGGAAGTGCCGCGCCATATCGTCGAGGGCCGGTCCCTGTTGCCGTTCCTGCACGGGGAGACGCCGGAGACATGGCGCGAGGTGACGATTTCCGAATACGACTACTCCACCACGCCGATGCGCAAGTCGCTGGACGTGGCCATCCCGGATGCGCGGCTGTTCATGGTCTTTGACGGCCGGTGGAAACTGATCCACGCCGAGGGTGGATTCCGTCCCATGCTGTTCGACCTGCAAAGCGATCCGCAGGAGGTTCAGGACCGTGGCGCCGATCCCGGTTGCGCCCAGCAGGTGGCGCGGCTTAGGGCGCATCTGCACCGCTGGGCGCTGCGGTCGGCACAGCGGGTGACCCGCTCCGACGCCCAGATCGAGGCGGCGCAGGGGCCGGAGGGGCGTGTGGGCATCCTGCGCCACGTCTTCGATCCGGGCGACGCACCGGAGGACTTCACAGCCGCCTATCGTGGCCCCGCTCCCGCCGACTACACCGGCGGGTAGCGCGTCAGCCCGTGCCGGTCTCCGCACCGGCGCGATAGGCGCGTTGCAGCTTGGCCATACCACCGATCCAGCGGTCGTAATTCTCCACCTTGGCCTGCATGTAGCCGGTGACCTGCGGGTGCGGCAGGATCAGGAACCGTTCCTCCGCCACGCCCTTCAGCGCCGCATCGGCCACCTCCCGCGCGCTCAGCACGCCGTCACCGGCCTGCGGGCCGGCGCCGCCGATCCCGGACAGCATCGGCGTCGCCACCCCCTGCGGACACAGGATCGAGACGCGGATGCCATCGTCCCTGTGGCTGAGCGCCAGCGATTCCGCAAAGCCGACGGCAGCGTGCTTGGTCGTCGAATAGGGCCCCGACCCCACCTGAGACAATAGCCCGGCAGCCGAGACGGTGTGCAGGAAATAGCCACCGCCGCGCGATTTCATCAATGGCACCAGATGGCCGGCGGCATGGACATGGGCCATCACGTTGACCTCCCAGGCAGCCTGCCATTCCTCGGGCGCGGCGCCCGCGATATTGGTCACGCTCAGATCGAAAGCGTTGGCGATCCCGGCATTGGAACACATCAGCGACACCGGGCCATGGTCCCGTTCCGTCCGGTCGATCATGTCGATGATCTGCGCGCGGTCGCGCAGATCGATCTCCAGGCCCAGTCCGCCGACCTCTGCGGCGACCTCCCGCGCTGCGTCCCCCTTCAGGTCCGCGACGGTAACATGAGCCGCGCCCGCCGCGTGCAGCGCCCGGACCAGCGCCGCGCCGATGCCCTGCGCCCCGCCGGTGACGATGGCCGTTCTGCCGTGAAAATCCATGCTGTTCCTCCTGTCGGGCGACGCATGCCGCCACTTCTCCCTGCTGCATCAGTTGCGGAACCGCGCGGCAAGCGCAAGCGGCCCCCGAACGACAACGCGCGCCGCCGGAGGCCGGGGCGCGCGTCACGATCAAGGGTTTGGGCCCGGTTCAGCGGTCGCGGAACTGCGCCTCGCGCTTTTCCAGAAAGGCGTTCATGCCCTCCTTCTGGTCTTCGGTCGCGAACAGCGCGTTGAACACCCGGCGTTCGAACAGCAGCCCCTCCGACAGGGACACCTCCTGCGAGCGGTTCACCGCCTCCTTGACCGCCATGACCGTGATCATGGATTTCTCCGCGATCTTCTCGGCGGCGGACATCGCCTCTTCCATCAGCTTCTTGCACGGAACCACGCGCGAGACGAGGCCCGAACGCTCCGCCTCCTGGGCATCCATGAAGCGGCCGGTCAGGTTCATGTCCATCGCCTTGGCCTTGCCGACCGCGCGGGTCAGGCGCTGCGTGCCACCGATCCCGGCGATCACGCCCAGGTTGATTTCCGGCTGGCCGAACTTGGCCGTATCCGACGCGATGATGAAATCGCACATCATCGCCAATTCGCAGCCGCCGCCAAGGGCATAGCCCGACACGGCGGCGATGATCGGCTTGCGGACCCGCAGGATGGCGCCCGCCTCGGCAGAGAAGAGATCCCCGGCAAAGACATCGACGAAGCTTTTCTCCGACATCATCTTGATATCGGCCCCCGCGGCGAAATATTTTTCGGACCCGGCCAGAACGATGCAGCGCACCTTGTCGTTCTTCTGTGCCGCGCCCAGGGCCTCTGCCAACTCGGTAAAGACCTGCTGGTTCAATGCGTTCATCGCGTCCGGGCGGTTCAGTTTGATAAGCGCGATGTGATCTTCGATTTCGACGATGATCGTCTCGTAGGCCATGAAAAGCGGTCCCTGACGTTTCGGTTAGGATCGATTCCCTAACAGGTTGCCCCTTTGGTTCAAGCTATCTTTGACATTGCGGGCAGAAGAAGGACGACCGCCCCGACTGCACTTCCCGCCGAATCGAGGCGCCGCAATCGGGCGCGCGGCAGGCCTCAGCCTCGCGGCCATAGACCTCGAAACGATGCTGAAAATAGCCAAGTTCGCCGCTCGCCTGCCGGAAATCCTTGAGGCTGGAACCGCCCGCCGCGATCGCCTCCGCCAACACATCGCGGATGATCGGCGCCAGCGCGGTCAGCCGCGCTGATGCAATCCGGTCACATCGTCGCAAGGGCGAGATCCCGGCGCGAAAAAGCGCTTCGCAGACGTAGATATTGCCCAGCCCCGCCACGACCCGCTGATCCAGCAGCGCCGCCTTGATCGGGCTGCGCCGGAATTTCAGAGCCTGCGCCAGGTAGACCCCGTCAAAGGAATTTCCCAACGGTTCCGGCCCCAGCCGGGCCAACAGGGGATGCGCCTGCGCGCCATCGGTGGGAAGCAGGTCCATCGCCCCGAACCGCCGGGGATCGTTGAAGGTGACCCGCGCGCCATTGTCCATGTCCAGCACCACATGGTCATGTTTCTCCGCCGCCGGGTGGTCATGCACGAACTGGCCAAGCGGATCGCCGGACACGGTCATACGCCCGGACATGCCCAGATGGATCAGCAGGCTTTCGCCGCCGTCGAGGTCCGCCAGGATATACTTGGACCTGCGGCGCAGCCGCTCTACCTTGCGGCCGGTCAGGCGATCGGCCATGCGGTCGGGAAAGGGCCAGCGCAGGTCGGGACGATTCACCTGCGCGCGGGTGATCACGGCCCCTTCCATCGCGGGGGAGAGACCAGTACGGACGGTTTCCACTTCGGGCAGTTCGGGCATGACACCTTGCGCATTGGCCGCATTGCGGCGACAGGTTGGCGGCCTATAACGGGGCACAGACGAGATAAGCACAAGCACCATGAACGAAAAGACCACACATTTCGGATTTCAGGAAGTGCCGGAGGCCGAGAAGGCCGGCCGCGTGCAAGGCGTCTTCTCCTCCGTCGCCACGAAATACGACATCATGAACGACGCCATGTCGCTGGGCATCCACCGATTGTGGAAAGATGCGATGATGGACTGGCTGGCACCACGCCCCGGTCAAAAACTGCTGGACGTGGCGGGCGGCACCGGGGATATCTCCTTTCGGTTTCTCAAACGCGCGGGTTCCGGCCATGCGACGGTTCTGGACCTGACCGAACCGATGTTGGTCGCCGGCCGGCAACGTGCAGAAGCGACCGCGATGACCGATGCGCTGGACTGGGTGGTGGGGGACGCGATGTCCCTCCCCTTCGCCGACAACACGTTCGACACCTACACGATCAGCTTCGGCATCCGAAACGTCACTCGCCCCGAGGTCGCCCTGACGGAGGCCTACCGCGTGCTGCGTCCCGGCGGTCGGCTGATGGTGCTGGAATTCTCCCAGATCCCGACGCCCGCGCTGCAATGGGCCTATGATCGCTACAGTTTCAACCTGATCCCGGCGATGGGTCAGATGATCGCCGGGGATCGTGACAGCTATCAGTACCTGGTGGAATCGATCCGCAAGTTCCCGGACCAGGAAACCTTCCTGAACATGCTTCGCACGACCGGCTTCGCCAATGCGAAATACCGTAACCTGACCATGGGCATCGCCTGCCTGCACTCCGGCTGGAAGGTCTGAGATGCGCGGCCCGCACAATATCTGGCGTCTGATCCGCACCGGCGCCACGCTGGAACGCACCGGCGCCATGGGCGTGGTGCTCGACGCCTACGAAGCGCCCCCCTTGCTGCGCGCCGCCGCCCGAATCCTCGGCTGGCCCTTTCAATGGCTGGGGGACAGGGGCGATCCCGCGATGCCCCCGGCCACCCGTGCGTTGACCGCCCTTGGCCCGGCCTACATCAAATTCGGGCAAGTCTTGTCCACCCGCCCCGATCTGGTGGGCGCCGACCTGGCACGCCAGTTGCGCGTTCTCCAGGACAAGCTCCCTCCCTTCGGCATGGACGAAGCCCGGCACGCCGTCGAGGCGGAGTTGGGCCGACCGCTGGACGAGATCTACTCGGAGTTTTCCGAACCCGTCGCCGCCGCTTCCATCGCTCAGGTGCATCATGCGCGGCTCCGCGAGGATGGACGTGAGGTCGCTGTGAAAATCCTCCGCCCCGGGATCGAACGGGCGTTCCGGCGCGACGTTGATGCCTTCTACCTCGCCGCCACTCTCATCGAAGGGTTGTCCAGCAGCTTCCGGCGGCTGCACCCCTCCGATGTGATCGAACATTTTGACGGAGTCGTTCGCGCCGAACTGGATCTTCGCCTCGAAGCCGCCGCCGCCAGCGAATTCGCCGCCAACACCGAGAAAGACCAGGGCTTCCGCCTGCCTGCGGTTCAATGGGATCTGTCCAGCCGCCGGGTCATGACCATGGACTGGATGGACGGCGTCCCGATGGGCGACAATGTCGCGCTGGATGCCGCGGGCCACGATCGCGCGGTGCTGGGCGAACGGGTGCTGCAATTGTTCCTCAACCATGCGCTCCGCGATGGCTATTTTCACGCCGACATGCACCAGGGCAATTTGAAGGTCGGCCCTGACGGCACTATCATCGCCTATGATTTCGGGATCATGGGCCATATCGACGAATACACCCGCCGGGTCTACGCCGAGATCCTCTACGGCTTCATCAGGCGCGATTATCGTCGTGTCGCCGAAGTCCATTTCGAGGCCGGCTACGTCCCTGCCGACCGGGATGTCGACGAATTCGCGCGCGCCCTTCGAGCTGTTGGCGAACCGATTTTCGGCATGGATGCGACGCGAATTTCCATGGGCCGACTTCTTTCCTACCTCTTTGAGGTGACTGAGAAATTCGGAATGGAAACGCGCACAGAGCTGATCCTTCTGCAACGCACCATGGTCGTGGTCGAAGGCGTGGCACGATCGCTGAACCCGCAGATCAACATCTGGGAAATCGCCCAGCCCATCGTTCAGGACTATATCGGCAAGAACCTCGGCCCGCGCGCGCTGGCCCGTGACCTGACAAGGGCCGCACAGGTGATGGCCAGGTTCGGGCCGCGACTACCGCGGCTGGTTGAGCAGGCGTTGATGCGTCAGGTTGCCGAGCCCAAACCGCTACGGCCAAACCGCTGGCGCGCCGCGGTGATCTGGGCCACCATCGGTGGTGCGGTCGGTGCCGCGCTGACGTTGGCAATTGGTCTGGCAGGGTGACATGCATCTGGTGAAATCCGCTGCTATTGAAGGTTCGGTTCCGGATGCCTCCGGTCTTACAGGGCGAATCTTTCGCGGAAGTTAATTTTTGCGCAATGCGCTCAGCTCCAGTTCCATGGCCGCGCGGTAATCCACCTCTCCCTGCGCCACACGGATGGCACAATAGGCTGCCAGCCAAGCATGATAGAACGGTGTCAGAGCTTGCAACCTATCGGCAACCTTTGGATCTCCGTATCCTTGCAGAAATGCCTTTCGGTAGGCCCCGCAGGGCGGAGCAGCGCCGTACAGGACGTTCATCCCCGGTGAGAGGTGAATAGCAAGGTCATGGACAGGGTCACCCTGCGCGGGACATTGCCAATCGATCAAACGCAGTCCGTCGTCCTCAGACAGGATATTCCCAGGTACCGGATCGCCATGAAGAAACACCTTCTGATTGCATGGGGGCACATCACGCTCGGGCAGATGAAACATGAGATCTTCTCTCAATCCCTCTGGCAGCGCCTGCGCCATCCGGAGCACCTCTCTGCGCAACGTGGCTGAGCCATCGGGTGCGCTTCGCAATCGTGGCGATGGCACTCCATGCAACTTGCGCAACAATCGCCCAATAGCCGTCGGAGCATATTCTCCCACATGTCCCGTCAGGTAGCGATAGACAACCAAAGGTTGTGTCTTCCCCGCCGTATCCTGCGCTAGAAACTCCGGCGCAAGTCCATGCCCCGACAGAACCTTCAATGCGAGCGCTTCCGCCTTGGGATTGTTGGGAAAAACCCGACTTTCCTGATGCGGATCATACAGTTTGACCGCGACGTCACCGCCAGGCATGGCTACCCGCCAGACAATGTTGCGCCTGCCACCCCGAAGGGGCGTCACCGCCCCTGGCTCGCCCAGGCCCAGCCGACGCAAGCAGGTGACAATCTCCGGTGGCATAGTCCGTAGAATATTGGCTATCGCCCGCTCTCCATTCTGAATATGGACGACACATACGACGCCAATTCGAACCCGGCAAGTCGCGCGACTTCATAGGGCATTCTCAGTCCTCCGGCGCGCCCTTTGTTCGTAGTCGCGTCACGTGAAAAACTGTCATGCTTTCCGAGCGAAGGCAAAAAAGTGCGCTCTTTAGGGACCTGTTAACACCACGTGCGGTAGAACTGGGCAAGTTGAATAGGTGGCAGGAATTGACCGATGCAGATTGCAGCGCATCCATCACTTGAAATCAGCGCGACCCAAATGATTCTCCCCTCGTTCGCGAGCAAGGGCTATCTGGCGCTGACGCTCCCGGAAACGGGCCTTGTCCGCGTCGGTCGATTCGGCCGCGCAATGATGGCAAGCCACGCCTTCCTCGTATGCCGGATGCCCCTGATCCTCGGGAAGGAGCGGACGGCGGCAAGCGTGACAAAGAAGATGCGGACCCTCCGCCAACCCATGGCCGACCGAGACGCGGCCGTCAAAGACAAAACATTCCCCTTGCCATGTGCTGTCCGTCTTGGGCACCACCTCAAGGTACTTGAGAATGCCGCCTTTCAGGTGAAACACATCTTCGACACCCTGGGAAATGAGAAAATTCGTGGATTTTTCGCACCGGATACCTCCGGTGCAAAACATCGCGATCCGCTTGTTATGGAACCGGGATTTGTTCGCCTCCCACCAGGCGGGAAAATCGCGAAAGGAGGCGGTGCCGGGATCAATCGCACCGTCGAATGTCCCGATGGCAACTTCGTAGTCGTTTCGCGTATCGATCACGGCGACGTCGGGGGCGCTGATCAGGTCATTCCAATCCTGAGGGTCGACATAATGCCCAACGCGGGCACGCGGATCGACATCAGGCTGTCCCATCGTTACGATCTCCTTCTTCACCCGAACCTTCAGTCTGCCGAAAGGCTGAAGAGCGGCATGGCTGATCTTCCACTCCAGATCCGCACAGCCGGGCAAGGCGCGAAGATAGTCCAGAACTGCCGCAATGCTCTCTTCAGATCCCGCGATGGTGCCGTTCACACCTTCCGACGCCAGCAACAATGTCCCAGTGACCGCCCGTGCCTGACAGAAGGCGAGCAGCGGTCCACGCAAGGCTGTCGGATCGGAAAAGCGGGTAAAGTGGTACAAAGCGGCGATATGGTACATGGCCGGGCAAATAGTCGCTCTGGTCGCGCCGCGCAACGGGGTTAACTATCGCGGTCAGACGTATCCACCCGGTGCAGCTACGTTGACGGCCGCTGCGCCATCGGCCACTTTCGTTTCGACGAAAAGGAGAGCCCTCATGCCCCATGCCCTGATCGTGATCGACGTCCAGAACGACTTCTGCCCCGGCGGCGCTCTTGCGGTCACGAACGGGGATGAAATCGTCTCCGGAATCAACGCCCTCATGGCTGATCATGACACGGTCATCCTGACCCAGGACTGGCATCCGGCCGACCATTCCTCCTTTGCCAGCCGGCATGGGAAAAAGCGACCCTACGATGTGATTAATATGCCCTACGGAGCCCAGGTCTTGTGGCCCGACCATTGTATTCAAGGGAGTGCTGGCGCTGATTTTCACGACGGACTTGCCGTCGACCGGGCGGATCTAATTGTCCGAAAAGGGTTCCGTCCAGCAATCGACAGCTATTCTGCCTTTTTCGAGAATGACAGAACCACCCCGACAGGGCTGAACGGCTATCTGCGCGACCGGGGAATAAGCGCGCTGACGCTGGTTGGCTTGGCCACGGATTTTTGCGTCTACTTCTCGGCGGTAGATGCGACAAAACTGGGCTATTCAGTGACTCTGCGCCGCGATCTATGCCGGGCGATCGACCTTGACGGATCTCTGGCCGCAGCCGAAGAAGGGATGCGCGCCGCAGGTGTGAATTTCGCCTCGGGTCGAACCGTCTAGCCGCGACTTGCAGACCCGGCCTTACGCTGCGGACTGAAACGACCTGCGTCCCGAAAGAAGAAGGTCGCGAATTTTTCGCCCCCCCTGGCCCGTGCCATGTCCTGCAGGCGTCAGCTTTCAGCGCGAACGGCCTCTGTCACCTCGGTCAACACGCGATCCAGAAGAGCAGTATCTTCCGCTTCTCCCATGACCCGGATCAAAGGTTCGGTGCCCGATTCGCGGATCAGCAACCGCCCCCCCTTGCCCAGAGTTTTCTGTGCCGCGTTGATCACCTCTTGTACCCGATCCGAGGTCAGGGGCGCCTTTCCGGTGGCATAGCGCACATTGATCAGTTGCTGCGGGACCTTGTCGAAAACCCGCGCCAGATCGCTAGCCCGACGGCCGGTTTCGACCATGGCTGACAGGAATTGCAGTGCCGCGATCAGCCCGTCGCCGGTGGTCGAGTAGTCGGACATCACGATATGTCCGGATTGCTCGCCCCCCAGGTTGAACCCGTCGGCCTGCATCCGCTCCACCACATACCGGTCGCCCACCGCCGTACGCTCGAGCGCGATCCCGCGCCCAGCCAGGTAACGCTCCAACCCCAGGTTCGACATGACTGTCGCCACCAGCGTGTTCTGGGCCAGTCGCCCCTCTTCGCCCCAACGTGACGCGATGAGCCCCATGATCTGATCGCCATCGGCAACCTGCCCACGTTCGTCGATCAAAGTCACACGATCTGCATCACCGTCAAGGCAGATCCCGATATCCGCCCGGGTTTCCCGCACTTTTTGCGCCGCAGTTGCCGGGTGGGTGGACCCGCAATCCTCGTTGATATTCAGGCCGTCGGGCTTCACCCCGATGGGGATCACCTCCGCGCCCAGCTCCCACAGGACGTCGGGCGCGGTCCGGTAGGCGGCACCGTTGGCGCAGTCCAAGACAATGCGCAAACCCTCCAATCGTTTACGCCTTGGAAAGGTCGTCTTGGCATATTCGACATAACGGCCGCGCGCATCCTCGAACCGCCGGGCGCGGCCGATATTCTCCGGGGCACAGGGGGCCACACCCTGCGCCATCAGCTCCTCGATCCGGCGTTCTGCCTCGTCGGACAATTTGAACCCGTCGGGTCCAAAGAACTTGATCCCGTTGTCTGCCGCAGGATTGTGGCTGGCCGAAATCATGACCCCGATATCCGCGCGCAGCGAATGGGTCAGGTATCCGATGGCCGGGGTCGGTACCGGGCCCAACAGGAAAACATTCATCCCCGTGGAGGTAAATCCGGCCGTCAGCGCGTTTTCCAGCATGTAGCCGGACAGCCGCGTATCCTTGCCGATCACCACGCGATGCTCCTGCTTGTCACGGCGGAAGTAGCGACCCGCCGCCGCGGCCAGGTTCAATGCGTTTTCCGCCGTCATGGGCCAGCTGTTCGCCCGTCCTCGTACGCCGTCGGTCCCGAAGAGTTTCCTGGCCATTTGACTGCCTTTTCAGATGCCGTTCTGGCTCATCTACCCGCTTGTGCGCAGGTGGATCAACCATCCTTCGCCTATTGCCATGATCCTGCGTTGAACGCTGCGGGACGGTTCCCTATCAAGGGAGCAAGCCACGTCAGGCCCGCCACCGGGCCACACAGGAGACATCCCATGACCAAGCCTGCCGCCACCGTGACCCCGAACACCTGGGAATTTCTGCGCGATCCGATGATCGCCCCCACCGGATTTCGCGAATATGACGCGCGCTGGAAATATCCCGATGAAATCAACCTGCCGGGCATGACCGCCCTGGGTCTGGGGCTGGGCACGCAGATGCGGCGGCGGGGCATCGCCCCGGTGATCGCAGTCGGCAACGACTATCGGGATTATTCACTGTCGATCAAGAATGCGCTGATGCTGGGCCTGATGCAGGCCGGTATCGCGGTAAAGGATATTGGCCCCGCCCTGTCGCCCATGGCCTATTTCGCACAGTTTCACCTTGACGTTCCAGCGGTGGCGATGGTCACAGCGTCTCACAACCCCAACGGGTGGACAGGGGTAAAGATGGGATTTGAGCGGCCCCTGACCCACGGCCCGGACGAGATGGCAGAACTGCGCGATATCGTTCTCTCGGGCACCGGGGAGGCCGCAGATGGCGGTTCCTATGAATTCGCCGATGGGGTTCGCGAAGCCTATCTTGATGATCTAGTTGGCGATTTCCGCATGACGCGCAAATTGAAAATCGTCTGCGCCACCGGCAACGGGACCGCGGGCGCCTTTGCCCCCGAGCTGTTCCGCCGGATCGGCGTCGAGGTCGTGGAAAGCCATGCAACCCCTGATTACACGTTCCCCCACTACAATCCCAACCCCGAGGCGATGGAGATGCTGCACGACATGTCCGCGACGCTGAAATCTTCGGGGGCGGATCTGGCCCTGGGGTTTGACGGCGATGGGGACCGGTGCGGCGTCGTCGATGACGAGGGAGAGGAGATTTTTGCCGACAAGGTCGGGGTCATCATGGCTCGGGATCTGTCGAAACTCTATCCCGGTGCCACTTTCGTGGCGGATGTCAAAAGCACCGGGCTGTTTGCCTCTGATCCGGAACTGCAGGCCGCCGGGGCCAAGGCCGACTACTGGAAAACCGGCCACAGCCACATGAAACGACGGGTCAAGGAACTGGGCGCGCTTGCCGGTTTCGAAAAGTCGGGGCACTACTTCCTGGCAGAACCGGTTGGCCGCGGCTACGACGACGGGATGCGCGTCGCGGTTGAGATCTGCAAGCTGATGGACCGCAATCCCGATCAGTCCATGTCCGATCTGCGCCGGGCCCTACCGCGTACATATTCGATGCCGACACTATCGCCTCATTGTCCGGATACCGAGAAATATCATACACTTGATCGCATCGTCGCCCGAATTTCCGCCCATGCCGCAGCGGGCGGGACCCTTGCAGGGCGCCCGATCAAGGAGGTGGTCACGGTGAACGGCGCACGGGTGATTCTCGACAATGGCAGCTGGGGCCTCGTGCGGGCCAGTTCCAACACGCCGAACCTCGTGGTGGTCTGTGAAAGCAGTGAAAGCGAGGCGGAACTGCGGCGCATTTTCGCCGAAATTGACGGTTTTTTGCGTATGGAATCCTCAGTCGGGGACTATGATCAGACATTCTGAACGTCGGATCTTTACCGGTTCGCAACCTCTTCTCGCCTAGGTTCAGGCGGGGCCAATCCTGGCCCCGTCACGACGAGAGGCATGATGACCTGGCGAAAACGGTTCATGGATGTGGTTCTGGCGTTGACCTTGGCAATGGTCCTGGCGCCACTGGCGTTGGGCATCGCGCTGGCCGTGCTGCTGCGGGACGGACGTCCCGTGTTTCATGTGTCGGAACGGATGGCGTCACCAAACCGGCGGTTTCGGCTGGTAAAGTTCCGAACGATGCGCCCGGACCCCGGGGATATCGGGGTCTGCGGTGGGGCCATGCGGGCGCGGATCACACCTTTGGGCGCAGGATTGCGACGTTCCCGCCTGGACGAGGTGCCGCAGCTCTGGAACATTTTGCGCGGGGACATGTCCTTTGTCGGGCCGCGCCCTCCGCTACCCGAATATGTCGATGCCTTTCCCGCGCTTTATGCCCGTGTCCTGCGAATGCGTCCGGGGCTGACGGGGTTGGGTACGCTGCTATGGCTCGACCGGGAGGCTGCACTTCTTTCCGGCGCCCGCACCGCTGGGGAGGCAGATCAGCTTTATCGACGGCATTGCCTGCCCGCCAAGGCGCGGCTGGACCTGATCCATGCCCGTCGTTGCGCATCGGGGCTGGATCTGTGGATCATGATCTGCACTGTGCTGCACCTATCCCCGCTGCCCTTGCGCGTGACGCCACGGCTGCGGCTTTCCACCCGTGCCCAGGCGGACGGGCACTTGAACCAGCCTAACACGCGGGCATCGCCCCGGGTGCAGCCGCATCTGATATCAACCAAAGGGGGGAGAGAAGAATGGTGCCGGTGATAGGACTCGAACCTACGACCCCATCATTACGAATGACGTGCTCTACCAGCTGAGCTACACCGGCATCCTTCTTCCGTCGTGGCCGCAACATGGCCGGACTGGTCACTACGCACCGCTGTCGCGGCCCTGTGGAGCGGGGCTATAACACCCCGCTCCGGGTTCGGAAAGATCTATTTTTCCCGTGCATCTTCCCGCGTCTGACCTTCCTCCGGTGGCAGGATTTCGGCGTCGGCCACCGATGTTTCCTCGGGTTCCGTCGTATGGCTTTCTGATGGGGGGTGCGGGTTCTCCTCCGGAGCCGGCGTGGCGGCATGAAGCGGGGCGGGAACGGGAGCGGCGTCATCAGGGCGTCCGACGATCAGGGGCAGCATCAGCTGCGACATCGGCGTCGACGTCTCAGCCGAAGGGGCGTCCCGCCAGGACAGCGTGTCGAATCCGCCGCAATTTTCGCAGACCGGCGCCCAATCGCCGTGGATATGATGGCAATTGTCACAGATCCATTGCGGCCCGCGCGGGGCCGTCACGGCACGCGCCAGCCAACCCTTGACGATGGCGTCGGAGGCCCCTTCACCCCGCTCGATCGCGGCCATGATTGTCAGGACGCGGGCGTCCGGCTGTTCGGTCACCAGGTCACCCAGAGCGCGGCGGGCGTCGGGGAAATGCTCCGCCGCGATCAGCAGCTCCGCATTGAGAAGCCGGGTCTCGCGGTGATCGGGATGCACCTTGGTCAACGCTGTGAACCGTTTCAACCGCTCCTCCGGGGTTTCCTCGGGAGCGAGAGCGGCGAAGGTGGCGGCCAGGTCGGGATGCGGCTGCGCCTCCCACGCCTTTTTCAGCACCCGCGTGGCGTAGCGCGGTTTGTCCTGGGTGATATAGGTCTCCGCCGCGAAAACGGCGGCGGGGATCAGGTCCGGGGAAAGGCGGTTGGCTTCGATCGCGGCTTCGCGAGCTTCGATGCCGGCGTCCTCGTCGATGACGTCGCGGGCGGCCGACAGGGCCAGGACGGCGTCGCGGCGGCGGTGCACGTCGCGGGGCAGGGTGCCGTGGCGCAGCTTGGCCTTCAAGGTGGCGCGCGCACCTTGCCAATCCCTCTGCTCCGCCTGGAGTTTCAGCAGCAGGTCCTGAACTTCCGCATGGGCGGGTTTCAGGGCAAAAGCCTTTTCCGCCAGCTTCATCGCCGTTTCGGTATCGCCATCGTCCAGTTTCTGCTTCAGCAGGCCGCGCACGCCGACAAACCGGGTCTTGTCCTCGGTCAGCAGACGTTTGTAGGCCTCCGCCGCCTTCTTCTTGTCGCCGGTCAGCTCTGCCGCCTGGGCGGTCAGCATGGTGGTCAGCTCTGGTCGATCCAGATAGCGATCGGCGCGCTGCGCCTTGGACAAGGCCAGCCGACCTTCGCCGGAGGCCAGGGCCATCATGCCCTCGCTCAGCGCCTGGAACCCTTTCTGTTCCCGATTTCTGTCAAAATAGCGGGACAGCGCGGTTTCGTCTCCATTGATGAAGCGCAGCAGCGCGATCAGCAGTCCGGCGAGTTTCAGAAGCAGCCAGATAACCACGACCAACAGCGTCAGCGCGATCACGGATTTCAGCAGGGTCAGGTTGTATTCATAGCCGCCAAAGGCGACGCGCACGCCGCCGTCAAGGTCCAGCAGGTAGCTGGCGCCAAGGGTGGCTGCGGCAACAAGGGCAACAAAAACAACGATTTTGACAAGTGACCAAAGCATCCGGGGCGTTCCTTACTTGGCATCCAGTTGAGAGGTCAGCGCCTCGGTTGCGGTCACGACGGCGAGGCGCGACCGGGCACGGTCCAGCCAGTCCTGCATCTGCGACAGGGCCGGATCCGGCAGGACCTCCACCTCCGCGACAGCAGTGTCCAAACGGCCCGATTGCAGGGCCGCCTCCGTCCGGGAGAGGATGGCATCGGGGTCGTCGCCATCGCGGGGGGACAGGGATCGCGCGCCCAGCTGGCTGCGCAGGAAATCCCCGAGCGAGGCCGGCCGCCCTTCGCCGCCGCGCACGGTGTTCAGCGCATCACGGGCGGCATCGGGAAAGGCGGCGCGCAGGCTGGCCATCGTGGCCACACCATTGTCTGCCGCATCCACCAGGGGTTGCGGGATCTCCACTCCGGCCTCCGCAAGGGTCTGCACCGGGCCGGTCAGCGCCGCGCCTTCGTCGATCGCACCGCGCAGGGCGACAAGGGCCGCGCGCTGCTGGGTCTGCTGCGAGGTTTCGGCCGCGTCTGCCTTGATCTGGCGGGCATCGGTGACGAGCGCCTCGACCTCCGCGCGCTGGTCGGACATGGCCTGTTGTAGCCGGGCCAGCTCTGCCTCGTAGGCGCGGATCGTCTCTGCGTCGGCGCCCTGCGAGATCGGGCGCTGTTCCACGGTTTCCAGCCGCGCGGTCAGCTCGTCCAGCCGAGCAGAGAGGGCGGCAGGGGCCTGTTCGGCGTCGGCCACCCGAGCGCTGAGCCCATCGAGGGCGGACAGGTCCGGCCCGGTTTCCACGGCCGCGCGCAGATCGTCGATCGCCGCTTGCTGTTCGGTCAGGCGCCGCTCCAGCTCGGCCTGCATGTCGGCGCCGCCGCCCAGCAGGGGCACACCTTGCGGGAACAGGATCACCGCCGCGCCAAAGCCGATGCAGGCAGCAACCACACCGCCCAGGACCGCCGGGCCAAAGCCGGAGCGGCGGGCGGGTTGGGCGGTGGCCTCCGGCTCTGCCGGGGGGGTGAGGTCCGGCGGAGACGTGGTTTCAGCCGCTTCGAATGCGCCTTTATCAGGGTCTATGTCAGTCTCTGTTTCAGGGAGTTGACCATCCGGAACGTCACCGGGGGTTTCGCCGGGATCCCCGGGGTGAACATCAGGCTGCGCACCCGCAGCGCGGGCGCCGGTGGGGTCGTCGCCGGTGGCGCGCGGCTCCACCGGGGGGCGGGTGTCGATCAGGTCTGTCGTGGACAGATCCTTGTCGGCCAGATCGTCGCGGGGCAGGTCAGCCGCCGGTGGCGCCGCGTCGCCGGTGGCGCGTGTCTCGTCCTTCGGCGTGGGGTCGGGCGGCGAGACCGCCGCGTCGCCCTTTGTCTTGTCGCTCACCTGTTCGCCACCCTCGGGCTTCGGTTTCCTGGCCACGCGCCTTCCCTCTCGATTCCGTCTACTGCGCAGGTGCAGCAATTCCTGTCTACCTGCCGCCTCGCCCGGCCTCAAGCTGACGGGCGGCGGCCAACAATCCCTTGATACAGGTCAACATCCCCGCCGAATCCGGCCGATCGGCGATCAGGCGCATTATGGCCGGGATGGCCTGGATCTCTTCTTCTAAACTGGGGCTGATTGCCCCGATAAAAAGGGGGGCGTCACCAATCCCGGCATCGCGGAAGAGTTTTGCCGATCTTGGCGAATAAAGTGGCACGACCACCGGGGTGCCACCGCCCAGCAGCGTCAGCGCGGCCGGAGTCAGCGCGATGGCGCGCTGGTCATACATCGCCACCCCCCGCGCATTCAGCCCCGCGCGGCACAGGCGCGCGGCGATATTGCCGCGATGGTGCGTGCCATGCACGTGCAGCAGCGGGGCGTCGGGCCTTGTGTCCAACAGAAGATGCAGCAGATCCTCTGCCCGGCCATTGGCCGATGTCGCCTGGTGGCCCATGTCCCGCGCCATGGCCCAGGTGTCATGACCCACGCAATAGCAGGGCAGGGGCGGCCCGCCCGCATCATGCCAGGCCCGCAGCCCGTTGCGCGAGGTGAAGATCAGGCGCGTGTCTGGGCCTGCCTCTGCCGTGGTGCCGGTAAAGCGGATGCGCTGAAGGGGCGAAACCTCGACATGGACCCCGCGCAGATCCCTGCGCAGGAGGCTGGCCAATCTTGACGCATCCGGTTCCGGCCGGGTCAGAAGGATCGCCGTCATCGCTGTCCCGACATAGTTGTCCACATCTGCTTCCGGTGTTACCTGCCAGAGGTTCCCTGCGCAACGGATCCCTGAATGAACGGCAAGCTGACGATACTCGGGCTGGAAAGCAGCTGTGACGACACCGCCGCCGCGATCCTGACCCGGGAGGGCGCCCGCAGCCGGGCGCGGATCCTGTCCTCGGTGGTCAGCGGGCAGGCGGCGTTGCACGCGCCTTTTGGCGGGGTGGTGCCCGAGATCGCGGCCCGCGCCCATGCGGAGAAGCTGGATGGTTGCGTCCGCCGGGCCCTGACGGAGGCCGACGTGACGCTGGACGCGGTGGATGCCGTGGCCGTCACCGCCGGGCCGGGACTGATCGGCGGCGTTCTGTCCGGCGTCATGTGCGCCAAGGCGATCGCCGCCGCGCGCGGGCTGCCCCTGATCGGGGTGAACCACCTCGCCGGGCACGCGCTGACGCCGCGGCTGACCGATGGCCTGGCCTATCCCTACCTGATTTTGCTGGTCTCTGGCGGGCATTGCCAGTTCCTGCTGGTACGCGGCGCGCAGGCGTTCACCCGCCTGGGCGGCACGATCGACGACGCCCCGGGAGAGGCCTTTGACAAAGTCGCGCGCCTGCTGGCCCTTCCGCAGCCCGGTGGCCCGGCGGTCGAGGCCGAGGCCGGCACCGGCGATCCGGCCCGTTTTGCCCTGCCACGTCCGTTGCTGGACCGGCCCGGATGCGACATGTCGTTTTCGGGGCTTAAAACCGCCGTGCTGCGGGCGCGGGACGGGGTGATGCAGGACAACAGCCTGCGGGCGGGCGATCGCGCCGATCTGTGCGCAGGGTTCCAGGCTGCTGTTTGCGACGTGCTGGTGGAAAAGACCCGGCGCGCGCTGGATCTCTATCTGGCGGAGGCCCCGGCCACACCCGCGCTGGCCGTGGCGGGCGGTGTCGCGGCCAACCAGGCGATCCGGGGCGGGCTGGCCGATCTTTGCGCCGCGCGGGGAGTGGAATTCGTGGCACCGCCGCTGAAACTCTGTACCGACAACGCGGCGATGATCGCGTATGCAGGGATGGAGTTGTTCGACGCCGGGCAGCGCGACGGCATGGATCTGGCTGCCCGTCCGCGCTGGCCGCTGGACGGGGCTGCACCGGGCATGCTGGGCAGCGGGAAAAAGGGGGCAAAGGCATGATCTCCATCCTGGGTGCAGGGGCGTTTGGCGCCGGGCTCGCCATTTCCTTTGCCCGGACAGGCGGGGCCGTGACCCTTTGGGCGCGGGACGCGGCAGCAGTGGCCAGGATGCGCGACACGCGGGCGGTGCCGCGCCTGTCGGGCGTTGTCCTGCCCGCCAGCATCACCGTCACCGACCGGATCGCGGACCTGCCCCAGGACGGGCCGGTCCTGCTGGCCGTGCCGATGCAGAAACTGCGCGCATTGCTGACCACCCATGCCGATGCGCTGCGCGGTCGGGTTCTGGTGGCCTGTTGCAAGGGCATCGAATTGTCCACCGGCAAACGGCCGTCGGAGATCGTCGACGAATGCGTTGCGGATGCGACCTTTGCCATGCTGACCGGCCCCAGCTTTGCCGCCGATATCGCGCGGGGACTGCCCACCGCTCTGACGCTGGCCTGTGCCGATGCCGATTGCGGGGCCGACTTGCAGCAGCGGCTGACGGCGCGCAACCTTCGGCTTTATCGCACGGCGGATGTCACGGGGGCAGAGCTGGGCGGCGCGCTGAAGAACGTGATGGCCATCGCCTGCGGTGCCGCCATGGGCGCGCGGCTGGGCGAAAGTGCCCGCGCCGCCCTGATGACCCGCGGCTATGCCGAGATGCAGCGCATGGCCCTGCACCTTGGCGCCGAGCCGACAACGCTGGCCGGGCTGGCCGGGTTCGGCGATCTGACCCTGACCTGCACGTCGGAGCAATCGCGCAACTACCGCTTCGGCCGTGCCCTGGGTCGGGACGAGGGGTTCGACGACGCCATTACGGTCGAGGGCGCCGCCACATCGCGCGCGGTGCTGGACCTGGCCGGAGCCCGCGGGCTGGACATGCCGATCACCGAGGTCGTCGCCGCGCTGTGCCAACGCACCATTTCCATCGAGGACGCCATGGGGCGTCTGCTCAATCGCCCACTCAAGGAGGAATGAACATGCTTGTCGCACTTCACGCCAAGGACAAACCCGGTGCGCTTTCGATCCGCAAGGACAACCGGGACGCCCACCTGGCCTATCTCAAGGACACTGGCGTCGTCGCCATGGCTGGCCCGCTGTTGGACGCCGACGGTGCCATGTGCGGATCGCTGGTGGTGCTGGACGTGGCAGACCTGGCCGCCGCGCAGGAATGGGTGGTCGGCGATCCCTACAGCCGCGCGGGCCTGTTTTCCGAAGTATCGCTGCTGCCCTGGAACAAGGTTATCGGCTGATGCGCTACTGGTTGTTCAAATCCGAACCCTCGACCTGGAGTTGGGACAACCAGGTCGCCAAGGGCCGCCAAGGCGAGGAATGGGACGGAGTGCGCAATTACCAGGCCCGCAACTTCATGC
The DNA here is from genome assembly GCF_010614805.1 of Pseudooceanicola aestuarii. Taxonomy (NCBI): domain Bacteria; kingdom Pseudomonadati; phylum Pseudomonadota; class Alphaproteobacteria; order Rhodobacterales; family Paracoccaceae; genus Pseudooceanicola; species Pseudooceanicola aestuarii. Next base: position 1,064,511 of record NZ_JAAFZC010000001.1, read on the forward strand.
GGGAGATGGCCCTGGGCGACCGGGGCTTCTTCTACCACTCGCAAAAGGACCGGGAGGTCGTCGGCCTGGTGGAGGTCTGCGCCACCTCCCATCCCGACAGCACCACCGAAGACGCGCGGTGGGACTGCGTGGATATCCGGGCGCTGAAACCGATGGCGCGACCCGTCGCGCTGGACGCGATCAAGGCCAATTCCGACCTGGCCGAGATGATCCTGGTGCGCAACTCGCGCCTGTCGGTCCAGCCGGTCACGCCGCAGGAATGGCAGATCATCTGCCAGATGGGCGCGACGGACCCATCCTGATTTCAGGAAAATTTCACCTTTGGACGGCAGGGTGCCTTGGGGCATCCTGTCGTCACGGGCGCCGGTGCCCGACGGATGACAGAAGACGGGAAAGAAGATGGGTTTGATCGCAGTGATTGTCGCGGCAGCGGCGGGATTCGGAATGGGCGCGGCCTGGTACATGACATTGGCCAATCCGTGGATGGCGGCGGCGGGAATTGCGCGCGGTCCGGATGGCAAACCGGCGGAAGGGGACAGCCCCTTGCCCTATGTCGTCTCGGCCATCGCGATGATCCTGGTGGCCGGGATGATGCGGCACATGTTCGCCATGGCAGGCATCACCGGCGCCGGAAAGGGGCTGGTGTCCGGCCTGGGCATCGGTCTGTTCTTCATCGCGCCCTGGATCGCGATGAACACCGCCTATGCCGGGCGCCCGGCCAAGCTGGCATTGATCGACGGCGGCTATGCGGTTGCGGGCTGTGGCGTGATCGGCCTGGTTCTGGGCCTGTTCGCCTGATCCGCGTCGGGGCGCGGCGCCGTCGATATCAGACCGCGCCGGTATACAACAGAAAACCTGCGGTCGGGCCCCACCCCGACCGCAGGTCGCGCAACATCCGGTTGCGGCTGTTTTCCACGGGATGTCGGTCGGCGCCGGTCTCCCGTGGTCCCCATGTGCTCCCTTACCACCACACATGAAACGCGTGGCGCGACCTGTGCCGCGCCGTGAATGCAGATTTGCACACATCCGCCATTGCATCAATGTGGTACTAGTTCGGATTTTATGGAAAACGCCGCGTCAACCACGGCGCACGGTTCAGCCGTAGACGCTTTCCTTGCCGAAATGTTTGGTCAGCATGTAGTAGACGACGGCGCGATACTTGTTCCGCTCGGACTTGCCGTAGGTTTCGATCACCGCGTCGATGCCGGACATCAGTTCGGGCCCGTCGCTCAGCCCCAGCTTCTTGATCAGGAAATTGGTCTTGACCGTCTCCAGCTCCGCCGGCTGGCTGGACGCCACGGTGGAGGCGTCGTCGTTGTAGATCGACGGGCCGCAGCCGATCGTCACTTTCGTCAACAGATCCATGTCCGGCGTCATGCCGCACTTGGTTTTCAGATCTTCGGCGTATTTGGCGATCAGATCGTCACGCTTGCCCATGAGGTGTCTCCAGCTTTTCCAGTCTGTCGCCCGCGATCACGGGCTGGGAAAAGACTACTCAGGGACAGCCACAGGTCAAAGCCTCAATTGCCCACGCCCGAGAGAGGCACTGGCGGCGGCTCACTCCGCCGTCAGAAGCCCCGTTAGCGCGGCAAGGGACATCGCGCCAGGTTGCGCCCCGTCCCGGACCAGACGGGCGGACAGGCGTTGCGCGGCGGCGTTCATCGGCGCGGCGATCCCGGCCTGGCGGGCGATCAGCGCAATCTCGCCATTCAGGAAGTCCGTCTCGACCGAGCCGGTGCCTCGCGCCAGGCTCTGCGAGGTGGAGGTACCGACCCGCGCGGCGCCATCCACCGGACGTTGCTGCACGAATTCCTTGCGACGCGGATCGCTGCCGCCGACCTCCCGCCAGGGGATGCCCGCCGCACGCAGCACCTGCCGCCCCTCGTCGCGGATGCGGTCGGACAGATCGCCCGTCGCCACCCCGGCGCCCAGGGCAGCGTCGATGATATTGTTGAGGTTCAGCAACAGCTTGCCATACTTGCTGTCCATCACACAATCCTGGACAAAGCTTTTCACCCCGGCCGCATCCAGCGCCGTGGCCAGAGCCGTGTCGGCGTGATCATGCCCCGAGGGGTAGCGGCCGATGTCAAACATCCCCAGTTTCGGCGTGGCGCTGCACACGACCTGCCCCGGCTCCACGAAGGAGGAGGGCATCATCACGCAGATCCCGTGCACATTGGGAAAGATCCGCGCGGCCATCGCCTCGTTCGCGACACCATTCTGGGCGCAGAAGATCGGCTGATTGTCGACCCCGGCGGCGCGCAGATCCTGCAACGCGGCCATGGTGTCCTGCGACTTCATGGTCAGCAGGATCGCGTCATCGGGGGCAAAGTCGATGTCGGACGGGGCGGCAACGCAATCGAACCGGGCGTGGATCACCCGATCCGGGCTGCGCAGTGTCAGCCCGTCTTTGCGGATCGCGTCCAGCTGCCGGCCCCGCGCGATGCCGATGACGGGAAAGCCCGCATCCGCCAGCGCCGCGGCCAATGTGCCGCCGATCGCCCCTACGCCATAAACGACGACCCGCATCAGTAGCGGTAATGTTCGGGCTTGAACGGGCCTTCGGGCGTGACGCCGATATAGGAGGCCTGTTCCGGCGCCAGTTTCGTCAGCTTCACCCCGATACGATCCAGATGCAGGCGGGCGACCTTCTCGTCCAGATGCTTGGGCAGGATGTAGACCTGGTTGTCGTATTCATCGCCCTTGGTCCACAGCTCGATCTGGGCGAGCACCTGGTTGGTGAACGAGGCGGACATGACAAAGCTGGGATGGCCGGTGGCATTGCCCAGGTTCAGCAGCCGTCCCTCGGACAGCAGGATGATGCGATTGCCGGAGGGCATCTCGATCATGTCCACCTGGTCCTTGATATTGGTCCATTTGTGGTTCTTCAGGTGGGCCACCTGAATTTCGTTGTCGAAATGGCCGATGTTGCCGACGATGGCCATGTCCTTCATCGCGCGCATATGCTCGATCCGGATGACATCCTTGTTGCCGGTGGTGGTGATGAAGATGTCGGCGCTGTCGGCCACGTCTTCCAGCGTCACGACCTCGAACCCGTCCATGGCGGCCTGAAGCGCACAGATCGGATCGACCTCCGTCACCTTGACCCGCGCCCCGGCACCACGCAACGACGCGGCCGAGCCTTTGCCGACATCGCCATAGCCGCAGACCACGGCGACCTTGCCCGCCATCATCGTATCGGTGGCGCGGCGGATGCCGTCCACCAGCGATTCCTTGCAGCCGTATTTGTTGTCGAATTTCGACTTGGTCACGCTGTCATTGACGTTGATCGCCGGGAAGGGCAGGCGGCCGTCGCGGACCAGCTCGTACAGGCGATGCACGCCGGTGGTGGTTTCCTCCGACACGCCCTTGATCTGATCGCGCATCTTGGTGAACCAACCGGGACTTTGTGCCATACGGGCCTTGATCTGGGCCTGAATCGCCTCTTCCTCCTCGGAGGTGGGGACGCCGAAATCTTCGCCGCCCTCGATCCGGGCGCCCAGCAGGATGTACAGCGTCGCGTCGCCACCATCGTCCAGGATCAGGTTCGGCCCGTCGGCAAACTGGAAAGACCGGTCCAGATAGTCCCAATGTTCCGTCAGGGTCTGGCCCTTGATGGCAAAGACCGGAACGCCCGCCTCGGCAATCGCGGCGGCGGCGTGGTCCTGGGTGGAGAAGATGTTGCACGAAGCCCAGCGCACGTCGGCGCCCAGCGCCACCAGAGTTTCGATCAGGACGGCGGTCTGGATCGTCATGTGCAGCGACCCGACGATGCGCGCGCCCGACAGCGGCTTGGCCGTGCCGTATTCGTCGCGCAGGGCCATCAGGCCGGGCATCTCCGTCTCGGCGATGTCCAGTTCCTTGCGGCCAAAGGCGGCGAGGGCAATATCCTTGACGATGTAATCGGCGGCCATGTGGCATCTCCCCGGGTGTCTGGTGGTGACGGCGGGATAGCACCTGCTTTCCCGCTCGACAATCGCTGCGGGGCCTTTGTAGGTAGGCCCCGTGACGAAGAGGTGAACGATCGATGGCACAGGCGCGGGCATGGCAGCGGATGCTTTCGGGGCGCAGGCTGGACCTGTTGGACCCGACCCCGGTGGATATCGAGATCGAGGATATCGCCCACGGGCTGGCCTTTGTCGCGCGATGGAACGGGCAGACGCGCGGCGATTTCCCCTATTCCGTGGCCGAACATTCCCTTCTGGTGGAGGCGATCTTTGGCCGGCTGCACCCCCGCGCGGGCGCGACGGCCCGGTTGACGGCGCTGCTGCATGACGCGCCGGAATACGTGATCGGCGACATGATTTCCCCGGTCAAGGCCGCCGTCGGTCCCGATTACGGCAAGTTGGACGACCGGCTGTCGGCGGCGATCCACATCCGGTTCGGCCTCCCGGCCCTGACGCCCAAGCGGCTGAAACAACAGATCAAGAAGGCCGACAGGGTCAGCGCCTGGATGGAGGCGACGCAAATCGCCGGCTTCACCGAAAGCGAGGCGACGAAATTCTTCGGCCGGCCCGATGGTGCGCTGATCGCGGGGCTGGATATCTCCCTGCGGGCTCCGGTGGCGGTGCGGGAGGATTTCACTGCGCGACATGCCGCACTGCTGGAGCAATTGCCATGATCCACATCCGCCGCGCCGGGCCGCTGGACGCCCGCCCCATGGCCGAATTGCTGAACGAGATCATCGCGGAGGGCAGCACCACCGCCATGACCGATCCGGTCTCCGGCCCCGATATCGCCGCGAAGATGCGGGCCGATGCGCGCTGTATCTGGCATGTCGCCGAGGATGCGCAGGGCCGGATCATGGGGTTCCAATATGTCGAACCCCACCGCGCCCATGGCCCCGATGTCGCGAGCATCGCAACCTTTTCCCGGCAGGGGCACACCGGCCTGGGCATCGGCTCGCGCCTGTTCGCGGCAACGGAAGGCGCTGCGCGCGCGGCGGGATACGCCTGGATCGACGCGGAAATCCGCGCCGACAATATCGGTGGGCTGGCCTATTACCAAAGCCGCGGCTTCGAGGATTACGGCCGCAAGGAGGGTTACCGCCTGGGCGACGGTCGCGTGGTGGACAAGGTGCTGAAGCGCTGCGACCTCTGACAGGTCGGGCGTCTTCCGCGAGCCGGCCGTGCGGCCCCGTTCAGCGGGGGGACCGTTTGGCCAGGATGCGCTGCAACGTGCGGCGGTGCATGTTCAGACGGCGGGCGGTCTCGCTGACGTTGCGGTCGCACAGCTCGTAGACGCGCTGGATATGTTCCCAACGTACGCGATCCGCGCTCATCGGGTTTTCCGGCGGCGGGGGCAATTCGTCGCCGCGCGCCAGAAGGGCGTTGATGATGTCATTGGCGTCGGCGGGTTTGGACAGGTAATCGGTGGCGCCGATCTTGACTGCCGCGACGGCGGTGGCGATGGCGCCGTAGCCGGTCAGGACGACGACGCGGCAATCGGGCCGCTTCTCGCGCAGGACTTCCACCACGTCCAGGCCGTTGCCGTCCTCCAGCCGCAGGTCGCAGACGGCATAGGCGGGGGGCCGGGCGGTGGCGATGGCACGACCCGCCGCAACGGAGCCTGCGGTTTCCACGTCAAAGCCACGTTTCTCCATCGCCTTGGCCAGGCGGCGCAGGAACGGCTCGTCATCGTCGATGAGAAGCAGGCTTCGGTCCTCACCCAGATCGATCTCGTCGCTCATGGCTTCTCCTTTGCGCTGGCCCGCAGGCCCTTCTGTCTTAGGTCCACGGGAATGCCGCGTCAAACCTTCGCCTGTGGTGCATCTTCATCTACGGTGCGCATGTCGGCAGGCAATGCGGTCTGCGGTCACAGGCCGGTGCGGTCCGGCGTCACGCTGACCGCCCCCTTGTTGCCTGTGGCCCGCGCCGCGCCTAGGCTGCATCCTGCCCGACCCCAGCCCCGGATGCGATCACATGGCCGAGACAGATTTCCCCGTCATCAAGGGCCGCGATCGCGGCAACTGGATCCGCTTGCGCACGATGATCCTGCTGCGGTGGGGCGCCGTTTGCGGCCAGTTCACCGCTCTGATGGTCGCGGGCGAGGTCTACCATCTGCAACTGGCCTATGGCCTGTGCTTCTTTGTCGTGGGGATTTCCGTCATCGGCAACCTGGTGGCGCAGGTCATCTTTCCCGAGAACAAGCGCCTGTCGGAGGCGGAAAACCTGCTGATGGTCATGTTCGACCTGGTGCAGCTTGCGGTGCTCTTGTACCTGACCGGCGGACTGCACAATCCGTTCTCCATACTGATCGTGGGGCCGGTCACGGTTTCGGCGGCGGCGCTGTCGGCGCGATCCTCGATGTTTGTCGGCTCTTCGGCGATCGTGATCTGTACGCTGCTGACGCAGTTCTACCTGCCGCTGCAGACCGAGGCCGGCGCGATATTGCGGATGGCCGATGTTTTCGTCTTCGGCAATTGGCTGGCCATCGTCATCGCGGTCATCTTCATGGGGATCTATTCGCGCTGGATCGCGACAGAGATGCACGCCATGTCCGACGCCCTCCAAGCGACCCAGATGGCCCTGGCCCGAGAACAGAAGCTGACCGATCTGGGCGGCGTGGTGGCCGCCGCCGCGCATGAGCTGGGAACACCGCTGGCGACGATCAAACTTGCCTCGGCCGAGCTGGCAGAGGAACTGGATGACAGGCCAGAGCTGAAGGAAGATGCCCTGCTGATCCGGGGTCAGGCCGACCGCTGCCGCGATATCCTGCGTTCCATGGGGCGGGCGGGAAAGGACGACCCCCACCTGCGCCATGCCCCCCTGACCGCCGTGGTGGAGGAAGCCGCGGAACCCCACATGAACCGGGGCAAACGCATTCGTTTCGAGACCGCAACCGGCACCCCCGAAGCAGAGGCCCCGCCCGCCATCCTGCGCCGGCCCGAGGTCATACATGGCCTGCGCAACCTGGTTCAGAACGCCGTGGATTTCGCGCGCGCCGACGTCTGGATCGAAACCGGCTGGAACGACCGCATGATTTCCGTGCGGATCATGGATGACGGCCGTGGCTATCCGCCGAACATCTTCGGTCGGATCGGCGACCCCTTCGTGCGCCGCAGGCGGGCGCATCTGGACCGCTCCGCCCGACCGGAATACGAGGGGATGGGCCTGGGTCTGTTCATCGCCAAGACGCTGCTGGAACGGACCGGGGCAGAGCTGAGCTTTGCCAACGGACACGACCGTACGGACCCGCCGTCCGACCAGGCCGAACGCCAGGGCGCCATCGTCGCCGTAACCTGGCCCCGCCGCGTGATCGCCGCGCAGGACGCCGCGGACCGGGCCGCCCTGGGTGAAAATCGCCCGATTGCCGTCTGAATACCGAAAATCCGTCTCACTACCCGAGTGGGTGTTAACAATTAATTAATGTTCTTGCCGCGTAATCGTCGGAATTCAGGCGGAGGCAGCACCGCCGAGAAAGTGATTTTCAGATGAGTGGCTATAATCTTCATGAACTGATCCTCGTCCTTGTCGCCAGCTCCATTCTGACGGTGATATGCGTGGCGGGCATCCTGATCTTCGGCGGCCGGAACTTTGGTGGCGGGACCGCTCCGACGCGGCCGGTGTCCGAACGCATGGTCCTGTTCCGGTTCAACGGTCCGCGACTTGTCATCGTGCCGGAAGATTGGGCCGGAACCCTGGCCCACCCGACCGGCGCCGACGATTGGTCCCGGCTGGCCGATCTGCTGCGCCCCCGGTTTCCCGATCTGCCCGCCACCCCCGCCGACGTTCCGGAGGAAGAGGTGATCGACCTGCGCGCCCGGCTGCCCACCGACCAGGCGCGCCTGTGCATCGACCGGGATGGCGACGTGGTCAGCCTGTATTTCCGCGAAGCCGCGCCGATCACCCCGCTGGACTCGCATCGGATGCGGCTCAGAGAGATCTCCGTGATGGACAGCCGCGCGCAGCTGGACAATCTGCCGTTTCCTGTCTGGCAGACGGATGCTCAGGGCCAGGTACATTGGCGCAACGCGGAATATCAGCAACTGGAAACCGTGATGCACGATCGCGACCAACCGCCGCTGATGGATGGCCCCGAACAAACGCTGCCCGATCCGCGCCGGGCGCGGGCCCGTCTCTACCGGACGCCGCTGGATCCGCGCGGTCAGCAATCCGGAAAGACCTACGACGTGATCGGCACCCCGGGACCGCAAGGCTGGCACTACGCCGCGCAGGACGTGACAGCCCAGATCCGGGCGGAGGGGACGCAACAGAATTTCGTTCAGACCCTGACGAAAACCTTTGCCCAGCTGGATACCGGGTTGGCGATCTTCAGCCGGGAGCGGGAGCTGATGCTGTTCAACCCCGCACTGGTCGACTTGACCACGCTGTCGGCGGATTTCATGGCCTCCCGCCCGACCTTTACCGATGTGTTTGACCGGCTGCGGGACAAGCAGATCATGCCGGAGCCGAAGAATTATTCCAGCTGGCGGGAGCATCTCCGCTCTCTCGCCAGCGCGGCGGCCAAGGGCACCTACGAGGACCGGTGGAGCCTTCCGAGCGGCGCCACCTACCGGGTCATCGGACGCCCGCATCCGAACGGGGCGCTGGCCTTTCTGGTCGATGACATCACCGCAGAGGTCACACTGACCCGCCAGTTCCGCCAGCAGATGACCCTCAGCCAATCGGTACTGGACGCCATGGCCGACGCCATCGCCGTCTTTGCCGCAGATGGCACGATGGGATATTGCAACGACGCCTTCCTGCAATTGTGGGACGTGCCGCAACCGGTGGACGGACCGGTCATCACCCTGCGCGCCATGCTGGACGTCTGGCGCGACCATTGTCGCACGCCCGAGGTACTGACCGAACTGGTGTCCCGGATGCATTCCCTGACAATCCGGTCGGATTGGTCGGGCACCGTCGTCGGCGACTCGGGCAACGAAATCCGGGTCCGCCTGATCCCGCTGTCGGGCGGTGCCGCGATGGTCACCTTTACCGTGGCAGAGCAGGTGCTGGAGGACGGGTCGGTGCATCACCTGCCGGAACCTGTCCGCGCCGAACATTCATAGGACTTGCAGGCGCGGGGTGTCGGGGTAAGGTCCGGCCATGTGCCGAACGACCCTTCAGATCGACCTGCCGGATGCAACGGCCACCTGCGACCTGGCCCGCCGCATCGCGCCGCGTCTGCGCCCTGGCGATTGCCTGCTGCTGGTTGGGGATGTCGGCGCCGGGAAAACCCATTTCGCCCGCTGCCTGATCCGCACCCTGCTGACGGAAGCGGAGGACATCCCCTCACCCACCTTCACGCTGGTGCAGGAATACGACGGGCACAGTGGCGCGATCTGGCACGCGGATCTCTACCGCCTGACCGACCCGGCGGAGGTCATCGAACTGGGGCTGGAAGACGCCTTTCGCACCGCCATCTGCCTGGTGGAATGGCCCGACCGGCTGGGCGATCTGGCCCCGGCCGACGCCATGACCCTGACCTTGCGCCCCCCCCCCGGCGACCCGGACGCCCGGCAGCTGACCCTGACGGCACCGCACCGATACACCCCCCTGCTGAAGGAGCTGACCCGCCATGCGTGAGGCCGCGAAACACGACTTCCTGACGCAGGCGGGTTGGGGCACGGCGCGGGTGACGCGGCTGGCCGGCGATGCCTCCCTGCGCAGCTATGACCGACTGCTCGCGGCCGATGGCGGCACCGCCGTACTGATGGACGCCCCGCCAAACACCGGCGAGGACACCCGGCCCTTCGTGCGGATCGCGGAATTCCTGACGAGCCGCGGGCTGTCGGCGCCGCGGATCCTGGCCCGGGACAGCGCGCGCGGGTTCCTGTTGCTGGAGGATCTGGGCGATGACCTGCTGGCCCGCGTGGTGGCCGCCGATCCGGAGCGTGAAATGCCGCTCTATGCGGCCGCGACGGACGCGCTGGCCCATTTGCACAGCGCCCCGCCGCCTGACGGGCTGAAGCCCTATGGCCCTGATCTCATGGCGGAAATGGCCTGTCTTCCGCATGATTGGTACCTGCGCGACCCCGCGCCGGGGGACCGCGTGGCCTTTGGCGCGCTGGTCCGCGAGACGATCCACCGCGTCGCCGGTCCGCCCTCGGTCCTCGTGCTGCGTGACTACCACGCGGAAAACCTGCTGTGGCTGCCCGATCGCACCGGACCCGCCCGCATCGGCCAGCTGGATTTCCAGGACGCGATGCTCGGCTACCCGGCCTATGACCTGGTGTCGCTGCTACAGGACGCTCGCCGCGACGTCTCCCCGGCGGTGGAGGCGGCGATGATCGACCGCTACATTGCGACGACCGGCGTCGATGCGCAAAGGTTTCGCGAAAGTTACTGGCTGATGGGCGTGCAACGGGCCCTGCGCCTCTACGGCGTGTTCCCGCGCCTGTCGCTGAAATACGGCAAGCCGCATTACGTCGAGTTCCTGCCGCGCGTACATTTCTATCTTGAGCGCTGCCTGGACCGGGGCGGGTTCGACGACCTGATCGCGGCGGTGCGCGCCAGGTTTGCCGCCCCCACCCCGGAACGATTGACGGAGCTGAAAGACAAATGCGGGACATTCCGGGCGGATTGATGCTGTTCGCGGCCGGCTTCGGCACGCGGATGCGACCACTGACCGACACGCGGCCCAAACCCCTGATCCGGGTGGCCGGGCAGGCGCTGATCGACCATGCCCTGGCCCAGACCGCCGGGATGACGGGGCTGCGCATCGCGGCGAATGCCCATTACCGCGCTGACCAGATCGTCGCCCACCTGTCGCCGCGCGGCATCCCCGTGCTGGTCGAACAGCCCAAGATCCTGGATACCGGCGGCGGCTTGCGCCATGCCTTGCCGCAACTGGGGGATGGTCCGGTCTTTACCATGAACACGGACGCGGTCTGGTCCGGCCCCTCCCCGCTGGAATTGCTGGCGCAGGCTTGGGACGGCGCACGAATGGATGCGCTGCTGCTGGGTATTCCGCCCCAGAACGCTGTGGGTCATGGCGGGCAGGGGGATTTCATCTCTGCTCCGCAGGGGCGGGTGCGGCGTGGGTCGGGGCTGATCTATTCCGGGGCGCAGATCATCCGCACCGACCTGTTGCACGACATGCCGCCCGGTGCCTTTTCCCTGAACCTGCTGTGGGACCGGATGATCGCGGCGGATCGGCTGCGGCTGTTGCCCTATCCCGGGCGCTGGTGCGATGTCGGCCATCCCGGCGGCATTTCCCTGGCGGAGGAGATGCTGAACGATGTTTGACCCCACCGACCAGGCACGCCTGTTCGGCCTGCCACCCGGCGCGGATTTCCCCCGCGCCCTGATCGACGGACTGCGCGACAGGCTGGCCCACGCCCCCCCGCACGAGATCGGCCGCACCGTTCTGATCGTGAACACCCGGCGGATGGCGCGGCGGTTGCGCGCCCTGTTCGACGCGGGGCCGCCCGCCCTGTTGCCGCGCATCATGCTGGTAACGGACCTGGCACTGGCCGGGGGTGCGGCGGCTGCGGTTCCGCCTGCCGTGTCACCCATACGGCGGCGTCTGGAATTGGCGCAGCTGGTCGGCGCGTTGCTGGAAGCGGAGCCGGACCTGGCACCGCGCGCCCATCTGTATGACCTGGCCGACAGCCTGGCCGCCCTGATGGACGAAATGCAGGGGGAGGGGGTGACGCCCGGCGACATCGCCGCGCTGGACGTCGAAGACCAGTCCGGCCATTGGGTCCGCGCCCAGCGGTTCCTGACCATCGTCACCCAGCTGGCCGGGCGCGAGGATCTGCCTGACCCGGAGGCGCGCAGCCGCAAGCTTGTCAGCGGGCTGATCGCCCATTGGCAGGATCAGCCGCCGCAGCATCCGGTGATCCTGGCCGGTTCGACCGGCTCACGCGGGACGACGCACATGTTGATGCAGGCGGTGGCACGGCTGCCGCAGGGCGCGGTGGTTCTGCCCGGTTTCGACTTTGACCTCCCGGCCGCGGTCTGGGACGGGCTGGACGATGCGCTGACGGGGGAGGATCACCCCCAGTTCCGCTTTGCGCGGCTGACGCGACATCTGGAACTGCGCCCCGACCAGGTGAAGCCATGGGCGCAATGCGAGGTGCCACAAGACCGTAACCGGCTGATATCTCTGGCGCTTCGCCCCGCGCCGGTGACGCATCAATGGCTGGCGGAGGGCCCCGCGCTGGACGGACTTGCCACCGCGACCGAACATGTCACCCTGATCGAGGCGCCGTCGATGCGGTTGGAGGCCCAGGCCATCGCCCTGCGCCTGCGCAAAACCGTGGAGGACGGCGGCACCGCCGCGCTGATCACCCCGAACCGCATGTTGACCCGTCAGGTGGAAGCCGCGCTGGACGGCTGGGGCATCGTCGCCGACGATTCCGCCGGCGAGCCGCTGCACCTGACCCCGCAAGGCCGGTTCCTGCGCCATGTCGGGGCGCTGTTCATCGAGGATCTGACGGCGGAGGGGCTGCTGACCCTGCTGAAACACCCGTTGTGCCATTCCGGCGGCCAGCGGGGGCGGCATCTGGCGCTGACCGCACAGCTGGAACTGCGCCTGCGCCGCCACGGCCCTGCCTTCCCCGACCGCGCCGCGCTGGACGCGTTCGCCCATGCCGAAGGGACGGACCACGCCCGCCAATGGTGCGATTGGCTGGCCGATTGCGTGATGGACCGGCGCGATGCGCAGACCCGCCCTGTGGCCACGCGGCTGGCAACCCACGTGGCACTGGCCGAACGCCTGACGCGGGGCTGTGCCGAGGATGCGGAGATCACGATGTGGCGCCGCGACGGGGGGGAAAAGGCGCAGGATGTCGTTGCCCGCCTGGCGCTCGATGCCGATCACGGCGGCACCGTCACCGCACGGGATTACGACGCGATCTTTGGTGCCATCCTGTCAGGCGAAGACATGCGCAAACCGGGGGAACCCCGGTCCGATATCCTGATCTGGGGCACGCTTGAGGCGCGGGTGCAGGGCGCCGGTTTGGTCATCCTGGCCGGACTGAACGAAGGCAGCTGGCCCGAGGCGCCAACGCCGGACCTGTGGCTGAACCGCCCGTTGCGCAAGGCCGCAGGGCTGCTGTTGCCGGATCGGCGGATCGGGCTGTCGGCGCATGATTTCCAGCAGGCCGTCGCCGCGCCCCAGGTCTGGCTGACCCGCGCGACCAAGACGGAGGGCGCGGAAACCGTTGCCTCCCGCTGGCTGAACCGGCTGAAGAACCTGATGTCCGGCCTGCCCCCCGCTGGCCCGCAGGCCTGGGCCGACATGACCGCGCGCGGGGCCGAATGGCTGGCCTTGGCGCGCCGGTTGGAAGATGCCGGACCGCCGCAACCCGCGCCGCGCCCGTCGCCGCGCCCACCGGTGGCGGCGCGACCGCGCAAGATGTCGGTGACAGAGGTCGAAAAGCTGATCCGCGACCCCTATGCCATCTACGCCAAGAAAATTCTCGGCCTTCGCCCGCTGGATCCGCTGATGAAGGCGCCGGATGCGCGGCTGCGCGGGATCATCGCGCATGAGGTGTTTGAAACCTTCGTGAAAGGATTGCAGGACGGCACATTGCCCAACACCCCCGAGGCGCTGACCGATGTCGCGGCGCAGGTGCTGTCCGATCTGGTCCCCTGGACGGAGGCGCGGCTGCTGTGGCACTCCCGGATCGCGCGCATCGCCGAATGGTTCTGCGAGCGGGAGGACAACCGGCAGGCCCATCTTGACCTGACCAGCCCTGAGGCGGAGGGCAGGGCGGAAATCCCATCCCTCGGATTTACCCTGACGGCCAAGGCCGACCGCGTGGATCGCGACCGCGACGGGCGCTACCGGCTTTATGACTACAAGACCGGCAGCGCGCCCAGCGCCAAGGAGCAGAAGTTCTTTGCCAAGCAATTGCTGCTGGAGGCCGCGATCGCCGAACGCGCTGGATTTGCCAGGATGGGGCCGATGGCCGTGGCGGAGGCGATCTATATCCAACTGTCGAACGACCCCAAGGAAGTGCCCGTGCCGCTGGAGGACGTGCCCCCCGGGCAGGCCTGGGAGGAGCTGACCCGCCTGATCACAGCCTGGTTGCAGCCGGAACGCGGCTATACCTCTCGTGCCGCGATGAAACGGGATGCGGCGGCGGGGGATTACGATCTTCTCGCGCGGTTCGGAGAATGGGATTACACCGACGATCCCCAGCCGGAGGACATGCCATGACCGGTATCCCGCGCGACGAGGCCACCCTGCGCCAGATCACCGCCGCGGCGCCCGACCGATCCACCTGGCTGTCGGCGAATGCCGGGTCGGGCAAGACGCGGGTGCTGACCGACCGGGTGGCGCGGCTGCTGTTGCAGGGCGTGTCGCCGCAAAACATCCTGTGCCTGACCTATACGCGCGCGGCGGCAAGCGAGATGCAGAACCGCCTGTTCCGGCGGCTGGGGGAATGGGCGATGCTGCCTGAACCTGCGCTGCGCGACGCCCTTGCCCAGCTGGGGGAGGAGGAAACCATCGACGCCGCCCGCCTGGCCCATGCCCGCACCCTGTTCGCCCGCGCCATCGAGACGCCCGGCGGGCTGAAGATCCAGACCATTCATTCCTTCTGCTCTGCCCTGCTGCGCCGCTTCCCGCTGGAAGCCGGGGTATCGCCCAAGTTCACCGAACTGGACGACCGCAGCGCCGCCAACCTGCGCGCCGAGGTGGTGGACGAGATCGCCAGCGGAGAGACCGCGCATCTGCTGGACGCGCTGGTCGTGCGCTCCACCGAGACATCTCTGGACCGGCTGACCGCCACGATTGCCGGGTCGCGCGATCTGTTTCGGGGGTCCGGCGACCGGGCCAGCATCGCCGCGGTCTTCGACCTGGGGCCGGATGTCGACACCGCCGCCGTTCTGGCAGAGGCGTTCGAGCCCGGCGACGCAGAGGCGATGACCCGCCTGGGCGAGGTTCTGCGCCAAAGTAGCAAATCCACGGATCAAAAGGCCGGCGCGCCGCTGGCCCTGCTGCCCGACGATCCGCGCGCCCTGTTCGACACGGCGCAACAGCTGTGCCTGACCACCGCCGGCACGGTGCGCAAGAAATTCCCGACCAAGGGCGTGCGCGACGACAATCCCGCACTGATCGAATGGTACGACGATTTTGCCCAGCGCCTCTTTGTCGCGTCCGACCGGATGAAATCCGTCCGGGCCATCGATCGGGCAGAGGTTCTGAACGCCTTTGCCCGCGATTTCCTGGACCGTTATGCGCAGGCGAAGCTGCTGCGCGGGTGGCTGGATTTCGACGACCTGATCTTCAAGACACGGGATCTGCTGACCGATCCGGCGGTCTCGGCCTGGGTGCTCTACCGGCTGGATGGGGGGATCGATCACATCCTGCTGGACGAGGCGCAGGATACCTCGCCCGTGCAATGGCAGGTGATCGAATTGCTGGCCCGCGAATTCACCACCGGGCAGGGCGCGCGGGACGAGGTGACGCGCACCCTGTTCGTGGTCGGCGACACGAAACAGTCGATCTATTCCTTCCAGGGGGCCGATCCGGCGGAGTTCATTCGCATGCAGGAGGAATTCGGCCAGCGGCTGGCCGATGTCGGCCGTGACCTGCAACGGCTTGAACTGGAATATTCCTTCCGCTCCTCCTCCGCCGTGCTGTCGCTGGTGGACCGGGTGTTCGAAGGGCGCGCCGATGCCGGGTTCAGCCCTACCCAGACCCACCGCGCATTCAAGGACCGGATGCCCGGCCGCGTCGATCTGTGGGGTCATGTCGAACCGGTGACGGAGGACGACCCCGGCGATTGGTACGATCCCGTCGACCGTGTGGGCCAGGATCATCACAATGTCATTCTGGCCCGCGCCCTGGCCACCCGCATCGGGGAGATGATCGAAACCGGCACCATCCCCGCCGAGATCGGCCATACGGGAACGTATATCCAACGCCGCGTCGAACCCGGCGACGTGATGATCCTGGTCCGGGGCAGAAACGGGATCTTTCCCGAGATCATTCGCGCCTGCAAGGAGCAGGGCCTGCCCATCGCGGGCGCCGACCGGCTGAAGGTCGGCGGAGAGCTGGCGGTACGCGACCTGACGGCGCTGCTGTCCTTTCTTGCCTTGCCAGAGGACGACCTCTCGCTGGCAGTGGTGCTGAAATCGCCTCTGTTCAACTGGGGAGAGCGGGGGCTTTATGACCTGGCCCATGACCGTGCCGGCCCGCGCCTGTGGCCCGAGCTGGTGCGGCGGGAGGCAGAGTTCCCCGCCACCGTGGCCGCGTTGCGCGATCTGCGTGAACAGGTGGATTATCTGCGCCCCTACGACCTGCTGTCGCGCGTCCTGATCCGCCATGACGGGCGACTGAAGTTCCTGCGCCGCCTGGGGGAGGAGGCCGAAGACGGCATCGACGCCCTGCTGGACCAGGCGCTGGCCTACGAGCGGACGGAAATTCCCAGCCTGACCGGCTTCCTGGTCTGGATGGAAAGCGACGAGACGGAGATCAAGCGGGAGGTCGATTCCGCCGCCAACCAGATCCGCGTGATGACCGTTCACGGCGCCAAGGGGTTGGAAGCCCCGGTGGTGATCCTGCCCGACACCTATGACCGCGCCACCCGCTATGACAGCGCGGTGGTGCCCGCCGATGACGTGGCGCTGTGGTCCGTCCCCTCCGCCCAGGCGCCCGAGGCCTACCAGGAACTGCGCGCCCGCCACATCGCCCGGATGGAGGAAGAACGCGATCGGCTGCTCTATGTCGCGATGACGCGAGCGGAATCGTGGCTGATCGTCGCCGCTGCCGGCAAGCTGGGGAAAGACGGCGACGATTGGTACAGCCGGATCGAGGAGGCGATGAAGGCACAGGGGGCGATCCGGGTGGACACGCCCACTGGCCCCGGCCTGCGGATCGAGACGGGCGATTGGCACGGCACCATACCGCCCGATGCGGTGGCCCGGCCGGCCACGCAGGTCACGCCGCCTGACTGGACCCACAGCACCCCGCCGCCCGCGCCACCGCGCCCGGTGACGGTCAGCCCGTCGGACCTGGGCGGGGCCAAGGCCCTGCCGGGGGAGGCCGGGCAGGAGGAGGCCATCGCGCTGCGTCGCGGCGCCATGATGCACCTGCTGCTGGAACACCTGCCTGCCGCTGCACCTGAAACCCGGGCCGACCTGGCCGCGCGTTTGCTGGTCCGCGACCCGGTGGCAGACCCGGCCGAGGCGCAGGAGATCACCCGGCAGGCGCTTGAGTTGCTGGAGCGCCCGGCGCTGCGCCCGTTGTTCGATGGCAGCGCGCTGGGGGAAATCCCGGTGACCGCCGCGCTGGACGAACTGGGTGGCGCCCGATTGCACGGCGTGATCGACCTGCTGATCCCCGGCGACGGCCACGTTCTGGCTGTCGATTTCAAGACCAACGCCGTGGTCCCCGGCACGCCCGAGGCCGTGCCCGCAGGGCTGCTGCGCCAGATGGGAGCCTATGCCGCGATGCTGGCGCAGATCTATCCCGGCCAGCGCATAGACACGGCGATCCTGTGGACCGCCACTGGCACGTTGATGGAGCTGCCGCACGATCTTGTGACCGCCGCGCTTCGCGAGGCGCGGCTGCCTTGACCCCGGCCAGAGGCGCCCATACCTTCAGGCCCTGACACACGCTGACTGGAGAATTCCCATGGCCACCGTCGCCGTAACCGATGACACCTTCGATGCCGAAGTTAAGCAAGCAGACAAGCCCGTGCTGGTCGATGTCTGGGCCGAATGGTGCGGCCCGTGCAAGCAGATCGGCCCCGCGCTGGAAGAACTGTCCGACGAGTTGGCCGACAAGGTCAAGATCGTGAAGGTCGACGCCGACAGCAACCCCAACACCGTCATGTCCATGGGCGTGCGCGGCATCCCGGCGCTGTTCATCTTCAAGGACGGCGAGATCATCTCCAACCGCAGTGGCGCCGCACCCAAAGCCGCGCTGCAAAGCTGGATCGAAGACAGCATCTGATCCGTCAGATCGCCGGATCGCCGGATCGAGGTTTCAGGGGGCGTCCAACCGGGCGCCCCTTCTGCATGGCGGACGGCCCTGGGGCGTGGCCCGGCCTGCGGGCGCGTCAGAGCTCCATTCCGCAGCGGCGCAGCGCGGCGGCGATCTTTTCCTCTGCCTCCGGGCGTCCGGCGTTGATCGACATGTGCTGCCAGAACCACCAGACATATCCGGCGTAATCCGGCACATGGCTGGCGATGCGGTCGAAATCATCCGGCCCCAGCGTTATGTGATGGAAATCCGACCGCGCGAACAGCAGCGAAGGCTTGCCAAAGAACATCGCCGCGAAGGCCGCGCTGGAATTCTGGGTGACGACGTAGTCGCAGCCCTCCAGCATCTCCACCATCTCGCTGCGCACGATCCGCAGGCGCGGCTGCTCGCCGGACAGGGCCTCCAGCGCCTGAAGCTCCTCCGGGTGGTAGATCTCCTTGGGGTGGAGCGTGGCCAGGATCTTGCGTCGGTCCTCCTGTTCCAGCGTACGTTTCAGCATCTCCAGCGGCGAGGCGCTCTGAAACGATCTGCGGCGCAGCAACTGGCCTTGCAGCGGCACGTAGACGAATCCGTTGCGCCGGGCGTGAAGAGCGCGCGCGCCGTAAAGGCGGGTCTGCCAGCGGTGCATGAACTTGCTGGCCGCATCGTCCGGGATCCGGGCGCTGGAGAAATCCGCAAGCGCGACGTTCCAGTTCCAGCGCGCGGCGTCGGTCTCGATCGTCCAGAACGGATATTGGTAGACCCGGCGGAAAGTGAAGGCGCGCGAATGGGTCGGATGTTCCATGTGAAACATCGCAAATCCCGGCCGGCGCGGCGCCAGGCTGCGCATTTCGCTGCCGGTGGGGTGGAATTCCACCTCGTAGCCGTGCCCTTCCAACGTGCGCCGCAGGAGGTACAGGAAATTATGCGCCCCCGCGCGCGCCGAAGCCAGCAGCGGCGGATCCAGATAGATGTTCATTTCCCGGTACTCGGCCATGCAACAAATGCTACGTCGCGGGAACCGTCCGGACAAGCGGCGAGACGCCCGGCCGAGCCGACGCGCCCTTGTCCGCCCCGGACCGGCACCGCATATACCACCCCAACACAGGAGGATCACAATGGCCGACAACGACTTTCCCGGATGGCACGGGACGACGATCATCGGAGTCCGCAAGGGCGGGCGTGTCGTGATCGCAGGAGACGGGCAGGTGTCCGTCGGCAATACCGTGATGAAGGGCACCGCCCGCAAGGTCCGCCGCCTGTCGCCGGGTGGCTATGACGTGGTGGCCGGATTCGCCGGGTCCACCGCCGATGCGTTCACCCTGCTGGAGCGGCTGGAAGCCAAGCTGGAGGCGACGCCCGGACAGCTGGCCCGCGCCAGCGTGGAACTGGCCAAGGACTGGCGCACCGACAAGTACCTGCAAAAGCTGGAGGCGATGCTGATCGTCTCGGACGGCAAGGATCTTTATGTCATCACCGGCGCCGGCGATGTGCTGGAACCCGAACATGACGTGATCGCCATCGGTTCGGGCGGGAACTACGCGCTGGCCGCCGGGCGCGCCCTGATGGACAGCGATCACGACGCCGAGGAGGTTGCCCGCCGCGCCATGGCCATCGCTGCCGATATCTGCGTGTTCACCAATGGCAATGTCATCGTGGAATCCATCGCGTGATCGGAACCGATGACATCCGCGCCGCTGTCGCGGCCGGCGTCCTGTCCGAGCGCCAGGCCGCAGCGCTGACCGCGCTGGCACACAGCCGCACCGGCGCGCGGGAGGGGCTGGACCCCGGCGATGAACCGTTCGAGCTGTTTCGCGGCTTCAACGAGATCTTCATCATCGTCGGCCTGCTGATCCTGGCCGCCGGGTACACCGCCACCGTCGGCGTCATCGTCGGTGACAACCTGGATGACCTGCGGGTCGTGCTGCTGGTGATCAGCGTGCTGTCCGGCGCTTTGGTCTGGGCGCTGTCGGAATATTTCATCCGCCGCCGCCGCATGATCGGCCCCGCGATCCTGTTGACGCTGATGTTCACCACCGTCGCGGTGTTCGGCTTCGGCAACTGGCTGTCTGGCATCCTGTCAGTGGCGCTGCGCGATTACGAAAGCTTCATCGCGCCGGGCCTTCTGGCCATGGCGGCAGTGCTGGTCTACTGGCTGCGGTTCCGCGTGCCCTTTGCGCTGGCGGTCGTGGCCGTGGGGCTGTTTGCCATCGCGCAGCTGGCGGTGGCCACGCGGGTCGGCACGCCGGAGGATCTGACCGATATCTTCCTGTTGTCCAACGCCGGCGGCTTTGGCTGGATCACGCTGGTGCTGGGGCTGCTGACCTTTGCCGTGGCGATGCGGTTCGACGCCAGCGATCCGCACCGCGTCACCCGCCGCGCGGCACAGGGGTTCTGGCTGCACCTGGTGGCCGCCCCGATGATCATCAACACCGTCGCCCTTTCGGTCCTGTCCAGCGACGCGGCTGGCACCCGCACCGTGCTGATGATCGTCATGGCGTTTTTTGCGCTGGTGGCGGTGCTGATCGACCGGCGATCGTTTCTTCTGGCCGCGATCACCTATGTGGTGGGCGTGATCGTCACGCTGTCGCCCGACACAAACGGCGAGCTGGCCGCCTGGGTCATCCTGGGCCTTGGCGTGGCTCTTGTTCTTCTTGGCGCGAACTGGGCCCGGTTCCGCGGTATGCTGGTCACCCGGCTGCCCCTGGGCCGGTTCCGCGCCTTTCTTCCCCCCGCACATCTGGAAAGGCTCTCATGACCGACCTGACCCCCCGCGAGATCGTCTCGGAACTCGACCGTTTCATCATCGGCCAGAAGGACGCGAAACGTGCCGTGGCCGTAGCCCTGCGCAACCGCTGGCGGCGCAAGCAGCTGGCCGATGACCTGCGCGACGAGGTGTATCCCAAGAACATCCTGATGATCGGCCCGACCGGCGTCGGGAAAACCGAAATCTCCCGCCGCCTGGCGAAACTGGCCCGCGCGCCGTTCCTCAAGGTCGAGGCGACCAAGTTCACCGAGGTCGGTTATGTCGGACGGGATGTCGAACAGATCGTGCGCGATCTGGTGGATGCCGCCATCGCCATGACCCGCGACCACATGCGCGAGGACGTGAAGACCCGCGCCCATGCCGCCGCCGAAGATCGCGTGATCACTGCCATCGCCGGAGAAGACGCCCGCGAAGGCACGCGGGAGATGTTCCGCAAGAAGCTGCGCAGCGGAGAGTTGGACGACACCATCATCGAGCTGGACGTGGCCGACACCTCCAACCCGCTGTCGATGATGGATGTGCCGGGCCAGCCCGGCGGTGGTCAGATGGGGATGATGAATCTTGGCGATCTATTCGGGAAGGCCTTCGGCGGGCGCACCGTCCGCAAGAAACTGACCGTCGCCGAAAGCCATGACATGCTGATCGGCGAGGAAGCCGACAAGCTGCTGGACGACGAGACGGTCCACCGCGCCGCCCTGCGTTCGGTGGAGGAAAACGGCATCGTCTTCCTGGACGAGATCGACAAGGTCTGTGCCCGCACCGATGCCCGTGGCGGCGACGTCTCCCGCGAGGGGGTGCAGCGCGACCTGCTGCCGCTGATCGAGGGCACGACCGTCTCGACCAAGTACGGGCCGGTGAAGACGGATCATATCCTGTTCATCGCCTCCGGGGCGTTCCACATTGCCAAACCCTCCGATCTGCTGCCGGAATTGCAGGGTCGCCTGCCGATCCGGGTGGAACTCAAACCCCTGACCGAAGCCGATTTCGTCCGCATCCTGACCGAGACGGACAACGCGCTGACCCGGCAATACACCGCCCTGATGGGTACCGAAGAGGTAACAGTCACCTTTACCGACGATGGCATTGCCGCGCTGGCCCGCATCGCGGCGGAGGTCAACCAGAGCGTGGAGAACATCGGCGCCCGGCGGCTTTATACCGTGATGGAACGGGTGTTCGAAGAACTGTCCTTTGCCGCGCCTGACCGGGGCGGGCAGACGGTGGAGGTCAACGAGGCCTTCGTGCAGGAAAATCTGGGCGAACTTGCCGCCTCTGCCGATCTCAGCCGCTACGTGCTTTAGCGATTGCGCGTGAGATAGACGTAATAGGCCCCGTGCCCGCCGTGCTTGCGGTGGGCCGGGGTGATCTGAAGGACCAGATGTGACAATGGCGGCAAGGACAGCCATTGTGGCACCTGGTGGCGCAGCACCCCCTTGCGGTCGGGAATGATGTTCGTGCCGGCCTCGTCCCGCCCCTTGCCGGTGATCACCAGAACCAGCCGCATCCCCTCCCGCGCGCAGCGCAGGACGAACCCCCGCAGCGCGGTATGGGCGCGGTCCGTGGTCATGCCATGCAGGTCGATCCGGGCCTCGGGCGCAAGCTTGCCTCGGGTCATCCGGCCGTGCAGTTTCCGGTCCATCCGCAGGGGGAGGCCGTGCAGTCTTTCCGTCAACTCCGCCTGTAGATCATGCGCGGGGGCGGGGGATTTCACCTGTTTGCCGATGCGCATGTCCTGCGGCACGGCCTCTCGACGGCGCAAGGTGGGAGCTTTGGGCGCGGGGCGCGCGACCTCCCGCGAGGTGCTGTCGTGCAGGCGCTCCGTCCGCTCTGCCACCTTGCGCCAGAGGTCAAGCTCATCCGAAGTCAGGCGCCGGTTCATTCTGTCAGTTCCGTCATCATCGCATAGGCCCGCTGGATCGGCATAAGGACCACCATGCGCCCGCCGTCCTTCATCCGGGAAGCTTGTCGCCAGGCATGATGGCCGGTGCCGGTGAAGATATCGGCACGCTGCGGTCCCTTGATCGCGGACCCGGTATCCTGCGCGATCATCAGGCGCAACAGTTTGCGGTTGCCCTGTTTCTCAACCCAGACCGGCGCGCCCAGCGGGATATAGGCCGGGTCGATCGCGACGGTGCGTCCCTCGGTGATGGACCGGTTCATCGCGCCTTTCGGCCCTTCCTCGGGAGAGACATCGCGCACCTCGCGAAAGAACACGTAGCCGGGATTATGTTTCAACAATTCCGCGCCTTCGACCGGATTCCGCCGAACCCAGTTGCGGATCACCTGGGCGGATACCTGGTGCTGGTCGTAGATGCCGCGGCGGACAAGCTCGACACCGATGGACCGGTACTTGTGCCCGTTCGACCCGGCAAAACCCAACCGCAGATGCGAGCCGTCCGGCAACAGCACACGCCCGGAGCCCTGGATCTGAAGGAAGAACAATTCCACCGGATCATCCACCCAGGCAATTTCCAGCCCGCGCCCGGCCAGAGGCAGATCCTCTTCGATACGGCGCCGCGATAGCCAGACCCCGCTGCCCCGCGCCTCCGGGGGCATGGCATAGACGGGATACCGATATTCATCCGTAGGGGTGAGGGAGCCGCGCAATTCCGGTTCGAAATAGCCGGTGAACAGCGCCGGGGTGCCGTCCTGAATCAGAACCGGCGTAAAGAACAATTCGAAGAACGTCCGCCCAGCCGGCTGATTGGCGGCGACCTTGCAGATGGCCTGCCAATCGGGGTCTTTCATGTCGCCGCAGGTCTTCAGAAAGACCTTCAGCGCGGCGTCGTGGTCATCTGTCGGCCAACCGACAAGATCCTTGAACGACAGGACGGAATACGTCGTCTCGGCGGCCTCTGCCACGGACCCGGCAAGGGTCAGAGCCAGCGCCGCCGCCCGGATCATTCGCCCGTGGCGACAAGCTGCCAGTTGGGGTCGTCCTCGCCCATGTGGCGGGCAAAGGTCCAACTGTCGCGCTGTGTCTTGATCTCGCCCGGCACGCCTTCGATGATCTCGCCGGCGCGGTCGCGCACGACCGAGGTCAGCTGCCCGGTGAACCGAACCGTCAGCTCTGCCAGGTTGTCCTGGGGGTAGAAGTTCACGTCGATCAACTTCATGTCGCGCACACCGACGAACTCCGCCTCGATTTTCAGACCGTCACGTTCGCGCGCTTCAACCACCTCCGCAAAGCTGGCGTAGACCTCCTGATCCAGGAACGGTTTGATCTCCGCCAGGTCGCCACGCTCGAACCCCATGAGGATCATCTCGTAGGCGCCGCGCGCACCGGCCAGGAATTCGGTGACGTTGAACGAGGGTTCCACCGCCTTCATCTCCGCCAGGGCGCGGGCGGCGGGGCTGTCTTCGGCGACGTGGTCGGTAATGTCGGGATCGGGGCCGCCCTCGATCACCTCGAACCCGTGATCACGGGGCATCTGGCGCGGTTCCTCGTTCGCGACGGGGGGTTTTTCGAAACCTTCGCGCGTGCCCAGAACATTCCGAAGCCGGAGGATCAGGAATACGGCGATCCCCGCCAGAACGAGAAGCTGTAGAATGGGAGAGTTCATGAGCACCTCTTTGCCGGCAACATGGTAATGCGTCTTGCTCGCTCTTATGTAGGTGCTGGGCGCACTCAAGTCTACCAGCGCCGGAAGGAGATGACGTTCATGTGGCTTCTGTTTGCATTCATTGCGATCCCGATGATCGAGATTGCCCTGTTCATTCAGGTCGGTGGCGTGATCGGCCTGGGCTGGACCCTGGCCATCGTGCTGGTGACCGCAATCCTGGGCACCTGGCTGGTGCGCGCGCAGGGTGCGCTGGCGATGAACCGCATCCGCCAGAGTTTCGGCACGCTCAACGATCCGTCCGAACCGCTGGCCGACGGGGCGATGATCCTGCTGGCCGGGGCACTTTTGTTGACGCCGGGCTTCTTCACCGACGTCGTGGGCTTTGCCCTGCTGACGCCAGCCTTCCGCAAAGTGGCATTCCACTGGCTGCGCAAACGCATCCGGGTGCAGGGATTTTCCGCCGGCCCCACGGCGCGGGGGCCCTACCGGGACGCCCGGCCCACACGTCCCGACATCCTTGAGGGGGAATATACCGAGGTCGATCCGCCCAAAACGGCGACTCACCGACCCTCGGGCTGGACAAAGCACTGAAACCGACCTGACGATGACGTTGCGTGACCCATCGCGCAGTTGAGGCAGGGGGCTCTTCCTGCTAACCAAAACCCGACTTTTTACGCCTCGGGAGAGAAGAGAGCATGAGCGAAGAGCAAAACGGCGCGGCTGCCCAGCAGCCGCAGGTCCGGATGAACGTGCAGACGCAATATGTCCGCGACATGTCGTTCGAAAATATCCTGGCCCAGAAGGGCAGCACCGGTTCGGTGCAGCCCGACGTCCGGGTTCAGGTCGGCCTGGATGCCAAGAAGCGCGAGGCGGAGAACACCTACGAGGTGATCCTGAAGCTGAACGTGGAATCGGTGTCCAAGGAAAATCCGGCTGAAAAGCTGTTCATCCTGGAAATCGAATATGTGGGCATCTTTACCATCGACGGCGTCCCCGAAGAGCAGATGCACCCCTTCCTGCTGATCGAATGCCCGCGCATGATCTTCCCCTTCGTGCGCCGCATCGTGTCGGACGTGACCCGCGACGGGGGCTTCCCGCCGCTGAACCTGGACACGATCGATTTCGTCTCCCTCTACCGGCAGGAGCTGGCCCGCCGGGTCGAAGCTCAGAAAACCGCGGCGCCCGCGAACTGATCCGCGGCTAAAGCGTCTTCCAAAGCGCGCCGTCCCCGAGCTTTTCCACGAAAGCCTCATGGGCGGCGCGTTCGTTTTCGCGCAATCGCGCGGGCAGGGGCGTCGGGCGCGGGCTGGGGCGCCAGGCCTCGCCGGTCTGCCGGGTGCTGTCGCCCTCATTGTCCACGTTCAGCCCGAAATCCGGTTGCCGCCCGCCGATCAGCTCCAGGTAGACTTCGGCCAGGATCTCACTATCAAGCAGCGCGCCGTGCAGGGTGCGCGACGAATTGTCGATGCCAAACCGCCGGCACAGGGCATCCAGCGAGTTCTGCGCGCGTGGAAACCGGCGCCGCGCGATGGCCAGCGTGTCGATCGCCTGATCGTCGGGCAGGCGGCGCATGTTCTGCCAGCCCAGTTCCGCGTTCAGGAATTTCATGTCGAATTCCGCGTTGTGAATCACCAGCTTGGCATCACCCACGAAATCCAGGAATTTTTGCGCCACATCCGCGAAAAGCGGCTTGTCCGCCAGGAAATCCGAGCTGAGGCCATGCACGCGAAACGCGTCTTCTGGCATGTCGCGCTGCGGGTTCAGATATTCGTGAAACTGCCCGCCGGTGGGCATGTGATTGAACAGCTCCACCGCGCCGATCTCCACGATGCGGTCGCCGGAAAAAGGGTCGAACCCGGTGGTTTCCGTATCAAGAACGATTTCACGCATGTTGCAGCCTTTTGCGGATGGCGTCGACGATGGCCGCGACCTGTTGGGCCGCATGCTCCATCGTATCGGTGATCACCACGTGATCCGCCAGCGCCCGTTTCCGCGCATCCGGCATCTGCTTGGCCAGGATCATCTCGAACTGCGGAGCGGTCATGGCGCCCCGGTCCAGAACCCGCTGGCGCTGGACCTCTGCGGGGGCCGAGACTGTCACCGTGGCATCGAACCGGTCGGCACTGCCGCCCTCGAACAGCAGGGGGATATCCAGCACAATGATATCCGCCCGCGCCTGCGCAACGAAAGCGGCGCGATCTTCGCCCACCAGCGGGTGCACGATGGTTTCGATCCGCTTCAGCGCGGTGGGATCGGTGGCGATAATCCGTTTGAGCGCCTCCCGCGAGACGCCGCCGTCGACGATTGCATCGGGAAATGCGGCACCCATCGGCACCACCGCCGCGCCGCCGGGCGCATAGAGGCGATGCACCGCAGCATCCGCATCCCAGACCGCGCAACCGCGCTCTGCGAACAGGCGGGCTGTGGTCGATTTGCCCATGCCGATGCTGCCGGTCAGACCCAGAAGAAAACTCATCGCAGCGCCGCCTTCCGCACGGCCTCGTCGACCTCCGGCCGCTCGCCGAACCACCGTTCGAAGCCCGGCACCGCCTGGTGCAGCAACATGCCCAGACCGTCGACGATGGTGGCGCCCGCCGCTTCCGCTTCGGCCAGAAGGTGGGTTTTCAGCGGTGCGTAGACCAGGTCGGTGACGACCTGCCCCGGATGCAGCCCGTCCAGCGGCACGCGCAGCTCCGGCTTCCCGACCATGCCGAGAGACGTGGTGTTGACGACCAGATTCGCCTCTTCGATCATGTTACCGGCCTGGACCCATTCCACGACCCGCAACCGTTTGCCAAAATCCGCGCGCAGCCGTTCGGCGCGGATGCGGGTGCGGTTGGCGACCAGAAGCTCTGGCACCCCCATATCCAGAAGAGAGGCCACAACCGCCCGCGCTGCGCCGCCCGCGCCCAGGATCGCGGCCGGACCGGCCTCGGGCTGCCAATCGGGGGCGCCTTGTTTCAGATTTTCAAGAAACCCGTAACCATCTGTATTGTCAGCATGAATTTTGCCATCGGCGCGAAATATCAATGTGTTTGCCGCCCCGATCAATGTCGCCCTATCGGTGACGAGATCGGCTATTTCCAGCACTCGTTCCTTGTGCGGCAAGGTCACGTTCAGCCCGACAAAGCCCATATTGGGCAGCGTCCGCAACACCTGTTCCAGATGATCGGGATGCACATCCATCGGTACATAGTGGCCCCGCAAACCGCGGTTGCGCAGCCAATGTTGGTGAATCCTCGGCGACCGGGAATGCGCAATCGGATGGCCGATCACGCCGGCAAGGGGAATGAAATCAACGCTCATCGAGTCAGAATACCTTTGACGGTGAGATAATGCAGCAGCTCGATCATCGGCAGGCCGAGGATGGCGAAATGGTCGCCGTCGATGCGCGAAAACAGGCGAATCCCCTCGGCCTCCACCTGGTAGGCGCCGCAGGATTGACCAATCGCGGGCCAGTTTCGCCCCACGTATTCGCGGATATAGGGCTCGGACAGCGGATGCATCGTCAGCCGGACGTCGGAAACATGCCGCCAGATCGGCTGCCCGGCCTCGCTGATCACGGCGGCGGTATGCAGCATGTGTTTTTTGCCGGACAGCGCGCGGATCTGGGCTTCGGCGTCCTGCGGCGTGGCGGGTTTGTCAAAAATCTCCCCCTCCAGGTTCAGAACCTGATCACAGCCGATCACCAGAGCTTCGGGCCGTCGCGCGCTGATTTTCTGCGCCTTCATCTCTGCCAGCGCATCGGCCACCGCGCGCGGGCGATGCCCCTCCGCCAAAAGCGACGCTTTGACCATCGCTTCGTCCACCCGCGCCTTTTCAACGACAAAAGACACCTGCGCCGCGTGCAACATCTGCGCCCGGATCTGCGACCCGGAGGCAAGAACAAGAGAGGAGGACGTGGGGGACATCTCTGTGGAAAACCCGCTGTAAAACCTGCGACTAAGTTCTGAGCAATTTGGGGAGGAGGTGCAAGGCTCCCGCCGCGACGGGATAAGTAGGTGAGTCGTGAACAGATTCGCACTGAGTCGCCCCCCTGTGGGGGGGATAAACCGATCTGTCCCCAAAACACGGTTCTTCCTGTTTCCTACACAGAGTTATCCACAGGATTATCCTGCGGCTTTTCATCCATAAATCTCTCATTTTGCTGCTTTTTCTCCAAGACGGCAAAATCGGTCGAAAGTTTTATCCACCCGATGTACGCAGCCTGTGAAGATGTGGATGAAACTGTGCGGGAGTCGATAATCCACAGGAATCCGGGTCGACAAACAACAACAACATCTCTTTTAAGATTCTTAGAAAGAAGAAGCGGAGACGTGGGATGACCGACCTGTTGATCACTCTGTACCCTTGGACAAAGGCGCTTCACATCGTGTCCGTCGTCGCCTGGATGGCGGGTCTCTTCTATCTCCCGCGCCTTTTCGTCTATCACGCGGAACGTGCCGAAATCGGTGGCCCCATCGACCCCCTGTTCCAGGAGATGGAGCGGAAACTGCTCCGCGCGATCATGAACCCGGCCATGATCGCCACCTGGGTCTTTGGTTTGATGCTGGCCCTGACGCCCGGAATCGTCGACTGGAGCGCGATCTGGCCGTATTCGAAGGCAGCAGGCGTTCTCGCAATGACGTGGTTTCACCACTGGCTGGGCCGGCGGAGGAAGGATTTCACAGCTGGTGAGAACAGATTGACCGGAAAACGTTACCGAATGATGAACGAATTGCCGACGATGCTCCTTGTGCTCATCGTTTTTTCGGTTGTTCTGCGGTTCTGAGCCACCAGGCCCGGCGTCAAGGACGATTGACTCGCGGCCGACGCATCCCTAAATACCACCGCAACCGCCCGTCCGGGCCGGAGTTTCCCATTGCATGGCACAGATCGCGCGCCCATCAGGCCGGTCGAGGATATTTTCATGAGCAACGAACGCCTCAATCTCTCTGATCTCAAGGCACAGAGCCCCAAGGACTTGCTGTCCATGGCAGAGGAACTTGAGATCGAGAACGCCTCCAATATGCGCAAGGGGGAGATGATGTTCCAGATTCTCCGCGAGCGTGCGGATGAAGGCTGGGAAATCGGCGGCGATGGTGTGCTCGAAGTGCTTCAGGATGGTTTCGGCTTCCTCCGTTCGCCCGAAGCGAACTACCTTCCGGGCCCCGATGATATCTACGTCTCCCCCGACATGATCCGCCAATTCTCCCTGCGTACCGGCGACACGGTCGAGGGGCTGATGAAGCAACCCGATGATAATGAACGATACTTCGCGCTGACCTCGGTGATGAAGATCAATTTCGAAGAGCCGGAGCGCGCGCGCCACAAGGTGTCCTTCGACAACTTGACGCCGCTTTATCCCGACGAACGCCTGACGATGGAGATCGAGGACCCGACGATCAAGGATCGCTCTGCCCGAATCATCGACCTGGTCGCGCCGATCGGGAAGGGCCAGCGCTCTCTGATCGTGGCGCCGCCACGAACGGGTAAGACGGTTTTGCTTCAAAATATCGCGCATTCGATCGAGACGAATCATCCGGAATGCTATTTGATCGTCCTGCTGATCGACGAACGGCCTGAAGAGGTGACGGATATGCAGCGCTCCGTGAAGGGGGAAGTGATTTCCTCTACCTTCGATGAGCCTGCCGCGCGTCACGTTGCGGTGTCCGAAATGGTGATCGAGAAGGCCAAGCGCCTGGTGGAACACAAGCGCGACGTGGTGATCCTGCTGGATTCCATCACCCGTCTGGGGCGTGCCTTCAACACGACAGTGCCGTCTTCGGGCAAGGTTCTGACCGGCGGTGTCGACGCCAACGCCCTGCAACGTCCTAAACGGTTCTTCGGCGCCGCACGAAATATCGAGGAAGGCGGATCTCTGACCATCATTGCGACTGCGCTGATTGATACGGGCAGCCGCATGGATGAAGTCATCTTTGAAGAATTCAAGGGCACCGGGAACTCTGAGCTGGTTCTGGATCGCAAGGTCGCAGACAAAAGGGTGTTCCCGGCCATGGACATCCTGAAATCCGGCACCCGCAAAGAAGAGCTTCTGGTGGACAAAATCGATCTGCAAAAGACTTTTGTTCTGCGTCGGATTCTGAACCCGATGGGCACGACGGACGCCATCGAATTCCTGATCTCCAAGTTGAAACAAACCAAGAGCAATTCGGAATTCTTCGATTCGATGAATACCTGATCTCGGGATCGCCCCGAGAAGGAGTTGTCCATGGAAACCATCTTTGCCCTGGCGAGCGCGCCGGGCCGGGCGGGCGTTTCCGTCATCCGGATTTCAGGCCCTCGTGCTTGGGATGTCTTCGCGGCCTTTCAAATAGCTGATCCGCCTCCACGCGTTATCGCACTGCGCGCTTTGAAGGACCGTGACGGATCCTTGCTGGACGAGGCTCTTGTTCTGCGGTTCGATGCTCCGGCTAGTTTTACCGGAGAAAATATCGTTGAACTTCAGATACATGGCAGTCCAGCCATCACAACGGCGGTGCTTTCGCGGCTTGGCAAGCTGAACGGGTTTCGCGCTGCCCAGGCTGGGGAATTCACCCGGCGCGCGTTGGAAAACGGTCGGATGGACCTGGCACAGGTCGAAGGATTGGCGGATCTCATTGACGCGGAGACCGAGACGCAACGCCTTCAGGCCCAACGGATCCTGTCCGGTCAGCTTGGGGATTTGGCAAATGGCTGGCGTCTCGATCTGATTCGCGCGGCCTCTCTCATCGAGGCGACGATAGATTTCGTGGATGAGGATGTTCCGGTGGACGTCACACCCGAAGTCATTGCGTTGGTTGAGCGCGTGATAGAAACCATGGATCATCAGGTCCGCGGCGTCTCTATCGCCGAGCGGATAAGGTCTGGCTTCGAAGTGGCGATTCTTGGCGCGCCGAATGTGGGAAAATCCACTTTGCTCAATGCCTTGGCAGGTCGTGACGCGGCGATCACCTCGGATATCGCTGGAACGACCCGAGACGTGATCGAGGTCCGGATGGATTTGGCCGGTTTACCGGTAACCTTTCTTGATACTGCCGGGCTGCGAGAGACTGATGACATCGTGGAGACCATGGGGATTGATCGCGCGCGCCAAAGGGCAGAGGCTTCGGATCTTTGCGTCTATCTTGTCGCGGGCGGCGAGGAGCCGCTTTTTGCGCTTCGTCCGGGTGATTGCGTTTTCAGAACCAAGGGGGACCTGACCGGGGATCCGCAAGCCATCAGTGCGGTCACCGGCAAAGGGCTGGATGTTCTTGTCAGAGAGATTTCGGACGAATTGAGGGAACGTGTTGCGGGTGCTGGTATCGCTACGCGCGAACGCCATCGTGCCGCGATGGTTCGCTCCTTGGCTTCTTTGGAAAACGCGCGTGGTGCGTTGGTGGCGAACTCCGCTCTCGCAGATCTGATTGCAGAAGATATTCGTGACGCTATCCGCGCGCTCGATTCTCTGATAGGTGCCGTCGATGTCGAGAACCTTTTGGATGAGATATTCTCTAGTTTTTGCATCGGCAAATAGGAGTGTTTCACGTGAAACATTTTGACGTCATAGTCGTAGGGGGTGGTCACGCAGGGTGTGACGCCGCCCATGCAGCTGCACGAATTGGCGCCAGCACAGCATTGATAACACTGAATATTTCCGGAATCGGGGTTATGTCCTGCAATCCGGCCATCGGCGGTTTGGGCAAGGGGCACCTGGTCAGGGAAATTGACGCACTTGATGGCGTCATGGGACGCGTCGCAGATAAAGCAGGCATACAATTTCGGCTGTTGAATCGCCGCAAGGGACCGGCCGTGCAAGGACCGCGAGCCCAGGCCGATCGCGCCATCTACCGAAATGAGATGCTTTCAGAGATTCAGAATTGCCCAGGTTTGTCGGTGGTTGAAGGAGAGGTCGCCGATTTTCTGATGGCGGGGGACCAGGTTACAGGCGTTGTCCTTTCCGACGGTAGTGAAATAGCCGCATCAGCTGTTGTTCTGACGACGGGCACATTTCTGCGGGGCCTTATCCATGTCGGTGATAGAACAGTTTCTGGTGGGCGAATGGGCGATAAACCGTCGATCCGTCTGGCTGAACGGCTTGACAGCTTTGGTCTTCCACTTGGAAGATTGAAAACAGGGACTCCGCCGCGACTGAACGGGAAAACGATCGACTGGAGTGTTGTTGGAGCACAACCAGGAGATGACGACCCGGTATTTTTCTCGTTTCTTTCCACGCGCACAGCTACGCCGCAGGTTTCCTGCGGAGTGACGCATACAAATGAACGCACACACGAAATCATTCGCCAAAACCTTGATCGTTCCGCGATGTACGGCGGACATATCGATGGGATCGGCCCGCGGTACTGCCCGTCGATAGAGGACAAGGTTGTTCGATTTGCGGACAAGACGTCGCATCAGATCTTCCTTGAACCCGAAAGTCTGACGGACGACGTCATCTATCCCAACGGTATATCCACGTCTCTACCTGAGGACGTCCAGGAGGATTATGTACGTTCTATCAATGGGTTGGAGTCAGCTGAAATTTTGCAACCGGGCTACGCCATTGAATATGACTATGTGGATCCTCGCGTTCTCGATCTCAAACTGGCAGTGAAAGCAGTTCCGGGACTTTATCTCGCAGGCCAGATAAACGGGACCACAGGGTATGAAGAAGCCGCCGCGCAGGGTCTGGTAGCCGGAACAAACGCGGCGCTTATAGCACTTGATCGGGATCCGTTGATGTTCAGCCGCGCGGACAGCTATATCGGCGTCATGGTGGATGATCTGACCAGCCGGGGCGTGACAGAACCGTATCGGATGTTTACCTCACGCGCGGAATTTCGACTGTCCTTGCGGGCGGATAATGCGGATCAGAGGTTGACCCCGCTGGGGATTGCCACTGGTCTGGTTGGCAGGCAGCGTGCCAAGACGTATTCGAAAAAGGCTGAAGAGCTTGAAACTGGGCGGTGTCTTCTTGAGAATATTTCAGTAACATCGCGGGAGCTTCAACAATCGGGGTTGGCAGTTAGCCAGGATGGGTCGCGCCGGTCTCTTTTCCAGGTACTCGCATTTCCTGATGTGTCGTTCGATGATCTTCGGTCGTTGAATGACCGCGTAGATGAGATTGATCCCGATGTCGCGGCGCAACTGTCAAGAGATGCGCTTTATGCGAATTACATCGAACGACAGAAGCTGGATGTCGAGGCGCTCCGGCGCGATGAACACCATGAAATCCCACATGAATTTGATTTTTCAGTGTTGGACGGCCTATCCAACGAATTGAAAGCAAAGCTTGCTCACGCGCGACCCGCAAATCTTGCCCAGGCCGGGAAGATCGAGGGCATGACTCCTGCTGCGCTTGCCTTGATTCTCTCTCGCCTCCGTCGTCGTCGGGAGGTTAAATCCGCATGAATCGCGAGAATGTTTCACGTGAAACATACGGGGCGTTGGAAACTTATGCCGCCCTTCTGAAGAAGTGGAACCCAAGGATCAATCTGGTGGCCAAATCCACAGTAGCGGACTTGTGGACACGTCATATGAGTGATTCTCTTCAGGTTGCCGATATTGCACCTAAATGCCAACACTGGGTTGACTTGGGAAGCGGCGGCGGATTTCCCGGTCTTCCCGTGGCACTTCTTGCACGCGACCGTGGCACGCCAAAGCGCGTTACCTTGGTCGAATCTGATACGCGCAAGGCGACTTTTCTTCGGACGGTGATACGCGATACAAACGCTCCAGCCGACGTATTGGCGGAGCGGATCGAATCAATACCTCCTCTAATGGCCGAAGTTCTTTCCGCCCGGGCGCTGGCGCCTCTCTCCCGGTTGCTGGAATTCGCCGATCTACATCTTGCGCCAAGGGGAATCGCCTTGTTTTCAAAGGGTGTGACCTGGAAAGATGAGGTTTCCCGGGCACAGGAACAATGGCGCTTTGACTGGGAAGCCATTCGCAGTAAAACCGATCCAGATGCTGTCATCCTTAAGATCGAAGGAGTTCACCCTTGCCAGACCTCTTGAGGACCGGCGGTCCGAAAATCATCGCTGTGGCCAATCAGAAAGGTGGTGTCGGAAAAACCACGACCGCGATCAACCTTGGCGCTGCACTGGCTGAACAGGGCAACAAGGTATTGTTGATTGACCTGGATCCTCAGGGGAATGCATCCACGGGGCTGGGGATCGAGGCGGAGGACCGGGAGCATACGACTTACGAACTTCTTCTGGACGAAGTACCGTTGGACGAAGTCATCTTGAAGACAGACGTGAACGGATTGGAAATCGTCCCGGCCACCATAGATCTGTCCTCTGCGGATATCGAATTGATTGCAAACGAAAAACGCTCCTATCTGTTGCATGACGCACTGCGTCAGCCAGCGATGGAGCGGTTTGCATATGATTACATTCTGATCGATTGTCCGCCTTCGTTGAACCTTCTTACGGTGAACGCGATGGTGGCGGCGCATTCGGTCATGGTGCCACTGCAAAGCGAGTTTTTTGCGCTCGAAGGCCTGTCGCAGCTGATGCTGACCATTCGTGAGGTGCGGCAATCCGCGAATCCGAACCTTCGGATCGAAGGAATCGTTCTTACAATGTACGATTCTCGCAATAACCTTTCGCAGCAGGTCGAAGAAGATGCGCGTGACAACCTAGGCGATCTGGTGTTTCGGACCATCATTCCCCGAAATGTGCGTGTCAGTGAGGCCCCGTCCTATGCGATGCCGGTTTTGCAGTTTGATGGCGGGTCCAAGGGGTCGGCTGCGTATCGGGCCCTGGCGCAGGAATTGATGGAAAAGAACCAAATGGCCGCGGCCTGACGAGACCAAGATAAGAGGCAGCAGATGGAAAAGAAAAAAAACCGTGGTCTGGGCCGTGGGCTCTCGGCGTTGATGGCTGATGTTTCGGCCGAGGACACAACACGGGAGGCTGGGAACGGCGTTCCGAAACGCCCGGATCTTCTGGTCCCGATCGAACGAATCGTTCCGAATCCAGATCAGCCGCGCCGCAGCTTCACCGAAGATCAGCTGAAGGAACTGGCCAATTCGATCAAAACCAAAGGCGTGATCCAGCCTTTGATCGTGCGGCAGAAGCCCGGAACGTCCGATTTGTATGAAATCGTGGCGGGGGAACGGCGTTGGCGCGCGGCACAATTGGCCCGCTTGCATGAATTGCCGGTATTGGTGCGAGATTTCGACGATACAGAGGTTCTGGAAGTCGCGATTATCGAGAATATTCAGCGCGCAGACCTGAACCCGGTGGAAGAAGCAGCCGGGTATCGCCAGTTGATGGGGAAATTCGGCCATACGCAGGAAAAACTGGCGGAGGCTCTGGGGAAGAGCCGCAGCCATATCGCGAATGTGCTTCGCCTGCTGCAACTGCCTGATGAGGTTCAGGAATTCCTGCGTGAGGGGCAATTGTCGGCAGGGCATGCTCGGGCCTTGATCACCTCGGACTCGCCGGTGGATCTCGCCCGAACGGTGATCGCAGGCGGTTTGTCGGTACGGGAGACCGAAAAACTGGCAAAATCGGGCAATGAGGCGCCGAAAAATCCTTCGGTGGCGCGTGCTGCGGTCGACAAGGATGCCGACACAAAGGCGTTGGAGGGTGATCTTTCCGCGGCGCTCAGTATGCGGGTGTTCGTGGATCACAAGCCCGGTGCTGAAGGCGGGGCGGTGACGATTCGCTACGATTCCCTGGACCAGCTGGATGAGTTGTGCCAGATCCTCAGCGCGGGCCGTTAGGCCGCGTCCATAGGAAAACCATCACACAACAAAGCGTTGCGCCCTGGATCATCAGTAGTTCGGAGCGCAACCCGATGGCGGCCGACAGACAAAAAACCGCAAGGACCGAGAGCGTCGCCAATACCTTGGCCCGGCGGGAGATCGCGCCGTTTTCCTGCCAATCCCGTATCGGCGGGCCGAGTTTTTCGTGATTTATCAGCCAATTGTGAAGTCGTTCGGACGAGCGTGCGAAGCAGAATGTTGCCAGTAGCAGAAACGGCACGGTTGGCAGAAGGGGCAGGGCGATGCCCAACCCGCCGAGAGCCAGGGCGGTAAAGCCGAAGACCGCCCAAAGCAGCCGCATTCAGAGCGCCGCCGCCAATTCGGAGAGGACGGCATTCAAAACCATCCGACCCTGAGGGGTAGCCCATATCTTGTGGCCGTCGCGGTGGATCATACCCAGTTCCTGCATCAAGGCGATCGGCGCCTCTTTCACGCGGGTGCCGTTCAGGCTGGCCAGGCGGTGAAGATCGATACCATCGGCAAGACGTAAGCCCATCAGCAGGTATTCTTCGGCTTGGTCCCGACCTGACAGAGGAACAAATACGCTATCAGCATTGCCTTGTTCGGCAGCAGCCAGCCAGGCGCCTGGCTGACGGGGCTGTTCGGTTGCGTGGCGCTGGCCGTGACGCGTAACGCGCCCATGGGCGCCCGGGCCGATGCCGAGATAGTCGCCATAGCGCCAATAAAGTGAATTGTGCCGACTTTCTGCGCCGGGCTTGGCGTGGTTTGATACCTCGTAGGCCTCATAGCCGTGTGCGGCGCAGATTTCCTGAGTTATCAAATACATATCGGCAGACGTATCGTCTTCGGGCAGACCACGAAGACCACCTCGGGCAAACCTGTCGCCGAACGCGGTGCCGTCTTCGATCGTGAGTTGATAGAGCGACAGGTGATCCACCGCGTGCGACAGCGCGCGGGTCAATTCGGCTTCCCAATCCTGCAAGGTTTGGTTCTGGCGCGCATAAATCAGATCGAAACTGACCCGATTGAACTGATTGCGTGCGATGTCGAAGGCGCGCAGCGCCTCATCTACCGAATGCAGACGTCCCAGCCGTTTCAAATCTGCGTCGTTCAGGGCCTGTACGCCCAGAGAAACACGGTTCACCCCGGCCTGAGCATATCCGGCGAAACGCCCGGCCTCCACCGATCCGGGATTCGCCTCCAGGGTGATTTCAACGTCATTGCCCTGGGGCCAGAGACGGCGGATGGTGGAGATAACAGCGTCCACGGTGGCGGGTTCCATCAGCGATGGGGTCCCACCTCCAAAAAACACTGAATTCACGATACGATGGGGGACGATTTCCGCGTAACGCTCCAGCTCTGCGCACAGGGCGCGGGCCCAGCGGGACTGGTCCACGTTTGCCACGACGTGGGAATTGAAGTCGCAATAGGGGCACTTGGACTGGCAGAACGGCCAATGCACATAGATGCCAAAGCCGCCGGCCTGCCAATCCTCAGTCAAAACAACCCTTTACGAACTTCGCAAAGGCATCTGCCCTGTGCGACATCTCGTGTTTGCGGATCGGGTCCATTTCGCCGAATGTTTCAGTTTCGCCGTCGGGCAGGAAGATCGGGTCAAAGCCAAATCCCTGTGCACCGCGCATTGGCCAAACGACCTGTCCATTCACGCGGCCCTCGAACAGTTCGTCATGACCGTCAGGCCAGGCCAGGCACAACGTGCAGTTGAAAGCCGCACGGCGCGGGGCAGGGGCGTTCTTCTCTTCCAGCAGGGTCCAGACCCTGGTCATCGCCATGGGAAAATCACGGCCCTCGGGCGTTTCGGCCCAATCGGCGGTATAGACGCCGGGCGCGCCGTTCAGCGCCTCCACCGTGATGCCGCTGTCATCGGACAGGGCGGGCAGACCGGTGCCGCGTGCGGCGGCGTGGGCCTTGATCCGGGCATTGCCGGCAAAGGTGTCCTCCGTCTCCGCAGGCTCTGCCAGGCCGTGGTCGGCGGCAGAGCTGACGGTGATCCCGTAGGGGTCCAGCAGCGCGGCGATCTCCCGCAACTTGCCGGCGTTGTGGCTGGCAATGACGAGGCGATCGCCGCTGAATTTACGCATCGCAAGCGGCCTTTTGCAGGGCGGCAAGCTCGGCCACGCCTTTTTCTGCCAGACCCATCAGATCATCCATCTGCGCGCGGGAGAAGGTGGAGCCTTCGGCCGACATCTGGACTTCGATCAGGCGGCCGGATCCGGTCATGACGAAATTGCCGTCCACGCCGGCTTCGCTGTCTTCGGGATAGTCGAGGTCCAGCACGGGCTGGCCTGCATAGATCCCGCAGGAGACGGCGGCGACGGGATCGACCAGCGGGTCGGAAATCACCTCGCCTGCCTTCATCAGTTTGTTCACCGCCAGGCGCAGCGCAACCCAACCGCCGGTGATGGAGGCACAGCGCGTCCCGCCATCGGCCTGGATCACGTCGCAATCAATGGAGATCTGGCGTTCGCCCAGGGCCACACGGTCAACACCGGCGCGCAGGGACCGACCAATCAGGCGCTGGATTTCCACCGTGCGCCCACCCTGTTTTCCGGCGGAGGCTTCGCGCCGCATCCGCGAGGTGGTCGAACGCGGCAACATGCCGTATTCTGCGGTCACCCAACCCAGGCCAGAGCCCTTGATGAACGGGGGCACGCGGCTTTCGACCGTGGCGGTGCAGATCACATGGGTGTCACCCACGCGGATCAGGCAGGAGCCTTCTGCATGTTTCGTGATCCCGGTTTCGATTGAAACCGGTCGCATTTCGTTTAAGTCGCGTCCTGACGGTCGCATGTTACCTCCGGGGATTGTCGGGGGCGTGATACGCGTGCGACACCTGTGATGGCAAGCGCCCCGTTGATTTTTGCGTCCCGGCCTCTTTCATGACAGGCAGGGCAGGGCAGAGAATGATAGAACGCATATCGATCTTGGACGAATTGAATGACCGCTCCCGCGAGGTGTTTCGCCGGGTTGTCGAAGGCTACATCGACAACGGGGAGCCGGTCGGCTCCCGCACGTTGACCCGCCTGATGAGCGAGAAGGTCAGCGCCGCCACGGTGCGCAACGTGATGCAGGATCTGGAATTCCTGGGCCTGCTGGAAAGTCCGCATATCTCCGCCGGGCGGGTGCCGACGCAGCAAGGGCTGCGCATGTTCGTGGACGGGTTTCTTGAGGTCGGGGATCTGGATATCTCAGACCGGGCCAAGCTGGACGCGACGCTGGGCAATCAGGGCGATATCGGCGGAATGCTGGACCGGATCGGCGCCGCGCTGTCGGGGGCGACGCAGGGGGCATCGCTGGTTCTGGCGCCGAAACACGAAGCACCGATCAAGCATATCGAATTTGTTTCGCTGGCGCATGACCGGGCGCTGGTGGTTCTGGTGTTCGGCGATGGCCATGTGGAGAACCGGATCTTCAACCCGCCGCCTGGCCAGACGCCCAGTTCGATGCGGGAGGCGGCGAATTTCCTGAATGCCATCATCGAGGGCCGCACCCTGGGGGAGGCCCGCCACGCCGTCGCGGAGGAGATCACCCGCCGCCGTCAGGAAATCGACGCGCTGGCGCAGACGTTGGTGGAAAGCGGGCTGGCCGTCTGGGACGCCGAGGACACGACCCAGCATGAGCGGCTGATCGTGCGTGGCCGGGCCAACCTGTTGGGCGAAGGCGCGCCCGAGGAAGACCTGGAACGGATCCGCAGCCTGTTCGACGACCTGGAGCGCAAGCGGGATATCGCCGAGTTCCTGGATCTGGCCGAGGATGGCGAGGGGGTGCGTATTTTCATTGGCTCCGAGAACAAACTTTTTTCACTTTCGGGTTCCTCTTTGGTGGTCTCTCCATATATGAACGCAGACCGAAAGATCATCGGCGCGGTAGGCGTTATCGGGCCCACGCGGCTTAACTACGGACGCATCGTGCCGATCGTGGATTACACAGCGCAGCTGGTCGGGCGGATGATCTCGAACCGGCAACAGAGGTGAGCGATGGCTGAGCCGAAGGACGAACAGTTTCTGGACGATATCGATTCCATCGAAGAGGAATCCCTCCGTCTTGAGGAAGAAGAAAACGACGAAGACGCGATCGAGCTGGACGCATTGCGGGCCGAACGGGACGAGCTGAAAGACAAGTTCATGCGCGCCCTGGCCGATGCCGAGAACTCCCGCAAGCGCGCGGACAAGCAGCGCCGCGAGGCAGAACAATACGGCGGGTCCAAACTGGCCCGTGATCTGCTGCCCGTCTATGACAACCTGCGCCGCGCGCTGGATGCGGCTGGCGAGAAGGGGGTTGAGGACGCGCCGCTGCTGGAAGGGGTGGAACTGACCTTGCGCGACCTGGTCAACACGTTCCAGCGCCACGGCATCGAACCCGTTTCGCCGCAGGTGGGTGACAAGTTCGATCCCAACATGCACGAAGCCATGTTCGAGGCCCCCGTGCCCGGCACCAAGGCCGGGGAGATCATCCAGGTCTCGGCCGAGGGCTTCATGCTGAGCGACCGGCTGCTGCGCCCCGCGCAGGTCGGCGTGTCGTCCAACCAGGGCTGATCGCCGCGCCGCTGCGGCGGCTGGACCTCCGACCCGGATACAGAGGCGTTGCAATCAGCCCGATTGCGACGCCTCTTTCAGTTTGTAGAGCATATCCAGTGCGTCGCGCGGCGACAGGTCGTCGGGGTGCAGATTGGCCAGCAGCTCTGCCAGCGCATCGGGCAGTGCGGCGGTCTGCGGCGACTGTGGCTGCGGCGGAGGCGCGGCGGCGAACAGCGGCAGATCGTCGATCACGGCCTTGGGCCCGCCCCCGGTGCGGGCGTTTTCCTCCAGTGAGGCCAGAACATCGCGGGCGCGGGCTACCACGCTGTCCGGCAGCCCGGCCAGCCGCGCGACCTGCACGCCATAGCTGCGATCGGCGGCGCCGGCTCGCACCTCGTGCAGGAAGATCACGTCGCCCTCGTGCTCCCGCACGGCAACGGTGGCATTGTCCACGCCCTCCAGCCGCTTCGCCAGTTCGGTCATTTCGTGATAATGGGTGGCGAACAGGGCGCGGGCGCGGTTGACGCCGTGCAGATGCTCCAGCGTGGCCCAGGCGATGGACAGCCCGTCATAGGTGGCCGTACCGCGCCCGATCTCGTCCAGGATGACCAACGCGCGGTCGTCGGCCTGATTCAGGATCGCGGCGGTTTCCACCATCTCCACCATGAAGGTGGACCGCCCCCGCGCCAGATCGTCCGACGCACCGACGCGGCTGAACACCTGAGAGACCATGCCAATCCGCGCGCGGCGGGCGGGGACGTGGCTGCCCATCTGCGCCAGCAGGACGATGAGCGCGTTCTGTCGCAGGAAGGTGGATTTACCGGCCATGTTCGGCCCGGTCAGCAGCCAGATCGCCGCGCCGTCCCCTGTTGCGTTGAGGGTGCAATCATTGGCGATAAAGGGCGCGCCGTCGCGGCGCAGCGCCTGTTCGACGACCGGGTGGCGGCCGCCCTCGATTTCCAGTGCGCGGGAGGTGTCGACCAACGGTCGGGTCCAATTCTCTGCCCGCGACAGGTCGGCCAGCGCAATTGCCAGATCCCATTCCGCCAGCGCCCGCGCCGTGCCCGCGATCTGCGGCGCTGCGTCGATCACCGCGTGGGAGAGTTCGGCAAACAGGCGTAATTCGATCCCCTGGGCCTGTCCGGCGGCATTCAGGATGCGGGTTTCCAGCTCCGACAGGTCGGGGGTGGTGAACCGCAGCTGGTTGGCGGTGGTCTGGCGATGTTTGAACCGTTCGGACAGGGGCGGTTGCAGCATCTTGTCGGCATGGGTGGCCGTGACTTCGATGAAATAGCCCAGCACGTTGTTATGCTTGATCTTCAGGGCGGAAATGCCTGTCTCTGCCGCGTAGTCGGCCTGCATCGTGGCGATGATGCCGCGCCCCTCGTCGCGCAGCTTGCGCGCCTCGTCCAGTTCCGCGTCATGGCCCGGCGCGATGAACCCGCCGTCTCGCGCCAGCAGCGGCGGTTCGGCGACCAGCGCCTGGTCCAGCAGGTCCAGCAGGTCATCGTGTCCGCCCAGATCATCGGCGGCCCGCAGCAGAAGCGGGGGAAGCTCGGCCTCCGTGCAGCGATCGCGGATCGCCTGCGCCTGCGCCAGCCCGTTGCGGATCGCAGCCAGATCGCGCGGCCCCGCACGGTCCAGTGCCAACCGTGACAGCGCCCGGTCCAGGTCGGGCGCCCGGCGCAAAAGATCACGGATGTCGCCGGCAAAGCGGGTCTGGGCCACGGCGAAATCGACGCAGGCCAGACGGTCCTCCACCACGTCCGCGCTGCGCGAGGGGGAAGACAGCCGCCGTTCCAGCAGCCGCGCACCGCCCGCCGTCACCGTCCGGTCGATCGCCGCCAGTAGCGATCCGGCGCGCCCGCCGGACAGGGCCTGCGTCACCTCCAGATTGCGGCGGGTGGCGGTGTCGATCTGCACGATCGCCTCGCCCTGTTCGCGCTGAGGCGGACGCAGCAGGGGCAATTTCCCCTTCTGTGTGATCTCCAGGTAATCGACGATGGCCCCCATTGCCGCGATCTCGGCCCGGCCGAAGCTGCCGAACGCGTCCAGCGTGCCGACGCGAAACAGATCGCACAGCTTGACCTCCGCGCCGGTACTGTCGAAACTGGCGCGGGACAGAGGGGTCAGCGGCAGGCGCAGATCCTCGGCCACGGGACGCAGGTCGGGTTCGGCGCTGTCGGGGATCAGCAGTTCGGCCGGGGTCAGCCGCGCCAGTTCGGGGCCCAGCCGCACCTGCGGCAGGGGCATCACGTGAAACGCCCCGGTGGAGATATCGACCCAGGCCAGCGCATGGGTGTCGCGCACGGTGGCAAAGGCGGCCAGGTAATTGTGGCGCCGGGCCTCCAGCAGGGAATCCTCGGTCAGGGTGCCGGGGGTGACCAGGCGGACGACATCGCGCCGCACCACGGATTTGGATCCGCGTTTCCTGGCTTCGGCCGGGTCTTCCATCTGTTCGCAGACGGCCACACGAAACCCCTTGCGGATCAGGGTCAGCAGGTAGTTTTCCGCCGAATGCACCGGCACGCCGCACATGGGGATATCCTCCCCCAGATGTTTGCCGCGTTTTGTCAGCGCGATGTCCAGCGCGGCGGCGGCGGCGGTCGCGTCGTCAAAGAACATCTCGTAGAAATCGCCCATCCGGTAGAACAGCAGCGCGTCGGGATATTGCGCCTTGATCTCCAGGAATTGCGCCATCATGGGCGTGACATTGGCGGCTTTGTTCACTGTGGTCCCCCGTGAAATTACCGGCGCCACGGTACAAATCCCCGCCGCCGGGCGAAAGCCGAAACCGCCACGAGCGGTTGAGCGGCGGCACCGCCCCGTGTAAGAGCAGAAAGCCTTTGGAGGAGTGCAGCGCATGAGCAGGATCAAGATCAACCCGGAAGACGCCCTGGCCTTTCACCTGGAGCCGACGCCCGGCAAGTTCGAGATCAGCGCCACGGTCCCGATGACCACGCAGCGCGACCTGAGCCTGGCCTATTCTCCCGGTGTCGCCGTGCCCTGCGAGGCGATCCACCAAAGTCCCGAGACGGCCTATGATTACACCAACAAGGGCAACCTGGTCGCCGTGATCTCCAACGGGACGGCGGTGCTGGGGCTGGGCAATCTGGGCGCGTTGGCCTCCAAGCCGGTGATGGAGGGCAAGGCGGTGCTGTTCAAGCGCTTTGCCGACGTGAATTCCATCGACATCGAGCTGGACACCGAAAACGTGGACGAGATCGTCCAGGCGGTAAAGTTGATGGGCCCGACCTTCGGCGGCATCAACCTTGAGGATATCAAGGCGCCCGAATGCTTCATGATCGAGCAGCGCCTGAAGGAAGAGATGGATATCCCCGTCTTCCACGACGATCAGCACGGCACCGCCGTGATCTGTGCCGCCGGTCTGATCAACGCGCTGCACCTGTCAGGCAAGAAGATCGAAGACGTGCGCATCGTCCTGAATGGGGCGGGTGCTGCCGGCATCGCCTGTCTGGAACTGCTGAAATCCATGGGCGCGCGGCATGAAAACTGCATCATGTGCGACACCAAGGGCGTCATCTACCAGGGCCGGACCGAGGGGATGAACCAGTGGAAATCGGCTCATGCGGTGAAGACGGACCTGCGTAGCCTGGCCGATGCGA
The DNA here is from genome assembly GCF_010614805.1 of Pseudooceanicola aestuarii. Taxonomy (NCBI): domain Bacteria; kingdom Pseudomonadati; phylum Pseudomonadota; class Alphaproteobacteria; order Rhodobacterales; family Paracoccaceae; genus Pseudooceanicola; species Pseudooceanicola aestuarii. The sequence goes on from NZ_JAAFZC010000001.1 coordinate 1,108,565, forward strand.
TGAACGGCGCGGACGTGTTCCTGGGCGTGTCGGCCAAGGGGGCCGTGACGCAGGAGATGGTGATCTCCATGGCGCCGGATCCGGTGATCTTTGCCATGGCGAACCCCGATCCCGAGATCACGCCCGAAGACGCCCATGCGGTGCGCGAGGACGCGATCGTTGCCACGGGCCGCAGCGATTACCCCAACCAGGTGAACAACGTTCTGGGCTTTCCCTACCTGTTCCGGGGTGCGCTGGACATCAACGCGCGCGCCATCAACGACGAGATGAAGATCGCCTGTGCCGAGGCCCTGGCCAAGCTGGCACGCGAAGACGTCCCGGACGAGGTCGCCATGGCCTATGGCCGGGCGCTGACCTTTGGCCGGGACTATATCATCCCCACGCCGTTCGATCCGCGCCTGATCTTCCGCATCCCGCCTGCCGTGGCACGCGCGGGCATGGACACCGGTGCCGCACGGCGGCCCATCGTGGACATGGATGCCTACGAGCTGAGCCTGAAGACCCGCATGGATCCGACCGCCAGCATCCTGCGCGGCATTCATGCCCGCGCCCGTAACGCCCAGGCCCGCATGATCTTTGCCGAGGGTGACGACCCCCGCGTCCTGCGCGCCGCCGTGCTGTACCAGCGTGGCGGGCTGGGGGAGGCGCTGGTCGTCGGCCGAGAGCAGGACGTTCGGGAAAAGCTGGAAACCGCCGGCATGGGTGACGCCTTCAAGGAACTGAAGATCGTCAACGCCGCCAACACCGGCAATCTGGAACTGTACAAGAGCTTTCTCTACGACCGGCTGCAACGGCGCGGCCACGACCAGGTGGATATCCACCGCCTGGCGGCGCGGGATCGCCACGTCTTTTCCGCACTGATGCTGGCCCATGGCCATGGCGATGCGATGATCACCGGCGTGACGCGAAAATCGGCCCATGTGATGGAGCTGATCAACCATGTCTTCGACGCCGATGCCGAACATGGCGCCGTGGGGGTCACTGCGCTGATCCACAAGGGGCGTATTGTTTTTGTCGCCGATACGCTGGTGCATGAATGGCCGGACGAATACGATCTGGCCACCATCGCCGAACGTTCTGCCGAGGTGGTGCGCGACTTCGGGCTGGAACCGCGCGTCGCCTTCGTGTCCTTCTCCACCTTCGGCTATCCGGTGTCGGAGCGCGCGACCAAGATGCACGTCGCCCCGCGCGTACTGAAGGAACGGGGGGTCGATTTCGAATACGAGGGGGAGATGACGGTAGATGTGGCCCTGAACGCCAAGTCGCGGGCTGCCTATCCCTTTGCCCGGCTGACGGACAATGCCAACGTGCTGGTGGTGCCGGCGCGGCATTCGGCGAGCATCTCGGTCAAGTTGATGCAGGAGATGGCGGGCGCCACCGTGGTCGGCCCGATCCTGTCCGGCGTGGACCAGCCGATCCAGGTCTGTTCCACCACGTCCACCGTCAACGACATCCTGAACATGGCCGTGCTGGCCGCCTGCAAGGTGAAGTGATCCGATGACGATCTGGAACCTCGGCTCGGTCAATGCCGATCTGGTCTATCGTCTGCCGCATCTGCCGGTGGCCGGAGAGACGCTGACCGCCACCGGGTTTGCCCAGGGGCTGGGCGGCAAGGGCGCCAACATGTCCGTCGCCGCCGCCCGAGCGGGATCAATGGTGCAGCAGATCGGCGCCGTCGGTCAGGATGGCATCTGGATGCGCGACCGGCTGGCGGATTACGGCGTCGGCGTGGACCATATCGCCGTTCTGGACGGTCCGTCGGGACAGGCGATCATCGCGGTGGACGATGCGGGCGAGAACCAGATCATCATCCTGGGAGGTGCCAACCGGCAGATCGACGATGCAATGGTTGCCGCCGCGCTGGACGCGGCCCGGCCGGGGGACATCGCCATCACCCAGAACGAGACAACGGGCCAGCAGGCCTTTGCCCGCCTGGTCCGCGCCCGCGGGTTGCGCCTGGCCTATGCCGCCGCCCCGTTCGAGGCCACGGCCGTTGCCGCAATGCTCGATCACCTGGACCTGCTGGTCATGAACCAGGTGGAGGCCGACCAGCTGACTCGTGCCACCGGCACCGCGCCCGAGGCGCTGCCAGTGGCCGATGTGGTGATCACCCGTGGCGGCGCTGGCTGCCGCTGGATTGCCACCGGCCCCGGCACCACCCGTGACGTCGCCGCACCGCGCGTGACCCCGGTGGATACCACCGGCGCGGGCGACACGTTCACCGGCTATCTGGTGGCCGGGCTGGATCAGGGGCTGGCTATGGCGGACGCGCTGGACCTGGCGCAGCGGGCCGCCGCACTGATGGTCACGCGCCACGGCACCGCCGACGTGATCCCCAGGCGCGACGAGGTCTAGCCACCCACCCCGGGAAAGGCCGCGTCGCCCCAGAGCTGCCGCAGCCGCGCGTCGCGCTGGCAGGCGTCGCGATACAGCTCATAGGCCTTTTCCTTTCGCCGGGGGCCGAACCGGGTCAGGATCAGATCCTGACTCTTGTAGTAATCCTGATGATAGGCCTCTGCATCGTAGAATGGTCCCTGGTCCAGCAGCGGCACGACGATCGGATCGGTGATACCGCGCGACGTCAGCTCCTGCGCCGCGTCGTCCAGGACAGCTTGGGCGGTGGCACGCTCTGCCGCGTTGGCGACAAAGATCGCGGGGCGGTAGCTGTTGCCGCGGTCGCAGAACTGCCCGCCGTCATCTACGGCGTCGATGGAATGCACCAGCCGGTCATACAATGTCTCACGTGAAACACGATCGGGATCGAATGTGATGCGCACTGCCTCGTAATGGCCGGTGCCGCCGCCGGTGACCTGCTTGTAGCTGGGATTTTTCACATCCCCGCCAGTAAAGCCTGATACGGCTTCGGTCACGCCGGGGATCTTCTCGAAATCCGCTTCGACGCACCAGAAACAGCCGCCAGCGACGATGATCTCCTCGGTCGGGGCGGCCTGGACGGGGGTCAGGGGCAGGGCGGTCGCGGCCAGCAGGGTCAGGGCGCGCAGGGGAAAACTGGGTGATCTGGGCATGGGAACCTCCGTTTGTATCGCGGCCAGCCTGACGGGGCAGGGGCGCCGGCGATAGCCCTCTCACGGCTTGGTGACGTCCGGTGAGGGAGGGGGGCGAAAATTTTTTGCAGAAGAGAAAAATAATTGAAACTCCCGCTCCCGGCTTACGTGTCTATGGCCGAGAACCGCATGGGTGAGTGCGGGGTGCGACCCGTATTCACCACCCTCGTTCCATTGGTTTTCAATCAGATAACTGCCGGGGCGTATTCCGCCTCGGCTTTTTTCGTGCAAACCTGCTTCGGTTCAAGAGTGGAGAATGTATGACCGAACAGACGACCCATGACGCCGATCATGACCCCCGCAACGATCATCTGATGTTCTGGCTGAACGGCAAGGTGGTCGCCGCGCAGGACGCCAAGGTCAGCATCTATGACAGCGGCTTCATGCTGGGCGACGGGATCTGGGAGGGGCTGCGGCTGTACAACGGGCGCTGGGCCTTCGTCGATGCGCATCTGGACCGGCTGTTCGAGGCAGCGCTGGCCATCGACCTGGACATCGGCATCGACCGTGCCGGCCTGAAAGCCGCGCTGGAGGCGGTGCGCCAGGCAAATGGCATGGAAACGGATGCCCATGCCCGGCTGATGGTCACGCGCGGGGTCAAGTCCCGGCCGTTCCAGCATCCGTCGCTGTCCCGTTCGGGGCCGACGGTGGCGATCATCGCGGAACATTCCGTTCCGCGCGTCGGGCGGCCGATCCGGCTGGCCACGGTGCCGCATCAACGCGGGCTGCCGATGACCCAGGATCCCAAGCTGAACTCCCATTCCAAGTTGAACTGCATTCTGGCCTGTATCGCCGCCGAAAAGGCAGGTGCCGACGAGGCGCTGATGCTGGATGTCCATGGCTTCGTGAACACGACCAACGCCTGCAACTTCTTCATCGTCCGCAAGGGCGCGGTTTGGACCTCTACCGGGGATTACTGCATGAACGGGATCACCCGGGGGCATGTGATCGACCTGTGTCGGCGGAACGACATTCCGGTGTTCGAGCGGAACTTCTCTCTCGTGGAGTGCTACGGCGCGGAGGAGGCCTTTCTGACCGGGACGTTCGGCGCGCAGACGCCGGTGGGGGAAATCGACGGTCGGGTGATCGGCGACGGCACCTTGGGTCCGGTGACGGCCCGCCTGCGAGAGCTGTACAAGGCGCGCGTCATGCAGGAGGTCGGGGCATGAGGATCGCCGCCTGGTCCGGGCCGCGCAACCTGTCCACCGCGATGATGTATGCCTTTGGCAACCGGGCGGATTTCACGGCCGTGGACGAACCGTTCTACGCCGCCTATCTGACGCGTACCGGCCTGTATCACCCGATGCGCGAACAGGTGCTGGCCGCCCAGTCCGACGACATGGGCACCGTGGTCGCCGACCTGATCGCGCCGCTGCCCGAGGGGCGCCATGTCTATCACAAGCACATGGCTCAGCATATCCTGCCCGACACGCCGCTGGACTGGCTGGATCAATGCCGGCACCTGATCCTGCTGCGCCATCCCGACCGGGTGATCTCCAGCTTTGCCAAGGGGTATGACAATGTCACCCTCGCCGATGTCGGGTTCCTGCAACTGGCCGAGCTGTTCGATATCCTGCGCGACCGGGGGCTGGATCCCGTGGTGGTCGACAGCGCCGATATTCGCCGCGATCCCGAGGGGATGTTGCGCGCGATCTGCGATCGGCTGGGGCTGGATTGGGATCCGGCGATGCTGTCCTGGCCTGCGGGGCCCAAGCCTGCGGATGGCGTCTGGGCGCCGCATTGGTACGCGGCGGTGCATAGATCCACGGGTTTTGCCGGGCCCGAGGGGGATCTGCCTGAACAGGACAGGCGCGTGGAACGGATCGCGCAGGCCGCGATGCCCTATTACGACAGGCTGGTGGCGGAAAAGCTGGTCCCCTGATCCTGCCCCAGCCGCAAGAATGCCCCGCGCATGAAAAACGCCCCGAAGCCTGCGCTTTGGGGCGTTTCATGTGAAACCCTTGCGATTACGTCTTCAGCCGCCGTTCCCGCATGGCCAGCAGGCGCAGACGCAGGGCGTTCAGCTTGATGAACCCTGCGGCGTCCTTCTGATCATAGGCGCCGGCGTCATCTTCGAAGGTCACATGCTCTTCGGAGTAGAGCGAGTGATCGGACCAGCGGCCGACGGTGCGCGCCAGACCTTTGTACAGCTTCAGCCGGACGGTGCCGGAGACGTGCTCCTGACTGCGATCGATCAGCGCCTGAAGCATTTCGCGTTCGGGCGAGAACCAGAAGCCGTTGTAGATCAGTTCCGCATATTGCGGCATGATCTGGTCCTTCAGGTGGGCGGCGCCCCGGTCCAGGGTGATCTGTTCGATGCCGCGATGCGCCTCCAGCAGGACGGTGCCGCCGGGGGTCTCGTAGATGCCACGGGATTTCATGCCGACGAACCGGCCTTCGACCAGATCCAGACGGCCGATGCCGTGCTTCCCACCCAGTTCGTTCAGCTTTGTCAGGATCGTGGCGGGGGACATGGCCTCCCCGTTGATCGCGACCGGATCACCCTTTTCAAAGGTGATTTCGATGAATTCGGGGGTGTCGGGCGCCTCTTCGGGGTGGGTGGTGCGCTGGTAGACGTAATCGGGCGCGTCATTTGCCGGATCTTCCAGCACTTTCCCCTCGGAAGAGGTGTGCAGCAGGTTCGCATCGACGGAGAACGGCGCCTCGCCGCGCTTGTCCTTGGCGATCGGGATCTGGTTTTCCTCGGCAAAGGCCAGAAGTTTGGTGCGGGAGGACAGATCCCATTCCCGCCACGGCGCGATCACCTTGATATCGGGGTTCAGCGCATAGGCGGACAGTTCGAACCGCACCTGATCGTTGCCCTTGCCGGTGGCGCCATGGGCCACGGCATCGGCGCCGGTTTCCTCGGCGATCTCGATCAGGCGCTTGGAAATCAGCGGCCGCGCGATGGAGGTGCCCAGCAGGTACAGCCCTTCGTAGACGGCATTGGCGCGGAACATCGGGAAGACGAAATCGCGTACGAATTCCTCGCGGATGTCCTCGATATAGATGTTCTCGGGCTTGATCCCCAGCAACTCGGCCTTGGCACGAGCGGGCTCCAGCTCCTCCCCCTGGCCGAGGTCGGCGGTGAAGGTCACGACCTCGCAGCCGTATTCGGTTTGCAGCCACTTGAGGATGATGGAGGTATCGAGGCCGCCGGAATAGGCCAGGACAACTTTCTTCGGAGCGGTCATGTTCGTCCTCTTCGCAATGATCACCGGCGGCGATAGCCGGTTTTCGCCAAAGGCACAAGGTTGTGCCCTTGCCCAGACCGCCGCGCCGGGGCATGGAAAGACGATGAGCGACCAAGAAGATTTCCGCGACCGCGCCCGCGCCGCAATGGTGGCGATGCGCCAGGTCTTTCCCGCGACCCCGCTGTCGCGCAACGATCACCTGTCGGACAAATATGGCGCCGACATCTGGCTGAAACGCGAAGACCTGTCGCCCGTGCGCAGTTACAAGCTGCGCGGCGCCTTCAACGCGATGCGCCGGGCCGATGGCGCGCGGCTGTTCGTCTGTGCCAGCGCGGGCAACCATGCGCAGGGCGTGGCCTATATGTGCCGGCATTTCGGGGTGGATGGCGTGATCTTCATGCCCGTCACCACGCCCCAGCAGAAGATCCAGAAAACCCGCATCTTCGGCGGCGATCATATCGAGATCCGGCTGATCGGCGATTATTTCGACGACACCCTGGCGGAGGCCAAGGCCTTCTGCGCGGAGGCGGGGGGGCATTTTCTGGCGCCCTTCGACGATGAGGACGTGATCCTGGGTCAGGCCTCCATCGGGGCCGAGATCGAGGCAGAGATGCCCGGTGGTGCGGATCTGATCGTGCTGCCGGTGGGCGGGGGCGGGCTGGCGGCGGGCATCCGCAGCTATTTCGGCCCCGACCAGGGGTTGAAATTCGTCGAACCCGCCGGAGGCATGTCTCTGGCCGCTGCGGTGGAGGCAGGGCAGCCCGTAACGCTGAACAAGGTGGACAGCTTTGTCGACGGCGCGGCCGTGGCCCGGATCGGTGAACAGCCCTGGGCCCGGCTGGCGGGGATCGCGGCCGGTGACGTGCTGGCCGCGCCCGAGGACCGGATCTGCATCACCATGCTGGAGATGCTGAACATCGAGGGCGTCGTGCTGGAACCTGCCGGGGCGCTGTCCGTCGATGCGCTGGCCCCCCTGGCACAGGAGATCCGGGGCAAGCGGGTGATCTGTATCACCTCCGGGGGGAATTTCGATTTCGAACGCCTGCCCGAGGTCAAGGAACGGGCGCAACGCCACGGCGGGGTGAAAAAATACCTGATCTTGCGCCTGCCGCAGCGGCCCGGTGCGCTGAAGGAATTCCTGAACCTGCTGGGCCCTGACGACGATATCGCACGCTTCGAATATCTGAAGAAATCGGCGCGCAATTTCGGCTCGGTCCTGATCGGGATCGAGGCCAGGGAAGCTGCGGATTTCGATGCGCTGTTCGACCGTTTGGGCGCGCATGGCTTTACCTACCGCGATATCACCCACGACACGATCCTGGCGGAATTCCTGATCTAGCGCCCGGCGCGGGATCACCTCCGCCCCATCACCTGTCGCAGCAGCGCCGCATCGCCCGGGTTGGCCAGCCGCGTCACCGCGGCGGCGGGGGGCATCCACAGGGCGCAGTGCCCCGGTTCCGTCGGCGGACCGCGTTGCAGCAGGGGCCGTGCAACGAAGACATGGCAGATCTTCTCGGCGTGCAGATCGTATTCCGGCAGGTAGGCAAAGCGGCGAAACATACCCACCCGGCGTGGCGCCGCAATGGCCCATCCTGTTTCCTCTTCCACCTCGCGGTGCAGGGCGGAAATCGCGGATTCTCCGGGGTCTATGCCTCCTCCGGGCAGCTGAAGCTCGGGCTCCGGCCCGGATTGAAGGGTTACCAGCACCCGCCCGCCCCGCGGCAGGATGGCATAGGCGCCCGGCCGGGCGGTGTAGCGGCGATCGGGGTCCGGTCGCGCTCCGTATCGTCTCATTTGCCCATCGCTCCTTGAAGCCGGCTCGCTTGCCCCTTACCTCGCACCGGGTTATGCCAAGAGCAAGCGTCGAGGACCTCATGACAATAGGCAGCAAGATCGCCTGGGACGACACGGTATTGCCGTTCCAGCTGGATACATCCGACATCCGTGGCCGTGTCGCGCGCCTGGACGGGGTGCTCGAAGGTGTGCTGCGGCAGCACGACTACCCCCCCGTGGTGGAGGCGCTGGTGGCTGAAATGGCCCTGCTGACCGCCCTGATCGGCCAGACGATCAAACTGCGGTGGAAGCTGTCCCTTCAGGTTCAGACCAAGGGCGCGGTACGCATGATCGCGACCGATTACTACGGCCCCACTGCCGAAGGCGAACCCGCCCGCATCCGCGCCTATGCCGGGTTCACCCGCGACCGTCTGACTGACGCCGCCCCGTTCGACCAATTGGGGGAGGGGTATTTCGCCATCCTCATCGACCAGGGGGAAGGGATGCAGCCCTATCAGGGGATCACCCCGATTGCCGGCGGCTCGTTGACCGCATGTGCGGAGGCCTATTTCGCCCAGTCCGAACAACTGCCGACCCGGTTTTCCCTCAGCTTTGGCCGCTCGACCGAGGTGGGCGGCGCCGAACATTGGCGCGCGGGGGGCATGATGTTGCAGAAAATGCCCAAGGCCTCCCCTTCGGTCACCGGCGAGGGCGGCACCGGCGACGGTGGTCTTCTGGTTGCCTCCGACCTGGTGGACGGCGACGAGGAAGAGGATTGGAACCGCGCCAACATCCTGCTGGATTCGGTGGAGGCGCTGGAACTGATCGGTCCCAACGTGACGCCGACGCAGCTTCTGATGCGTCTGTTTCACGAGGAACAGCCCCGGGTCTTCGACGCCCAGACGGTGCGCTTCGGCTGTACCTGTTCGGAGGACCGCGTGCGGCAAAGCCTGTCGATCTATTCCGCCCGGGACATCGAAAAGATGACCACGGACGAAGGCACGGTCACAGCCGATTGCCAATTCTGCGGTGCCCATTACGTTCTGGACCCCGCCACCGTCGGGTTCGAGGCCGAAGCACCCCGGAAGGGCGATGATGAAGGCTGAAGAAGCCAGTTACCGACGGATTGCGGAGGCGCTGGAAACGCCGCCTCCGCCTTCGTCGGATTTCGACCTGAACCCGGAACTGGCCCCGACCAGCAGTGGCCAGACCCGCCCGGCCGGTGTGCTTGTCGCGCTGGAGGATGTCGGCGGCGATCTTCACGTCCTGCTGACCCGCCGCTCGCCGGCATTGAAACATCATCCCGGCCAGATCGCCTTTCCCGGTGGCAAGGTCGATCCGACCGACCCCGATGTCACCGCCGCCGCTTTGCGCGAGGCCGAAGAAGAGGTCGGGCTGCCGCGCGACCGGGTCGAAATCCTGGGCTACCTGACGCCCCATGTGACCGTCACCGCGTTCAGCGTGACCCCGGTCATTGCCCGCATTTCCGCACCGTTCGACATCATCGCCGAACCGGGCGAAGTCGCCGAAGTCTTCCGGGTGCCGATGGCGCATCTGTTGGACCTGGGCCAATACCAGGTCCAGGGGCGGCGCTGGCGCGGCGTGATGCGGCAATATTACACCGTCCCCTGGGGGCCCTATTACATTTGGGGCGCGACGGCGCTGATGCTGCGCCGGCTGGCAGCGGCCCTGGACAGATGACCCGCATCACGGCCCGTTGGATCGCCGAACCGGCGCCGCAGGCGGTCTGCGCGATGCTGACCGAGGCCGGGCACCAGGCGCTGTTTGTCGGTGGCTGCGTGCGCGATGCGCTGTTGAATGTGCCGGTCGGCGACATCGACATTGCCACCGATGCCCACCCGGAAAAGGTGATGGCGCTGGCACGCGACGCCGGAATGAAAGCGGTGCCGACAGGGATCGATCATGGCACTATCACCGTGATTGCCTCCGGCCAGCCTTTTGAAATAACGACCTTTCGCCGCGATGTGAAAACCGACGGCCGACGCGCTGTCGTGGCCTTTGCCGCGCGGATGGAAGACGACGCCCTGCGCCGCGACTTTACCATGAATGCCCTTTACGCCCGGCCCGACGGCACTGTGCTGGACCCGGTGGGCCAGGGCCTGGCAGATCTCGCGCAGCGGCGATTCCGGTTCATCCTGGATCCGGCGCAACGCATTCGCGAAGATTACCTGCGTATCCTGCGGTTCTTTCGGTTCCACGCCTGGTACGGCGATCCCGACGCCGGGATGGAGACAGAGACCCTCGCCGCCATCGCTCAGGAGGTCGAGGGGATCGACAGCCTGTCTCGCGAACGCATCGGTGCCGAAATGCGCAAATTGCTGAGCGCGCACGACCCGGCGCAATCGGTTGCGGTGATGGCGCAATGCGGCGCCCTGTCCCTGGCCCTGCCGGGGGCAGACGCGCGGGGGTTGGGCCCGCTGGTCCACCTTGAAGACAGGGTCGCCCCCGACCCGATTCGCCGCCTGGCCATCCTCGGGGGCGAAGACCCCGCCTCCGCCCTGCGCCTCTCCAAGGCAGAGGCCAGGCAGCTGGCGCTGCTGCGCGATGCGATGGCCAGCCCGGCGGCGCCCGCAGAGCTGGGCTATCGACATGGCGCGGTCCTGACGCGGGACATCCTGTTGCTGCGCGCGGCATTGTTCGAACTGCCGCTGGACCCGGAGGCAATGCTGGCCGCCGAAGCTGGCGCCGCGCAGGTTTTCCCGGTCCGGCCGGCGGATCTGATGCCGGCTCTGTCCGGCCCGCAGCTTGGCGCGACGTTACGGCGACTGGAGGCGACCTGGATCGCGTCCGGTTTTACGCTCGACCGCGCGGCCTTGCTGAACCGGGCTTGACCGCACAGGGGCAAGGGTGGATGTTCGCCGGGATCGGATCCTGCCCATGCCCTTGAAAAGACCAGAAAACCTGATCGACGCCTTTGCCCACGCCGACGGCCCGCCGCCGCAAAGGCTGCTGGCCTTCCTGCGCTGGGGCCTGCGCGGGGCCTTTCCCGCGCTGGTCATTGCGGCCCTTCTCTCCGCTGCGGCAGGGGTCATGGAGGCCGGCACCGCCTACATCCTGGGGCGGGTCATCGACGCGGCAGACGCGCTGGGCCCCGATGGGTTTTTCACGGTTCACAACATGGGGCTGATCGCGCTGACGCTGGTGTTCTTTCTGCTGGCGCGGCCGATCCTTCTGGGCCTGAATTCAGCGGCGGTATCGGTGGTGATCGCGCCCAATGTCTTCAACCTTGTGCTGTCGCGGCTGCACCGCTGGACATTGGGCCAATCGGTCGAATTCTTTGACGACGATTTCGCCGGTCGCATCTCGCAAAAGCAGATGCAGACCGGGCGCGCGATGACCGACGTTGTGGTCGAACTGATCAATGTCGTTGCGTTTGCCCTGGCTTCCATGGGCGGGGCGGTGGCGTTGATGGTGTCCATCGACTGGCGGCTGGCGGTGGGGTTCATCGTCTGGCTTGGGGCCTATGTCCTGCTGATCCGGTATTTTTTGCCGCGTATCCGCCACCAATCGGCCAAGCGCGCCGGGGCGCGGGCTGGTTTGTCGGGACAGATCGTCGATACGATCACCAATATCAAGACGGTGAAGCTGTTCGCCCATGCAGATCACGAGGACCGCGCCGCCCTGGGCGCAATGCAGCGGTTTCGCAGGACGGCGGTCGGCTTTGGCTACCTGTCGGCCGGGTTCCGCATCTGCCTGATGACATTGGCCGGAGTTCTTCCGGTGGTGCTGGTCGGCGGCGCGCTGTGGTTGTGGTCCATCGACATGGCGAGCAAGGGCGACATCGTCGCGGCGGGGAGCATCGCAGTGCGCGTGGCGCAGATGACCGGCTGGGTCAGTTTCACCCTGATGGCGATCTACGCCAATATCGGCGAGGTCGAGAACGGGATGGAAACCCTGGCACGGGCGCGTCGCCTGCCCGACAGTCCCGGTGCCACCGGTCTGCGGGTTCAAGGCGGCACCATCCGGTTTCACGACGTCAGTTTTGCCTACGGGCGCGACACCGGCGGGGTGCAGGGCATCGACCTGGAGATCCCGGCCGGGCAGAAACTGGGCATCGTCGGGGCTTCGGGAGCGGGAAAATCCACGCTGGTCGCATTGTTGCTGCGCCTGCACGATCCCGAAACCGGGCGGGTGGAGATCGACGGGCAGGACATTCGCGACGTGACGCAGGACAGCCTGCGCCATCATATCGGGATGGTCACGCAGGAAACCGCGATGTTCAATCGCTCCGCCCGGGAAAATATCATGTACGGTCGCCCGGATGCGACGGAGGAAGCGCTGTTTTCCGCCGCTGACAAAGCCGAGGCCGGCGGGTTCATCCCTGAACTGGCGGATCACCTGGGCAACACCGGCTACGACGCGCGGCTGGGGGAACGGGGGGTGAAATTGTCCGGCGGCCAACGGCAGCGCATCGCTCTGGCTCGCGCCATCCTGAAGGACGCGCCGATTCTGGTCCTGGACGAAGCAACAAGCGCATTGGACAGCGAATCGGAGGCCCAGATCCAGCAGGCGCTGGACCGTGTGATGGAGGGGAAGACCGTTCTGGCCATCGCGCACCGCCTGTCCACGATCAGCCATATGGACCGGATCGCGGTGATGGATGGCGGCCGCGTTGTCGAGCTGGGCAGTCACGATGAATTGCTGGCGCTGGACGGGTTGTACGCCCGGTATTGGGCCCGGCAATCGGGCGGGTTTCTGGGGGCGGATCGGGAAACGTCCTAGGCCGGACTTGCGTTTGCGGCTGGGGACGGGGCGGGGCCTATCGTTACGGTGGCCCACCGGGTCGTTAACATTCCTGCACCTAGCCTCGGGACCGACCCGAACAGGAGCGCCCCGATGTCCGATACCTCTGCCAAGCTGTCCCTGCCGTATCTGCAACCCGCGCAAGCCCAGAAGCATGTCACTCATAACGAGGCGCTACGCCGGCTCGACATCGCGGTGCAATTGGCGGTGGAGGATCGCGATCGCATCCAGCCCCCCGCCGAACCGGCGACCGGACAGAGCCATCTGATCGCCGCCGGTGCCATCGGCGATTGGGCGGGGCGGGCGGGACAGGTGGCTAGCTGGGATACCAGTGGCTGGATCTACACGGTCCCCGGCCCCGGTTGGCGTGCGCATTGTCTGGCAGAGGGTCAAACCCTGGTGTTTGACGGTACCGGATGGATTGCGGACCTGCCGGAACTGGACAACCTTCACGGGGTCGGGATCGGCACCACAGCCGATGTGGCAAATGTTCTGGCGGTGCAGGGGCAGGGCACGCTGTTGTCTCACGCCGGGGCCGGCCATCGGATCACGGTGAACAAGTCCGCGCCGGCGGAAACCGCCAGCCTGCTGTTCCAGACCGGGTGGGCGGGGCGCGCGGAGATGGGGACCACGGGGAGCGATACCTTTGCCATCAAGGTAAGCGTGGATGGCGCCAACTGGGTCGACAGCTTGCGATGCGATCCGGCCAGCGGACGGGTGATCCTGCCCCAAGGGGCGGAGATCGCCGCGATGGATGCGTCAGGCGGCGATCTGGATGCGCTGCCGCAAGGGCTGTCGCGGTTCGACGCCACCACCGCCGCCACCCCCGGCGGATCGGGCGCCTGCGGCACAGTACGGACCGCAGCGGACGGGCAGGGCGGAACAACGCAGACGGCCCATCTGACAGATCCTCCGGCGGACCGGAACAAGATCTTTGTCCGAGTGTTCGCCGGTGGCAGCTGGACCGCCTGGCGGGAGGTCTGATCTATCGATCCAGCAGGTCGCGGTGCCATCGCGACAGGAACAGCAATCCCATGGTTCCCAGGCCAAGGGCCAACCCTGTCACATAAAGAGGGTCGGCATAGCCCGCATCGTAGCCATGGTAGAATCCGCTTCGGGTCAGCCCGGTGACATGGACCAGCGGGTTCCATTCCAGCCATCCGCGCCAGGGTTCCGGCACGCCGTCATGCAAGAAGAGGACGCCGGAAACCAGAACCAGTGGTCGCGTCAGCACTGACCAGACACTGTGCCAGACCTGATGCCGGGAGATCAGCAGGCAGTTCAGCACCCCCACCCCCAGCCCGAGGCCGGCGGCGAGGGCAAAGCCGCCGACGATCACCGACAGATCCAGGATCGTGCGGGTTTCGAATAGCATCACGATGCCCGCCAGGATTGCGACAGAGACCATCGCCTGCGTCAGGACCGCCAGCAGGAACCGGGCCAACAGGGCGTCAAGGAAGGTCACGCGGGGAAAGCCCAGCAATTGTCGGTTGAAATTCAACGCTTGCGCGACCTTCTGCGAAGTTGCGGAGAACATGGCAAATGGCAGGTAGCCGGTGGCAAAGAAGATCGCGAAATCCCGGCCCAGCGGCGGCGTGCGAAATCCGGCGGCGAAGATCGCCACCATGAGGGCCAGCGCCAGGGCCGGTTCCAGGATCGCCCAGAGATACCCGCCCGGCGATCTGCCATAGGTCGTCGACATTTCCCGCAAGACAAGGGCCAGGATAACCCGGCCGGTGATCATGCGGGGCATGACCGGGCGCAAAGGCGGATCATGATGTGACGACAGGTCGGGCATCCGCCCCTCGCAAGCAACCAACTTGCGGTGTTCTGCCATGCCAAACCTTACCAAAGGGTTAGCATTCGTCAGATCCCCTGCACGCCCTCCTTCCGCAATGCATCAAATGCGCGCAATTCGGCGATCAGCCCTGCCATCCGGTCCACCGGGATCATGTTCGGCCCGTCCGAGGGGGCGTTGTCCGGGTCTTCGTGGGTTTCGATGAACAATCCGGCAATCCCCACCGCGCAGGCCGCGCGCGCCAGAACCGGCGCGAATTCACGTTGTCCGCCGCTGGTGGTGCCCTGCCCGCCGGGCTGCTGGACCGAATGGGTGGCGTCGAAGATCACCGGCCATCCGGTCGCCCCCATCGTCGGAAGTCCCCGGAAATCCGTCACCAAGGTGTTGTAGCCGAAGGATGTTCCGCGTTCGCACAGCATCACGCGGTCATTCCCGGTAGAGGCGACCTTCTCCGCCACGTTGGCCATGTCCCAGGGGGCCAGAAACTGCCCCTTCTTGATGTTCACTGCCGCGCCTGTCTTGCCCGCCGCAAGCAGCAGATCGGTTTGCCGGCACAGAAAGGCTGGGATTTGCAGCACGTCGCAGACCTCGGCCGCGGGGGCGCATTGGGCGGGGTCGTGCACATCGGTCAGGACAGGTACGTCGAATTCGTCGCGAATGCGCCCCAGAATTTCCAAACCCTTCTCCATGCCCAGCCCCCGCCGGGTGGAGATGGAGGAGCGGTTGGCCTTGTCATAGCTCGCCTTGAAGATGAACCGGGTGCCGGTGGGCGCGCAGGCCTCGGCGATCTTCTCGGCCATCATGCGGGCGTGATCCAGGCTTTCCAGCTGGCAGGGGCCGGTGATCAGGGCGATGGGATTGTCGCCGCCAAAAGGGATGCCGCCGATTTCGACGATACGCGGGTCGGTCATTGGGCCTGCTCCTTCAATACGGTTTCGATCCGGGCGACATCGCCGGGGTTGTTCAGCTCCCAGAACACGCGGCCACGCCCGTCGACCTCGACACAGCGGACCTTGTGCCCGTTTTCGAGAAAGCGCAGCTGTTCCAATCCTTCAAGAGATTCCAGCGGGCCGGGTGCCCAGCCGAGATAGGCGTTCAGCGCCTCGGGACGGTAGGCATAGACACCGACATGATGGAAGACGGGCACGGGATCCGGCAGCTTGCCGGGGTCGACATAGGGCACGACTTCCTTGGAGAAGTAGAGGGCATCGCCCGCCGCATCGAACACGGCGGTGGTGCCACCGACCCGTCCGGCTTTGCGGTCCTCGACAAAATGGCCATAGGTGACGGGATCGCAACGCAGCACCGGGGTCGCCATGCCGACCTGCGGCTGGCGGGCCATCTCGGCCAGAAGCGCCTCCACGAACCAGGGCGGCGTCAGTGGCGCGTCGCCTTGCAGGTTGACGATCACATCGGCGGCCAGCCCGGCATTGGCCAGCGCCTCGGCGCAGCGTTCGGTGCCGTTGCGGGCCTCCGGCGTGGTCATGATGACCTGAGCGCCGAACGCCTCCGCCGCCTGGCGGATCCGGTCGTCATCGGTGGCGACGAATACCGCGTCGGGCCCCTCCACCTGGCAGGCGGCCTCCCAGGACAGGCGGATCAGGCTCTTGCGGCTGCCGTCGGGCAGGGTGAGTTCGGCCAGCGGCTTCCCCGGATAGCGGGAGGAGGCGTAGCGGGCCGGGATCACGATGACACTTTTCATTCAGACAACTCCCGCGCGCAACAGATCGTGGACATGCAGAACCCCCAGCGGCCGATGCGCGCCATCGACGACCAGCAGAACCAGGATCCGGCGCTCGTTCATCAGGGCCAGCGCCTCGGCCGCCAGCAGATCGGGCGAGACGGTGACCGGATTGCGGGTGGCGACATCGCCCGCCCGGCTTTGCATCAGCACATCCATCTTGCGCCGCAGATCGCCATCGGTGACGATCCCGGCCAGGCTACCGTCGTCACGGGTGACGGCGGTGATGCCGAACCCCTTGGAGGTCATTTCCAGCAGCGTGTCGGCCATTGGCGTGTTCACGTCGACCACGGGCAGGCTGCCGCCACCGTGCATGAACTGGCTGACGCGGGCCATCTGCGCGCCCAGCTTGCCGCCGGGGTGGAAGACGGCGAAATGTTCGGCCCGGAAGCCGCGGCATTCCATCAGCGCCACCGCCAGCGCATCGCCCAGGGCCAGCGTCATGGTGGTGGAGGTGGTCGGCGCCATGCCCATCGGGCAGGCCTCCGGCGCGGGGGGCAGCAGCAGGCGCAGGTCGGCGGCGCGCATCAGCGCACTGTCCGCGCGCGACGAAATGCCGATCAACGGGATGGAAAACCGACGGGTATAGGCGATGATGTCACCCAATTCGGCGGTTTCCCCGGAATTGGAGATCAGCAGGCAGACATCTCCGGCGCCGATCATCCCCAGGTCGCCGTGACTGGCTTCGGAGGCATGAACGAACAGCGCCGGCGTCCCGGTCGAGGCAAGCGTGGCCGCGATCTTGCGACCGATGTGGCCCGATTTGCCGATGCCGCCGACGATCACTCGACCCTCCAGCGCCAAGATGCGTTGCACGGCCGGGGCGAAATCCGCCGGAAGTTCCGTCGATAGGCGCTGGAGGGCCGCGCTTTCCGTCTCCAGAACCTTGCGTCCGACGGCGTCGATCTGTGCCGTCTCTGCCTCGATTGCCGCCATATGTGCTGTCTCCACCGGGGTTTTTCCCCTGCTACCGCAGAACGCAACGCCGCGCCACACCTCCGGCGGGCTATGGGCGGGCGGCCTCCGCCCGAGGACGGCGCGGTGAGTTTCGCGACAAAACACCCGCGAGCGGTGCCGGAGCGCCTGCTTCTTTCGATGGATACGCCCGGCGGAGGCGGACCCCCGCCCGTCCCGAACCCGCCGAAGGGGTGACGCGGCGCGGGAAAGAGGCTACATGCCCCGAAGCCCGAGACGAGGCCGAGACGAGGCAAGACATGCGACTTCCGTTCCGCCGTACCCAGACTGACCGCCCCGCAATGTTCAATGATCAGGACAAGGATAATATCCGCTGGTTCTGGTCCACCTACCTGAAAAAGCGCGCGCCGCTTCTGCTGGTGGTGCTGGGCATGATCCTGGTGCAGGGGCTGGTCTACCAGCAATTCCTGGCCCTGACAGAGGATGGCCTGCGCGTCATTTTCGAGGATGGAGCCGCCAGCGACCTGATCAAGGTCTGCGCCGTGGTCTTCTTTCTCTTCGCGATGCGGGCGCTGATGTCCTACCTGGTGCCTCGCGTGTCGGTCTGGTTGGCCTCGGAGGCGGTGCTGGAGCTGCGCCGCGACCTGATCGACCACCTGATGACACTGGACCTGGCCTATTTCGAAAAGACACCGGCCGGGGAAATCATCCTGCGACTGGTAAACCAGGCCGACGACCTCAGCCAGTTCGTCGGTCAGCAGACCGTCGGCGCGGTGCGCGATGCGGCCACGGTGGTGATCGTCTCCGCCTACCTGATCTACAAGTCGCCGGTCCTTTTCGCCGCCTTCGTGCTGGTCCTGCCGATGATCATCCTGCTGATGCAGGCCGTGTCCTCGCGGATCAAGTCGATCCAGGCCAGCGCGGAAAACGCCATGGGCAATTACATGGGCGGGATCGAGGAAATGACCAACGGCATGCGCACCGTGAAGATTTCGGGACAGGAGCCCAACGAACGGGAACGCCTGTTGAAATCCACACGCGAAATCCGCGGCCTGACCATCCGCCTGCAATCCGCGCAGGCGCTGGTGATGCCTTCCATCGACCTGATGTCGGCCTTTGTCTACGTGCTGGTGATCGGCGGCGGCGGCTACATGGTGCTGTCGGGCGACTACGGGCTGGACGGCGCCGGGATCATCGCCTTCCTGCTGGGGCTGGTGCTGGTCTTCGACCCGGCCCGCCTGCTGGCGCAATTCTTTGCCCGGTTGCAGGCCAACCTGGTGATCCTGGACGGGGTGCGCAGCCTTTACAGGGTGAAGCCGTCGATCGTGGACGCGCCCGAGGCGCGCGCCGATTTCGACTTGACCGGCGATATCGTGCTGGATGACGTGACCTTCTCCTATTCCGCCGACCACCCCCTGTTCGAGGGGCTGAACGTGACGATCCCCGGAGGCGGCACCACCGCCATCGTCGGCGCGACGGGCTCCGGCAAGACCACGATCCTGTCGCTTCTCACCCGGCTCTACAATGTCGACGGCGGAGAAATCCGCATCGGCGGCACCCCGATCAACCAGTTGCAGGTCAAGGCACTGCGCAATGCGTTCTCCGTGGTGGCGCAGGATATCGTGATCTTCAACAATTCGATCTGGGAAAACATCCGCTATGTCCGGCCCGAGGCCACGGATGACGAAATCTGGGCCGCCGCCGAAGACGCAGAGATCGCCGACCTGATCCGCGCCCGTGGCGACGCGCCGCTGGGGCCGAAGGGCAGTCAGCTGTCCGGCGGGCAGAAACAGCGGATCGCCATCGCGCGTGCCTTCCTCCGCTCTGCTCCGATCCTGCTGCTGGACGAGGCGACTTCGGCGCTGGATCAACGCACTGAGGACAAGGTGAAGCGCGCCCTGTCCCGACTGTCCGAGGGCAAGACCACGATCATCGTGGCGCATCGTCTTTCCGCGATCACCCATGCCGATGGGATCTACGTGCTGGACGCCGGCAAGGTGGTGGAAACGGGCAGCCATGCCGATCTGATGGCGCAGGGCGGGCTGTATGCCGGGATGTTCGGCGCGCAAAAGCAAAGCTACGACTAGGCGCGGAGCAGGCGGTGTACCATTTCGACATCACCGATATCGCGGCCCAGGTCGGGAGCAATCACACCCTGGCGGGGATCCAGCGTGCCGCGCTGATGATCATCCGCCACGCCGCGCAGTCGCTGGGGCCCGATAACATCCGGCTGATCCGCCACGATGCGCGCAGCGGTGGATATGTTGCCTGTTCCGCCGGCCCCTTGCTGGCGCTGGACCGGATGGCCCCGCATGCCGTCGCGGCGGCGCTGGCACTGGATCGCGGGGGCAAGCCGCCCCGCGACCGGGCGGACCAGACCTTGCACAAATACCCCCGCGGGACGCTGAAATACCGCTATCACAAGGCCCGCCTTGACCTCGAAGCCGCGCGGGGCAACGAAAGCTACCTGCGGCGCCGCGGACTGAGCGTCGCGGAATGGCGCGACCTGCGCCGCGCCCCGGCGGATGCGGCCCTGCGCGCGCCGGTTGCGACGCCCCTGAATGTGGCGCCGGGGGATGTCGTCTGCATCCTCGGCTCTGGCTGGGACACGCCCCAGACGGTGGACGCGCTGACCGCGCTGACCCGCCAGGGCGCCCGGATCGCAGTTCTGATCCACGATGTCATCCCGTTGAAACTGCCCGGCATGGTGCATGGCAACCCGGCGCATTTCCTGGATTGGCTGACGCGGATGGCCGGGCTGGCCACGATCTTCCTGGCCAATTCCCAGGCCACCGCCCGTGATCTGGCGCAGGTCCAGGCCGAACAGGGGTGGTCGGTGCCGATCCACGTCACGCCACTGGCCCAGGCGACCGTCTCGGGCCACATTGCGGCGGAGGTTGGCAAGGGGCTCAGCGCGGAACGGCATCGCCGCGCGGATATACGGGACGTGGCCAAACTGCCCTATGCGCTTTGTGTGGGCACCATGGCCGCGCACAAGAACAACTGGCGCCTGGCGCAGGCCTGGGCGCGCCTGGCACAGGAGGACGGCGTCGACCTGCCGCGCCTGGTTCTTGCGGGCAAACGGGGATGGTTGAACGACGATTTCTTCCGCGCCTTCGACGCGACAGGCGGGTGGGGCGGTTGGGTGCAGATCGTTGAACAGCCGGGCGACGACGACCTGGAATATCTTTACCGGCATTGCGTTTTTACCACGATGCCAAGCCTTTACGAGGGCTGGGGCCTGCCCGTTGGAGAGGGGTTGGCCTATGGAAAAACGGGCCTCGTCTCCGCTGTGACTTCCCTGCCCGAAGTGGGGGGGGAACTGGTGGAATATTGTGATCCGGCCTCGATTTCCTCGATCTCGAAGGGCGTGCGGCGCCTGTGCGACCCCGCCCATCGTCAGGCGCTGGAGGACCGAATCGCGGCCACCGACCTGCGCGACTGGGCCGCAGTCGGGGCCGATGTTGCCGGGGCGTTGCAAGACGATTCCCCGGAGCCTGCCGGGGAGGATCTGTAGAATTCGCCGGAAAAACCGCTCTGAAGGGTGGGAAAATTAAGCGAACGGAAACCTGATCCGGGTGATCTGGTGCCAGCCGAATGGTTGGTATGACGGACGGGATCGGAATGGTTTCACATCTTCTTGCGTTGCGCGCGCGCTATCTTGCCGCCCACGGGATACCGCGGGGCAGGTGGCTGCCCCTGCGATTTCTGCGCGACTTCCTGCGGGCTGCGCCGGCGCTGATGCTATGCGCGCTGATGCGCGACCCGGCCCGGCGCCTGCAAGCCCGGCACAGGGTAAAGACGCATCTGGGGCTGGTCCCGTTCTCGGGCGCGGCGGTGCTGCCACCGCTGGCCTGGCGCGATGGTCCCGATCCCGGCGGGTACCAGGGGCCGGTCGCGATCGTGTTGCCGGTGCATGACGCACTGGCGCTGCTGCGCGAAACCCTGGACCGGATTGACCGGAACACCTGCCTGCCCTGGCACCTCTATATCGTTGACGACTGTTCCGCCGACCCTGCTGTGCGTCCTTTCCTGCGGGAATGGTGTGCCGCCCGCCGCTCGTGCACCACCCTGATCGAGTTGCCGCGCAATCGCGGCTTTCCGGATGCTGCGAACCGCGGCTTTTCCGCTGCGCTGGCGCAGGGCCGGGGCCCGATCGTTCTACTGAATTCCGACGCCTTCCTGCCGTCCGGCTGGGCGCCACGTCTGCTGGCGCCGCTGTCGCGGCCCAGGATCGCCAGCGTGACGCCGATGTCCAACTTTGCAGAGATCGCATCGGCCCCGGTGATCTGCGGACAGGTCGACCTGTTGCCAGGCCAGGCGGCGGCAATGGACCAGGTCGCCGCCCGGCTGGCCATGGCCCCGGTCGACGCGCCCTGCGGGGTGGGTTTCTGCATGGCAATCTCCCGCCGCTGGCTGGAACGCGTGCCCCGTTTCGACCCGGTGTTTTCCCCCGGCTACGGCGAGGAAGTCGATTGGTGCCACAGGATCCGCGCCCTGGGCGGGCGCCACCTGATCCACCCGGGCGTTTTCGTCGAACATCGCGGTGGCGGCAGTTTCGGCACAAGGAAAGCCGCGTTGGTCACGCGCCACAACGCATTGATTGCCCGCCGTCACCCCGACCATGATCAGCAAGTGCAGGATTTCATCGCGCGCGATCCCCTGCTGGCCGCGCGCCTGGCGCTGGGCATCACCTGGGCCGGGGCGATCGGCGCCCTTCCGGTGCATCTTGCCCATTCGATGGGCGGCGGGGCGGAAACCGCCCTGGGCCAGCGCCTGGCCAAGGACACCGAAGACCACGGCGCCGCGCTTGTCCTGCGCGTCGGCGGCGTGCGCCGCTGGCGCCTGGAACTCCACGCCGTCGGTGTCGTCGTGACGGGTGAAACCGATGACACCGCCATGGTTCAGACCCTGTGCGCGCTGCCATCCCGGCGCCACATCTCCTATTCCTGCGGGGTCGGTGATCCCGATCCGATCACCCTGCCCGGTTTTCTGTGTGGGTTGAAAGGGCCAGAAGACAGGCTTGAACTGTGTTTCCACGACTATTTCCCTCTTTCCCCCTCCTACACGTTGCTGGGCCGTAACGACGCCTTTCGCGGCCTGCCGGAGGAGGGCGATCCAGCCCATGCCCTCAGGCGCCCGGATGGGGGTTTGGTTACGCTGCGCCACTGGCAATCGGAATGGCGCAATCTGGCAGAGGCGTCCGACAAGATGACGGTCTTCAGTGCTGCCAGCGCGGATCTGGTTGCGGATCAATGGCCTCGCCTCGCCGACCGTATCCACATCCGTCCCCATCGCCTGCCTCACGTTCCTGCCGCGATCCGCGCGCCGGTTTCGGGCAGCGCGCTTTGTCTGGGAGTGCTGGGCCATGCGAACCCGGCCAAGGGGGCAAGGGTGTTGGCCTCGCTCTCTCCGCACCTGCATGCGCTGGGGGGCGATCTTGTGATCATGGGCAACCTGGATCCGACATGCCCTATCCCTGATGCCATGATCCATGGCGGGTATGTCCCCCGTCAGATTTCCGGCCTCGCCCGCCGCTACGGGGTCACGCATTGGTTGATCGCGTCGGTCTGGCCGGAAACGTTTTCCTTCACCACATGGGAGGCGCTTGCCACCGGTCTGCCTGTGCTGGGCTTCGATCTTGGCGCCCAGGGGGAGGCCCTTGCCAAGGCACCAAACGGTCACCTGCTGCCGTACCATCCCGACCCTTCGGTCGCCGCGGGACGGGTTTGGCAGGCTCTCGCCATGGATGCCCGCGCCCGCGGTCCGGGGGCAGGGCCGCGCCGGACGATTGCCGCATGACCCGTGTCGAAGTCAGCCGTGCCACCCTGGCCGCGCGCGGGATCGAGTTGCTGTCGCGGCCCGGCAACCGGGTTTCCCTCCCCCGCAATACCCGGATCGAGGCGCCGGCCAGCCTGAAGTGGACCCAGTTCGAACACTCGCTCGACCTCGGTGCCTTTTCCTACCAGGTCTCCGGCTACTGCTTTGCCGCCAGGATAGGCCGCTACTGTTCTTTCGGCGAAGACGTGCAGATCGGGCGCCAGAACCACCCCACCGACTGGGTCAGTACCAGCCCCTCCTTCTATCTTGGCGACCGGCTGTTTGATCTGGGCGGTGGTTTCAATGGCGCTGCGGAGTTCCACGCCTACAGGGTCAAACCGAGCCGACCACCGACCCGGGTTCAAGTCACGCGGATCGGAAATGACGTGTGGATCGGCCATGCCGCGATCATCTGCGCCGGTGTCAGCATCGGTGACGGTGCCGTGGTGGCGGCGGGTGCCGTGGTCGCTCAGGACGTGCCGGCTTATGCCGTGGTCGCCGGCAACCCCGCGCATATCAAGCGCTACCGATTGCCGCCCGATCTGATCTCGCCAGTGCTGCGATCCCGCTGGTGGCGATACGCACCCTGGCAACTTGCGCATCTCGACCCCGCGCAGCCGGGAAAGTTCGCTCATGCGGTGCAATCGATGACGGAGGCGCCGTTCACCCCGGATGTCCTTGACCTTGCGGAGGCGACAGCATGATGACCTGGCGTTTCGGTCGCGCGCGCGCGCAGCGGCTGCCGATCTGTGTCTTTGCTCATATTCCGCGCACTGGCGGTCAGGCGGTGCACGCGGCGCTCATGCGGGTCTATGGGCGCAAAGGCGTTTCCCCTGTTCGGGTTCATACGCAGGCGTGTTCCGGGCAAGGTCAATTTCCCCGGGGCTACAGGCTCTATTCCGGGCATCTGGACTGGGACGCAGCCGATTTTCCTGGCGGCGACAATCTGGTGTTCACCCTTCTCCGTAACCCGGAGGAGCGGATCGCCTCATTCTACTACTACCTTCGGCACAAGGCCGCCCACCTGGACCCTGCGATCCTGGCGCGCCCGGAATATCTGGGTTTGCACCGGGCTCTCATCTGGTCGCCCAGCGCATATTTCCAAGGGGGTGACGCAATCTGGCGCAACTTCATTCGCGATCACTACGACAATGCACAAACCCGCTACCTTGCCACCGGCCGGGTGCGCGGCAGCGCGGAATACGACGCGCTCTCCAACGAAGAGAGGCTGACCCTGGCGGAAACCAACGCAAAGAAGCTGAACCGCGTTTTCTTTACCGACGCGATGGAGGAGGCCGCTACGGGAATGTCCCAACTGCTGGCGCGAAACGTCGACATCCCGCCTGCGATCAATGCCGGTCCCAGGCCGGGAGCCGCCGCCTGGCCAAGGCTGTTGAGCGAACTGGACCCCGTTACGGCGCGGCAGGTGTCCGGTTTTGTGGTCCTGGATCGCAGCCTGATCTCCCGACTCAGAGCAGTCCAATGACGTCAGAGCCGCCCGATAAACGCCAGCGCCCGCAAGGCCATGTCTCCTGCGCCTCCTTGTCGATGAACGCCATGGCGTCCGATCGACAGGTGGGCCCGTCGGTTGATCCGTGCGTCGGAAAAAGATTCGGCGAGGCGCCGCGCCTCTGGGCTGACATCCTCGATCCGGGCCAAGGCAGCGAGGTTGGCGGAAATCCAGTCGGCATATGTACCGCTGATCGCCGCGCAGGCCCGCGCAATGCGGTGCCGGGCGCCATACCCAAATTGGGCGCCCCGATGCTGCCGGTATCCGACGGTGACTTCTGTCCCCAGCGTGATCCGGCCACCGACCGCAGCAACAAGAAGGTAAGCCCACCAATCGTGAAACGCGACCCCGGCCGCCAGTGCCACAGGGGCGGATCGGGCCAATGTCCGGGCTGCCGCCGGCGACAGGGCCAGAGCATGCCCGGGAAGTACGTTTTGAACCAACGCATTGCCAAAGGACGGTCCGCGTTGCACCCGACCTCCGCAGCCAAGATACCGATCCTGCGCGTCGATCAGCACGATGCGCGACGCATGAGCGACCACGTCGCCGGCCCCTGCGTCCATGCCCGCAAGGGCACTGCCCAACCGTCCCGGCCACCACAGGTCATCCTGATCGGCAAAGACCAATGGCATCCCCGGCGCTCTCTCGACTGCGCGCTGGGTGAGGTTCAGGAAATTTGCGGCAACTCCCTGCCCCGGTCCGGTCACGATGCAGACACGGCCGGGGTGCCGGGCCGCAAACCCCCTCAGAATCGCGCGGGTTCCATCGTCGGAACGGTCGTCCCCGACCAGCAATTGCCAGGATTGATGCTTCTGTTCGGCGATGGAATTCAGTTGCGCAGGAAGAAACCGCGCGCCGTTCCGTGTTGCCATGACGATCTGAACAACACGGGTCACGAAAGGATCCACAGGTGAGCGGTGTTTCCAATGCAGGGCTGGGACGACCTGTCCCGCCACCCGTCCGCCCCGCGCGGTTTCGGCGAAGACATCGCGCAGTCATGATGACTTTCATGGTCATGGTTGTGATGCCATTGGCGGTGACGGGCTGGTATTTGTGGACGCGTGCGGCAGACCGATTCGTCTCCCGCGTGGGGTTTTCGGTCCGGGCCGACGACCAGGGACCGGCGTTGGATTTCATGGGCGGGATGAGCGCCCTGGCCGGAAAAGCATCGTCGGATACGGATATTCTCTATCGCTTTATCCAGAGCGGCGTGCTGGTGCGCCGCATCGAAGCCGGGTTGGATTTGCGCAGGGCCTGGTCGCAACCTGGGGGCTGGCTGGCGGGTGATCCGGTCTTCGCGTTCAGACCCCCGGGCAGGATCGAAGATCTGACCCGGCACTGGCGCCGGCGCGTCCAAGTCAACACGGACAATGGTACGGGATTGATCGACCTCGAGGTCCAAGCCTATTCCGCCCGTGATGCCCAAGCGATCGCCGCACTGATCCTGCGCGAATGTTCCATCATGATCAACAGGTTGTCGGACGAGGCCCGCAGAGATGCCACGCGCCATGCCCAGGTCGAACTGGCGCGATCCGTCGATCTGCTGAAACGGGCCCGCAGCGCATTGACGCGGTTTCGCAACCGAACCCAGATCGTCGATCCGCAGGCCACGATCCACGGTCAGGCCAGCCTGTTGACGTCGCTTCAGGCTCAGCTGGCGCAATCGATGATCGATCTCGACTTGCTGCGCCAGACAGCCCGTGCGCAAGACCCGCGAATCCGACAGTCCGAACGCCGCGTCGACGTGATCGAAGCCCGGATTGCCGGGGAAAAGCAGAAGCTGGGAGAGGGTGACGGGAATGGTCGCGAAGATCCGGCCTTCGCGGACCTTCTGGGAGAGTACGAACGTTTGGCAGTGGATGTACAGGTGGCAGAGCGGGCTTATGAAACGGCATTTGCGGCCTTCGATGCTGCCCAAGCCAGGGCCATACGGCAAAGCCGGTACCTGGCAGCGCATATCAACCCGACGTTGGCCGAATCCCCAACGCATCCCGACCGATGGTTGTGGATGGTACTTGTCGGGCTTTTTTCCACGCTGCTCTGGGCGGCTACATTGCTGACCGCCTATGCGCTCAAGGACAGGCGCTAGCGCATGATCGTGCTGCGCGGCCTGACAAAGATCCACGTCCTGGATGGGCGGCGCCTGGTCGTGGCTGATTCGATCGATACCTGCTTTCCGACAGGGGTCAGTGTCGGGCTGTTGGGGAGAAACGGCGCCGGAAAGTCGACCCTTCTGCGGCTGATTGCGGGTACCTGTGCCCCCACCTCTGGCGAAGTGCTGACCAGTGGCCGTGTATCGTTCCCCCTCGGGTTGGCCAGTGCGTTGCACCCGGATCTGACCGGGGTGCAGAATGTCCGGTTCGTGGCACGAATCTACGGGGCCGATAGCGGGGGAATGATCCGGTTCGTCCGCGATTTTGCCGAGTTGGGACCGAAGTTTCACCTCCCCGTACGTGCCTATTCCTCCGGAATGAAGGCGCGGCTCAGCTTCGGTATGACCATGGCGTTGCAATTCGATACCTATCTAGTGGATGAGATTACCGCTGTCGGGGATGCTGCCTTCCGGCGGAAAAGCGAGGCTTTCTTTCAGGCGCGGCTGAAGCGTGCGGGGGCGATCGTCGTCAGTCATTCGATGGAATTCCTGCGGCAAAGTTGCACCGCTGGCGCGGTTCTGGAGGGGGGGCGGCTGACCTGGTTCGATAGCATCGAAGGGGCAATCGCCTGCCATCAGACCAATATGTCTTCTCCCGTCCGCCTCTCTGACAGCCAGGTGTCGTAAAGCTTTGTCAGTTCGGTGACTTGATGATGTACGGGACGAAGGACGGGGGGGGGTGCCGGCGGTTTGGCAAAATGGGCAGGATTTCTGTCGAATTCCGATAACACAGCCGCCAAGGGCAGATAATTCGCCACCGAAATGCGAAACCCCGATTTTGCTTCGATGATATCGCCGCCGATCGCACCCCGGTCGGAGGCCACGACCCAAAGTCCGGCGGCTGATGCTTCTCGGGTGATCAGACCATGACTTTCTTCCCAGACAGAAGGAGCCAGGAGCACATCGGTTCGTGCAAACAGGGCCGGCATGGCGTCTTGCGGTTGGCGTCCGATCCGTGTGACCGGCGTCGTACCCCAGGTTTCGGTGCGACAATTGTCTGGTGCCATGGCGTTATCCACGAGGGTGAGCGACAGGTGCCGATAGTCGCATGAGGTCAAGGCAGCCCGCAGGAGATGTGCGCCCTTGTGACGGGTATCCCCGCCGAAATGTCCCAACCGCAAACGACCATCTGACGACGGGAGGCGTGGCAGCGGATGAAACGAAGAGATGCCGTTCGCCAGCGTGATCACATTGGGGACGCCGCAGCTTTGGTAAAGTGCTGCGAAAGGGGCCGATACGGCCAGTACCGCCTGGGCGCCCGTTAATGCGGCCTGCAAGGATTGCGCGCGCGGAGGAAGATTTATCGGATCGGAAAAATCGTACAACTCCTGCTGGCCGCGCGGATTTTGCAAAAATTGGTTGGGCGAAATCCACCACCCATCATGTGCCGTGATGGCATAGGGCAGGCCGGCGTGGCGGGTTTCATCAACGATGGTGGCGGTCAGGCGTTGGATACAGTGAAAATGCACCAAATCTGGCGCGGCATGTCGTAGAAGTTCGGTGAAAGGTGTGGTCATTCGTGGGTTGTGGCCGCGCATTTCGTCATCGCTGCCGACCGCGATCGCCCAGCGGCGCAACCCGTTCCACTCGCCGATTTGCAGCTCTGGGACGGTGGGGCCGGGCGCGGTGCACAGGATCTCCACCTCGTATTTTTCAGCAGAGGAATCGCGGAGCAGGCGCAGATGATCTTCAAACACACGCGTGGCGCCACCGATCCGCTGCGGCGGAGCAAAGACATTCACCAGCAAGATTTTGGGCTTCGTCTTCGGGGCCTGAATTGCAGGGTGGGCAATCTTGGTAGTTCGGTGTTCGGCTGCGCGGCCCCTGGCTGGCAGGCCGGTGGTTACCCCTGCCAGCCCCTGAACGAGCCGCCGTCCCATCTGGTCGGGCTGACGTGAGGCGAGAACGGCGGTTCTGGCGGCTTGGCCAACTCGGTCTCGAAGGTCGGGCTGCCGGATCAGGCGGGAGAGCGTTTGGGCAAACTCCTTGCTGGTTGTGCATAGAAAACCGGTTTCCCCGTCGATCACCACATCTCGCATGGTGTCGGTTGCACTGACCACTGCGGGAATCCCGAAAAGCGCAGGCTCAAGCCATTTTATTTCGCTTTTGCAATGCGTAAACTCTGTGGGAGCAAGCACCGATAGTGCGATATCCGCCTCCGCCAGCAGGGCACAATAGGCACTGAAGTCAAAGTTCGGCGGCAGAAGCGTGACCGCAGGGTCGGATGTATCAAGGTGGCGGAACGTGCCAAACTCTCCGATGAGGCGCAGCTCCACCCGGTTTCGAAAACGGCGGAGAATTCGGGCCAGGGCCGGCTCCAGGATGTCGTGAAAAGCCGATTTATGTGCCTTGGTTCCGGAGGCATAGAGCATTACGACGCGATCTTTGGGTCGTGGCTGGTTTGACGGGAGGTTCATCGCGGATAAATGCTTCTTTCCCAATGCGTTGGGATGGTGCAGGACTTGGCCGGTGCGGACCCGTTCTCGGAGAAACGGAACCAGCGCGGCGGTCGAGGCGATGCCAATATCGCACAGGCGCATGGCATGATCGAACAGCACTGCGCCACAGGCCATCGTCCCGTGTTCTGCGGCGCTGATCTGGCCGGCGTAATCGTCGAGCGGCGGCGGAAAATGCGCGGTGTCGAACACCAGGTCATCGATATCATAAACCGTCATCAACCCGGATCGACGTGCGGTCAGAATGGCGGCAACCACCGGTGGAACGGCCGGCAGACGGTGAAAAATCGCTGTGTCATGGGTTCCGATGGCAGTCTTGAACGCGGCCAGGTCGTCCGAGGTATCGTAGAGGGTCGCGTTCAGGCCGGCGGCGGTCAGCTGGTCGATTTTCTGTTCGGCACGATAGAGGTGGCATTGCGGCAGGTCGGTCCCGGCAATCACTGCGACCGATCTTGTCGGACGAAAAGGCGGCGATGGCCAGGGATGCGGCGGCGCGAAAGCGGTCAGGCAGCGCCGCAGCAGTTTCTGGGTGGCAAGCAACCCTTCTGTCGCTACATGCTCGGGATGATTCTGCCAAACCTTGTTGACGAGCTGCGTCGCCAGTGCGTCGCGTGCTTGTTTCAGGGCGACATCACCTTCGCCGTCCTCGGGCAGGGAGGCCAGGTGATCTGCCGCCTCTGCCGGGTTGCCGAGATCCAGTGCGATCCGGCCAGAGGCGATACGATTCCAGCCTCCGCGAGTGTCCGGTGGCAGTTTCTGACGTTGGTGGCGCGATTCGATCAACCGGCCCTGTCGCTGCAACAGGTCCGCCAAGTGCACGCGGGCACGGGAAAAATCTGGCATGGCCTCCAACGCCAGGCGGTAAAGGGAGAGGGCGCTGTCACTGTCCTTTCCAAAAGCGAGACGATCCGCGACATCGGTCAGAAATTGCGGCATACCGGTCGCTTGGCCGTCGCAAGCCGCCAGGCCGGGCAGGGGGTGGGCAACCAGGTGGCCGATGCGTCCCGCCATCGTCAACGGGCGGAGCGTCGGGTCGGCCAGGGCGGCGCGCTTAAGCTGGGTGGTGATGCCCGGCGGAAGCGACAGCCCGTAGGTCATCCGTGCCCAGGCCGCGAGGTTGGGCGCGGCGCCGACGGTCAGGCCGGATTTCAACCACCACCGATACCGAACCGGAAGCGGCGCCGTCCCCGCAACGGGCGGGTTGTGGTCCTGAATGGCAGGATCGGCCAAGAAGTCATCCTCTGGTTGCAGGCCGGGCCCCAGGGGCAGCCCGGCGCGGATGCCGTGGCTGCAGAAGTGGCGGATCAGGGGCAATCGGTCCGTTCGACTGGGGGGAATGCCGTCGCGGGTTGCGGCGGCATGGTAGAAATCGGGGTCGAACCGCTCTGCGCAAGCCTGACCGGCCAGGCCGAAACCATGCCAGAACTCAACTTCTGTCAGCGGGAGGCAAAAGCCGTGGGCAGAGGTCGCGAGGGCCGTGCCGCGCAGCTCCGACAGGAGTGCGATAGCGGTGGTCTTACCTTCCGTCGACACGCCATAACGGGCGAGAACAAAATCGTTTTCCCATCGTTCGGGGCGCCCGTGAATCCCCTCCTCCAGGCCGAATTCCAGGAAATGGAACGCGGCTTCCTCCACGGACTCGACCTCGGCGGCGAGGTTGGGCCGCGCGGCAAGGTAGGTCAGAACGGAAAACCCCAGCTGCAACCAGATGGCACGGGGGTGAGAGCGCAACAGGTCCATTATCGTCTGCCCGGTGCCGCCGGTCAGCACGCGGAGCCAGGCGCGCCAATATTGGCGCATGTCCGGGTCGGTCAGCAGGCGGCTGTCCGGGTGGTCGATCCCCTGCCCATCACGAAGCAGGCGACGCATCTCGCTCGCTCCATGGTTGCGGAAGTGGCGGATCGCGACCTTTTCCTGATCAGGGCCGGGCGGACAAATCGCAGCGACATCGGGATTGATGTCGAGATAGGAGGCCACGTCGAAACCGGGGGGGGGCGCCACGCCTTCGCTACTGCGGGCTGCAAAATCGCGCACAATCGAGGCGATGCGGTTTCGACCCGGCTCCGCAGGAGGGTCAGCGAACGTAGACATCGAACAATCCGAAATCGAAAAAAACCATTTCTTAACCTGATCCCCATTATTCATCTGACAGGCACCGGGCCGGATGGGTCGGAACGGCGCCTTCCTCTATCGCTAGGCAAAAAGGTTTAACAAAATGCTGCCGTCGTTTCTGATCTGTGGGCTGGAGCACAGTGGCACGACCCTGGTGTCGGACCTGTTCCGCCAGGTTGACGGCGTGGATTCGGGATTCGAATGCGGCGTTCTGCTATGTGAATGTCCGGAAAAATTTGCGGACTTTCAGCCGTTTGCAAGTCATATGGTCAAAGGTTGGGGCGTGACGCAGGCGGAGTTCGAAGATTGCTGCAAGGCGCCTGATTTCGGGGAATTCTATGACCGGCTATCGTCGAGTTCTCGGGTGCTAAAACCGGATGTGCGACGGATTTTCGATAAAACGCCACGATATCTGTCCGCGTTGGAGGCGGTGACGAATCGCGCAGGCGGGCGACCGATTATCGTCACGTTCAAAGACCCCCGCGCGATTGTTGCGTCGGATTTCAAACGGGCCTCGGCTCAGGATTTCAACGCGTGGTACGGCGTCTACAGGCCTTCGAAAATTGCATATCTCAGAACGTGTTATGCCGAACATGTCAAAGCCGTCGGGTGGCCCAATGTTCACTGTCTGTCGCTTGAAGGGTTGGCCATGAACGCCAGGCAGGTGATGGAGCGGATGTTTCGCCATGTCGGGCTGGAATTCCGCTTGAAACACACGGTGTTACACAACCTGCGCTACAAGAACACGCGGGGAATGAGCGTCCAGCCGGAGGTGGTTTTTGACTATCTCAAGGTGCTTTCGCCTGTGCAGCAGGATCAGGTCAGCCGGGATTTCGGCGAGTTTTCGCAATGGTTCTATCATTGAGAGGCCGTCATCCGATGACTTCCCCAGCTGCGCGGGCTGGGATAGATGCGGCACATGGATACTTACCAGATCGAAAGCTTGGGCCATCATGGCGATGGAATCGCCCGTGGGCCCGTATTCGCCCCGATGACCCTTCCGGGGGAGGTCGTCAGCGGCACATTGCAAGGCGACCGACTGGCGGAGCTGCGCATTCTCGAACCTTCGCCTCTGCGGGTTGCGGCGCCGTGCCGCCATTTTCGATCGTGCGGTGGTTGCGCCGTGCAGCATGCCGGAGACGATTTCGTCGCGGATTGGAAGCGCGGTATCGTCGAAGAAGCGTTGCGTCGTCAGGGCCTTGGCTTTGGGATCGGTTCGGTTCTGACTTCTCCGCCGCGCTCGCGGCGGCGGGCGGTCCTGTCGGCGCGACGGACCAAGCAGGGGGCGCTGGCGGGGTTCCACGGTCGGGCTTCGGGCAGCATTGTCGAGATTTCGCATTGTCAGCTGCTATTGCCCGGGCTGATGGCCGGCCTTCCGGCGGCGCGGGCTGTGGCCCGGTCAGGGGCCGCACGCAAGGGCGAGATTTCTGTGAAGGTGAGCCTGTCGGATGGCGGTCTGGATGTAGAGGTCACGGGCGGCAAACCATTGGACGAGGCACTGCGCCTGAGCTTGACCGAGGTGGCGCAGGCGCAGGATCTGGCCCGCCTGTCGTGGGAAGGCGAGGTCGTCGTGACCCGTCGCCCGCCGTCGCATCAGATGGGACCGGCCCGCGTCGTGCCGCCCCCCGGCGCTTTCCTTCAGGCCACGCGGGAGGGGGAGGCCGCCTTGCGCGATGCGGTCCTGAGCGTGACACGGGGCGCCAAACGGGTCGCGGATCTCTTCGCCGGCTGTGGCACCTTTGCGTTGCCGTTGTCCGCCGGTACGGAAGTCCATGCCGTCGAAGGCAACGCCGCGATGATCGAGGCGCTCGCCCTGGCCTGGCGCAAGGCGGGCGGGTTGCATCGGTTGACCACCGCACGGCGAGACCTGTTCCGCGACCCGCTGACGGCGGAAGAACTGGCCGGTTTCGATGCCGTCGTGATCGACCCGCCGCGCGCCGGCGCCGCGGCACAGGTTGCGCAGATCGCGGCGGCGCAGGTGCCGGTGGTGGCCCATGTCTCCTGCAATCCGGTGACGTTCGCGCGGGATGCGCGGGCGCTGGTGGAGGCCGGATACGTGATGGGCCCTGTCACCGTGGTCGACCAGTTCCGCTGGTCTCCGCATGTGGAGGTGGTCGCGGGTTTCACGCTCACTTCCGCGTGAGCGGGCGAATGCCCCTTCTCAGAGGCGGGGGGAACCCTGTATCGGTGAGGAAAATCGCATAAAAACGAGGCAGTTTCCCATGCGCTTCTTCCGCATCCTTCTGGTATTGGCCCTGGCCCTGACTGCCACGGCCTGTTCCAAGTTCAAGACCTATCACGGGCCAGAGGTGACACACATCGCCGTGTTCAAGGAGGATCGAAAGATGTACCTCCTGCATGGGCAGGAGGTGCTGAAATCCTATGACATCGGGTTGGGCTTTGCCCCTGCCGGGCACAAGCAGTTCGAAGGGGACGGAAAAACCCCGGAGGGTGAATATACGGTCGACCGCCGCAACCCGAACAGTGAATTCCACCTGTCCATTGGGATCAACTATCCCAACCCGGATGACCGCGCCTTTGCGCAGCAGGCGCAGAAAAGCCCCGGCGGGGATATCTTCATCCACGGTCGGCCCTGGAAATATCGGAAGGGCGGGCGTGACTGGACGGCGGGATGCATAGCTGTCTCCAACCGCGAGATGGAAGAGATCTATTCCATGGTCCGCGACGGCACCCCGATCTCCATCTACCGATAGGCGCAAACCAAAGCGCCCCGCCCGGTCTGGCGGGAGGGGTGAAATTCAAATGATTTCAGGGGCTTACCCTCAGGCGCTGCCCGGCGTGACCGGCCGTCCGCCGATCAGCAGTGTCCACCAGATCTTGCCGTTGGTTTCCTGGTGCCAGGAAAAGCCCAGATCGGTCGCGCGCTTGTCCAGGATGACGCGGCGGGTATCGGTCTGGTCCATCCAGGCGGACAGGGTTTCAAGCTCCGATTCATAGGTCTCGGAGATGTTCTCTCCCAGCATCATGCCGGGGTAACCGGCGCGTGCAACGCGTTCGATGGGGGAGGAGCCGTCAGATCCGAAATGCCAGGGCCGGTTCTGCCGGGCCATGTCGCGCGAATGGGTCGCGGCGGCGGCGTTCAGCGCGGCGTTCAGCTCTACCGGCGGGGCGGCGGCGGCCTGGCGCAGGGCGTTGACGGCATCCAGCATCTCGTACTGGATCTTGCCCTGACCGCTGGCGGGGATGCGGTAAAGACGCGGCAGCGGCTTTCCGTCCGCGCCAAGGCGGGTCTCCTGCGGGGCGGGCGTGGCACAGGCGCCCAAGGCGATCAGTGCGGCGGAAGCAGTAGCAAAGGTAAGGCGCATGGAACCCGAATTCATTGTTTCGAAGAAGATCTAGCGCCCCTTGCGCCGTCTTTCAAACCCTTCCGGGCCAAACGGGGCCAGATGACGCCCCTTTGAATTGCGAGCGACCGGTTTGCATCATATGATTGCGGCAAAATTCCGTTATCCTGGAAAGACATCATGAGCATGAAGAAATCGCCCATATCCTCCCGTCGCGCGTTCCTTGCCGGTGGTGCGGCGCTGCTTGCCACTCCGGCCCTGTCTCAAACAGCTGGCGCCGATTACCGCACCCCGTTCGAGAATTCGACCGTGGTGGAGCGGGATCCGAACGAGATCGTGCGCCGCAACATGTCCTCTTTCCGGTCGCTGGACTGGCGGCCCTATTTCTCTGACACGCGCAAGGGTGCGATCCTGGTCGACGTGGACAGCCGCGCCCTGCATTACTGGAGCGAGGATCAGTCGATCTACAAGCTATACCCGACCTCCGTCCCCCTGACCGATGACCTGACCCGGCGCGGCCGGACCAGCGTCACGCTGAAGGATCCCGAACCGGATTGGCGCCCGACCCCGTCGATGAAGAAGCGCAATCCTGAATGGCCAGATTACGTGGGCCCCGGCCCGGACAACCCATTGGGCACCCGTGCCCTGCATCTGAGCTGGACCTATTACCGGATCCATGGCACCCACGACACGCGCAAGATCGGTCGGAAATCCTCCAACGGCTGCATCGGCCTGTACAACGAGCATATCGAAGAGCTGTACGAGTTGGCCCGTGTGGGCACGCAAGTGTTGCTTATTTGACGACATTTCCCCAGACCTGCGCGCCCCCGGGCCAAGTTGCATTTGCATTCGTATTTGGAAGCTGCTTAGACATACTCACGAGGTAAGTCTTGGGTGCTTTCCGGCGCTGCGCCGGAGGGCAAATATCTGGAGGATAACATGAAGAAACTCGTTCTCGCCGCTGCCTTCGCCGGTGCTGCTTCGACCGCAATGGCCGGCTCCTACGCCGAGCCGATCATCGAAGCTCCGGTCATCGTTGAAGAGACCACCAGCTCCTCTGCTGGCATCCTGATCCCGCTGCTGATTCTGGCAGTGATCGCAGCTGCTGTTGCCGACTAAGTCGCGCAATACAGTCTGAAGAATGAAGGCGGTGGAGCAATCCACCGCCTTTTTTCATGTCCGGTTGTGTCTGCCTTGTGGCTGCGGCGCGCGCGGCCCCGGCGGGGCTCAGTCCAGCCAGCCCGCCAGGTTCGCCAGGATCCGCCCCGTCAGCGCGTCGATATGGGCGTCGGTGTCATTCAGGCAGGGAATGTAGGTAAAATCCTCGCCACCTGCATGTTCGAAGCTTTCGCGGATCTCCTCGTTGATCTCTTCCAGCGTTTCGATGCAGTCGGCGGAGAAGGCCGGCGCGATGACCGCGATCCGCTTTTTCCCAGCCTGGGCAAGGCGGGCGACCTCCTCGACGGTGTAGGGCTGCAACCAGTCTTCCGGGCCGAACTTTGACTGGAATGTCGTGGTGATGGCGTCATCCGCCCAGCCCAGACGTTCCTTCAGCAGGCGCGTCGTCTTAACGCAATGGCAATGGTATGGGTCGCCTTCCGTCAGGTAGCGGAACGGCAACCCGTGGTAGGAACAGACCAGGATGTCGGGCTTCTCCGTCGCCTGAGCGTAGCCGTTTTCAACCGACGCGGCCAGCGCATCTATATAGGCGGGATCGTCGAAATAGGGCGGCAGGGTGCGGCTGGCGGGCTGCCATTTCTCGGCCATCAGGGCGCGGAAGAACTGGTCGTTCGCGGTGGCCGTCGTGGCGCCCGCATATTGCGGATAAAGCGGGCAGAACAGGATTTTTGTGCAACCCGCCGCGACCATGGCGCGGACCCTGGATTCCGTCGAAGGGTTGCCATAGCGCATGCAGTAATCGACCATCACCCGCGCCCCGTAGCGGTCCGTCAGGCGGGCCGAAAGCTTGGCGGTCTGCTGCTTGGTGATTGTCATAAGGGGGCTTTCGTCCGCCGCCTCGTTCCAGATCGTCTTGTAGGCCGCGCCGGATTTGAACGGCCGGATGGTCAGGACGATGCCTTGCAGGATCGGCTGCCATTTCCAGCGCGGGTAGTCGATCACCCGCTGGTCGGACAGGAATTCGCTCAGGTAGCGCCGCATCGGCCAATAGGAGGTGCCGTCGGGCGTGCCGAGATTGGCAAGAAGCACGCCGACCTTCTCCCGCGGGAGAACAGGGTGATCGGCGGGGGCGTGGGTCGGGCGGAGGGGATCGGCCATGTCGGTCTCCTGTGGCTATCCGGCGGAGATAGACGACCGGGCGCGCGGGTCAATCCTTGGCCGGCGTTTCCGGCACCCCAAGCGCCTGGGCGAGCGATTGTGTCGCAGATCCCGGCCGCAGGGGCTGTTGCTGGCTGTCGTGCGGCGCCCATCCGGTCAGGGTCAGCAGCTCAAGCGTGGCGGGCAGGCGGTCGTCGTCGGTTGCATGGGCCTCGCGGTAGGCGGCCTCGGCCGCGGGGAACAAGAGGCGCGGCGGGATTTGGCGTGGCCGGTCGCGCAGCACCGAGGTCTCGCCCATCCCGCGCAGGTCGCGAACCAGAGTGGTCAAGTCGGGAAAGGTGATCGTGTGGCGGTCCAGGTCGGCCACCGGCAAGGCCAGCCCGGCCCGTTGCAGCAGGCCGCCCATGTCACGCAGGTCGCCCATGGGCGCGGTACGGGAATGGGCGCCGCCGGTCAGCGCCAATTCCGCCCGAACCAGCGCCTGGCGCAGTTCTGTCAATGTCTCGCCGCCCGGAAAGACGGCGATCAGCAACCCGTCGGGGCGCAGGGCGCGTCGGCATTGGATCAGTTGACCGACGGGATCGTTGCGCCAGTGCAGGTCCATCACGTGCAAGATCAGATCGGCACTGGCGGGGGCCAGGTCCAGCACGTCGTCTGCTTGCAGGCTTCGCGGGTTCACGGGCAGATTGCGTGCCTTTTGATTCCAATATTCGGGAAAACCCGTGATCAGAACGGCCTCTGTGAACTCCCTGTTAACGATCGACAGGCGATCATGCAGGTCATCGGCTACGAGGTCGTGCAGATACATCGCCGGGTCGATCCGCCGGGCGCGATGCAGGGTCAGGGCCTGCGAGTCAAATAGGTCGGGCGCATGCATGGGGCGGAGATAGGGTGATGAGGCAGCACATGCAATCCGCCCTGCGGCTTCTGTTTCCACCGGCCTGCCTGGGGTGCGGCGCGGCGGTGGGCAGCGATTTCGGACTTTGCGGGCCCTGCTGGCGGGAGACACCGTTCATCGGCGGCGTGATATGCGATCATTGCGGCATCGGTCTGCCGGGCGGGGAGGCCGGGGAACATGCGCTGTGCGACGATTGCATGAAAACGGGACGCCCCTGGCTGCGGGGACGGGCGGCCCTGTTGTACGAGGGGCGGGCGCGTGACCTGGTGTTGCGGCTGAAACATGCGGATCGCGACGATATCGCCATAGCGGCGGCGGATTGGATGGTTCGGGCGGCGCGGGGGTTGGCCGTGCCGGAGATGATCGTCGCGCCGGTGCCGTTGCATTGGCGCAGGCGTCTGCGACGGCGCTACAACCAATCGGCGCTGCTGTCGCGAGGGATCGCCCGGCAGGCGCGGCTGACGGATGTGCCGGACCTGCTGATCCGCACCGGCGCCACACGGGTGTTGGACGGGCTGGGCCGGGAGGCACGGTTTGATGCGCTGGCGGGGCAGATGACAGTGGCGCCGCGCCATGCGTCCGGGCTGTCGGGGCGGCCGGTCCTTCTGGTGGACGACGTGATGACCACCGGCGCCACCCTGGCTGAGGCAACGCGCGCCTGTCTGGCGGCTGGATCGGGACCAGTTTCGGTGCTGGTACTGGCGCGGGTGGGCAAACCGCCCTAAATTCCGGGAAAAGAACACCGGAGTCTCTTATGCAACCTGTCGAAATCTACACCTCTCCCCTCTGCGGTTTTTGCCACATGGCAAAACGCCTGCTGACCCAGAAGGGGGTCAATTTCACGGAGATCAACGTTCTGGGCGACCCTCAGATGAAACAGGAGATGATGCAACGTGCCAACGGTCGCCACACCGTTCCGCAGGTCTTTGTCGGGAAGACGCATGTCGGCGGCAATGACGAGCTTCAGGCGCTGGAACGCGCGGGGAAGCTGGATACGCTGCTGGCAGGCGCATGAAGGCTGCGCTGCTTCAGATCACCTCCTCCGACCTGCCTGAGGAGAACCTGGCGATGCTGCGGGACCGCGTGGCGGAGGCGGCCGGGCGGGGCGCGGGGTTCGTCCTGACGCCGGAGGTCAGCAATTGTGTCTCCGCCTCCCGCAGTCATCAGCAGGCCGTGCTGACCGGGGAGGCGGAGGATCTCACCTTGTCCGGATTGCGCGCGCAGGCGGCGAAGCTGGGGATCTGG
Source organism: Pseudooceanicola aestuarii (assembly GCF_010614805.1). Taxonomy (NCBI): domain Bacteria; kingdom Pseudomonadati; phylum Pseudomonadota; class Alphaproteobacteria; order Rhodobacterales; family Paracoccaceae; genus Pseudooceanicola; species Pseudooceanicola aestuarii. The sequence continues at coordinate 1,147,590 of NZ_JAAFZC010000001.1, forward strand.
GTGCTGATCGGCTCACTGGGGCTGAAGACCGGCGATGCCGACGGGCGGTTCGCCAACCGTTCCTTCCTGGTCGCTCCGGACGGCAGTATCGCCGCCTGGTACGACAAGGTTCACATGTTCGACGTGCAGGTTTCGGAGACGGAGACCTACCGCGAATCGGCCGGCTACCGCCCCGGTGCCCGCGCTGTTGTGGCGCCGACTTCCTTTGGCACCATCGGAATGACGGTTTGCTACGACGTGCGGTTCCCCTACCTGCACCGGATGCTGGCGCAGGCCGGTGCCACGATCCTGACCGTGCCGGCGGCCTTCTCTCCGGTCACCGGGGCCGCCCATTGGGAACCCTTGCTGCGCGCCCGCGCGATCGAGACCGGGTGCTATGTCCTGGCGCCTGCGCAATGCGGGACCCATGCCGCCACGCGGGGCAAGCAGCGCAAGACTCACGGCCATTCGATGGTTGTCGCCCCCTGGGGGGAGGTCCTGCTGGACATGGGGACCGAACCGGGTATCGGCTATGTGGATCTGGACCCGGCGGCGGTGGATGGCGCGCGGGCGCGGGTGCCCTCCCTCACCCACGATCGCAATGTCCGGCTGCAATGAACGACGCCTCCAATTCCCTGGCCATCGCCTTGTTTTCCGAGGTTCTCGCCGCCGACCAGATGATTCGCAATCGGCTGAGCCGCGTGATGCCCAAGGGTATGGAAATCTCGCATTTTTCGGTGCTGAACCATCTGGCGCGGGTTGGTGGGGAGCGCAGCCCGGCGCAGTTGGCGCAGGCGTTTCACGTGACGCGCGGTGCGATGACCAACACGCTGTCGAAACTGGAATGGGCGGGCTATGTCCATATTCGCCCCGATTGGGACGACGCCCGGCGCAAGATGGTCACCGTGTCGCCCGCCGGGCGGCAGGCGCGGGATTCCGCGCTGTCGGCCATCGCGCCGATGATCACCGAGGTCGTGACCCGCATCGGCGATGACAAGGTGCGCGCCGCGCTGCCCGTGCTGCGCGACCTCCGCGCCAACATGGAGGACGAGCGGTAGCGTCCCCCGCCCCCGCCGGGCCCCGGTCAGGCAAAGGCCAGGATCTGGATCGCCACCGCACCGCCGTAGATCCCCAGAAGCGCCAGCGAGTCGAACCCGATCCCCGCCGGGCCGCGCCGTTCGCGCACGAACAGCCCGCCCAGCAACGTGACGTTCATCAGCGCGGCGGTAACCACCCAGAAATAATCCTGTAGCGTGGCCGCATGATATAGCGACCCGTCGCGATAGGCGGTGTCGGCGGCGGTCAGGAACAGCGTGTCGAAGGTATTGCCGCCGATGATCCCGCCCACGGCCAGCTGCAACGCGCCGCGCCGCACGGCGGCGATGGTGGTGACCAATTCGGGCAGGGAGGTGACGACCGCCGTCATCAGCGCGCCCACCAGCGATTCCGACAGGCCGATCCGGTCGACGACGGCGGCGCCGCTTTGGGCAATTATCCAACCGGCGAGGCCCATCACCGTCATCAATCCGGCAAATTCCGCGACCAACCGGGGGGTGGGCTTGCGCGCTGTGGCGCTGTCCTCCGGTTCCGGGGCATCCTGCCGGGTGTCGCGGGTGTTGACCGGGTGCCACATCGGGTCGGCCCGCACCGCGCGGCTGATCGCCAACCCGGAAAGATAGGCGGCCGGGATCAGCAGCGAGACGGGGTGCACCGCCAGGATGGTCACTTCGGGCGTGACAAAGGCGGCGAAGGGAAGCAGGAGCAGGAAGCTGAGCAGGATGCCCTGAACCAGGTTCGTGGCCTCCGCCGCCGCGTGTTCAAGGTTGGCGCGGCGGAACACCATGTCGGCCAGCGCGAGGAAGGCCGTTTGCGCCGCGATCCCGCCGATGGAATTGGAAAACGCCAGCGAGGCGCGCCCGTCCAGCGCCGCCGTGACCGATACGACGGTCCCCGACAGCGACGTCGCCGCGCCCAGGATCACGGCGCCAACGATGGCCTCCCCCAGCCCGGTGCGGTCGGCCAGACGGTCGGCAAGGCCGGTCATGACCACGCCGCAGATCGCCACCACAGCGGCGGATCCGGCGAACAGGATCAGCACGACGGGCAGGGACAGCGCGTCGATCATCGACGGGGCAGGGCGCGGGCGGGCATCATGGCCAGCCAACGCAGCGCGGTGCCGGCGGTTCCCGTCCTGTTGGCGGCAGGGGCGCGGTTGGCCCGGTCTATTCCGGCCGCAGACTGGCGGTGACGTAATTCACCGACAGATCGCGATCGGACAGGCGCCATTGCCAGCTGATCGGATTGAAGACAAAGCCCTTGCGATCAACGGGGTCCAGCCCGGCACGGCGCAGCAGGTCGAACAGCTCCTCCGGGGTGATGAATTTCTGCCAGTCGTGGGTTCCGCGCGGCAGCCACCGCATCACCACCTCGGCGCCGACGATGGCCATGGCAAAGCTTTTGGGATTGCGGTTGATCGTCGAACACAGGTGCAGCCCGCCGGGGCGCAGCAGATCGTGACAGGCGGTGAGGTAGGACAGGGGATCGGCGACATGTTCGACGACCTCCATGTTCAGCACGGCGTCGAAGTGTTCACCCGCCTGCGCCAGCGCCTCGGCGGTGGTGTGGCGATAGTCGATCTCAAGCCCGGATTGTTCGGCATGGACCCGGGCGACAGGGATGTTGCCTGCCGCCGCATCGGCGCCGACGACCGTGGCGCCCAGCCGGGCCATGGGTTCACACAGCAGCCCGCCGCCGCAACCGATATCCAGCAGACGCAGCCCGTCGAACGGGTGCGGCGCGGTCAGATCGCGGCCGAATTCCGCCGCGATCTGGGTGGTGATGTAGTCCAGCCGACAGGGGTTGAGCATGTGCAGCGGCTTGAACTTGCCATGCGGATCCCACCATTCCTGGGCCATGGCCTCGAATTTGGCGACCTCTGCGGGGTCTACGGTGTTGCCTGCCGTTTGCATTCGGCGCTCCTGCACTTCATGTTGTGATCAGCCCTTAACATAGGACGTTTCATGGACAAGCATTTGGGCCAAAAGAGCGCAGCGCAATTTCTCTATCCTCCGGTCGACCCGTTTGATCAACGGGTGCTGGAGGTGGGCGAAGGCCATGCCATCTACGTCGAGCAGGCGGGCAACCCCGAAGGGCGGCCCGTCGTGGTGCTGCACGGCGGGCCGGGCGGTGGATGCAGCCCGGCGATGCGACGCTACTTCGATCCGAACCGCTATCGCATCATCCTGTTCGATCAGCGCGGTTGTGGCCGGTCGCGGCCGCATGCCTCGGTCGAGGACAACACGACCTGGCACCTGGTGCGCGACATCGAGACGATCCGCGAGACACTGAACATCCCGCGCTGGGCGGTGTTCGGCGGCAGCTGGGGGGCGACGCTGGCGCTGATCTACGCGCAGGCGCATCCACAGGCCGTGACCCATCTGGTGCTGCGCGGCGTCTTCCTGATGACAGAAGGGGAGCTGGACTGGTTCTACGGCGGCGGTGCTGCGGCCTTCTGGCCCGAAAGTTGGCAGCGCTTCATCGCGCCGATCCCCGAGGACGAACGTCACGACATGATCGGCGCCTATCACCGGCGCCTGTTCTGCGGTGACATGCGGCAGGAGGTCATCCACGCCAAGGCCTGGTCCACATGGGAAAACGCGCTGGCCTCCATCTCCTCCAGCGGGCACGGAGGAGAGCCGCCGGCGGATTACGCCCGCGCCTTTGCCCGGTTGGAGAACCATTACTTCACCCATCGCGGCTGGTTGGGCGAGGATCGGCAGATCCTGGACAACATGGGCCGGATCGAACACATCCCCGGGGTGATCGTGCAGGGGCGCTATGACATGGTTTGCCCGCCGCAGACGGCGTGGGAATTGTCGCGCCGCTGGCCGAATTCGGAATTGCGGATGATCGGGCAGGCGGGCCATGCGCTGTCCGAACCCGGCATTTCCGAGGAATTGGTGCGGGTGATGAACCGGATCGCGGCGACCTAACGGCGCGGTTTCAGCCGTTTCCATACACCGGAGGCACGTCCGATCAGGGCGTCGCCGTCAAACAGCCGGCCCTCCATGAAGACCATGCCGCCGGTCATGCGGATCACTTCGGGGTGAAGTTCCACGAACCGGCCGATTTCAGCCGCCGCCAGGAAGTCGAAGGTAAAGGAGATCGTCGCCACCGGCGTCCGGGAGGCGCCATGTGCCGCCATCCCCATGCCACGATCCGCCAGTGTCATCAGCATTCCGCCCTGGACCACGCCATTGGTGTTGCGGTGATGGTCGGCGGCGTCAAACCCCAGCAGGGCCGGCGCGCTGTCGCGGTCCAGCCGCCAGATCGGCCCGATGTGGCCCAGGAATCCGGTGTCTTCTATCAGCACCCAGCCAGGGTGGGGCGGGGACGGCGCGGGTTGGGGGGCAATGTCTGTCATGGGCAGTTCCTTCCGTTGCGGCAATGCCTTAGCACCTCCCTCCGGCGGGGGGGAGGGGTCTGTTGCGACCCCGTGGGGTGCCGGACGGGCCCGGTTTGCCGGTCGCCGGACGGTCGGGTGCGAGGGGTGGCCCCGGAATCCGCTTGCAACTTTGACGGGGCGGGCCTATATCCCCCTCAACAGCGGCGTGTTGGTGCAGGGCTCCGACGCTCCACCGGATGCTACAACGGGCCGCGCGCCCGTTTTTTTGTGCCCGGATGATATGACCGACCTGATCGCCAAAACCGCCATCGACCGCCGCCTGGCTGAAATCGTGACCCCCGTCATCGAAGACATGGGGTTCGAACTGGTGCGCCTGCGCCTGATGGGCGGCAACACCAAGACCCTGCAAATCATGGCCGAACGTCCCGAAGGCGGGATCGAGGTCAATGAATGCGCCGAGATTTCCACCGCCGTCAGCGCCGTGCTGGATGTCGAGGATCCGGTCGCCGATGCCTATGACCTGGAAGTCTCCAGCCCCGGGATCGACCGCCCCCTGACCCGGCTGAAGGATTTCGAGACCTACGAAGGCTACGAAGCCAAGCTGGAAACCGCCGAGCTGATCGAAGGCCGCAAACGCTTTCGCGGGATGCTGGCGGGTGTCGAGGGCGGCGAGGTGCTGGTGAATGTCGACGAGGGCACCATCGGCCTGCAATTCGACTGGCTGGCCGAGGCCAAGCTGGTGATGACCGATGAACTGGTCCGCGAAATGCTGAAGGTCCGCAAGAAGGCGGGCGACCTGGATGAAAACGATTTTGATTCCGTCGAAACGGAATCCGGTTCCGAGGAGGACTAAGACATGGCGATCACCTCTGCCAACCAGCTTGAACTGCTTCAGACCGCCGAGGCCGTCGCCCGCGAGAAGATGATTGATCCGGGCCTCGTCGTGGACGCCATGGAAGAATCCCTCGCCCGCGCCGCCAAGAGCCGCTACGGCGCCGAGATGGACATCCGGGTCAGCATCGACCGCAAGACCGGCCGCGCCACCTTTACCCGCGTGCGCACCGTGGTGGAGGAAGAGGAACTGGAGAATTACCAGGCCGAATTCACCGTGGACCAGGCCAAGCAATACATGGCCGACCCCAAGGTGGGCGACACCTTCGTCGAAGAGGTTCCGCCGGTTGAAATGGGCCGCATCGCCGCGCAATCGGCCAAGCAGGTGATCCTGCAAAAGGTCCGCGAAGCAGAGCGTGACCGCCAGTTCGACGAGTTCAAGGACCGCGTTGGCACGATCATCAACGGCGAGGTCAAGCGCGAGGAATACGGCAATGTCATCGTCGACGTCGGCCGGGGCGAGGCGATCCTGCGCCGAAACGAGAAGATCGGCCGTGAAAGCTATCGCCCGAAGGACCGCATCCGCTGCTACATCAAGGATGTGCGCCGGGAGACCCGTGGCCCGCAGATCTTCCTGTCGCGGACCGCGCCGGAATTCATGACCGAGCTGTTCAAGATGGAAGTGCCGGAGATCTACGACAACATCATCGAGATCAAGGCCGTCGCCCGCGATCCCGGGTCGCGGGCCAAGATCGCGGTGATTTCCTACGACAGCTCCATCGACCCTGTGGGCGCCTGCGTCGGGATGCGCGGCAGCCGCGTGCAGGCTGTCGTGAACGAGCTTCAGGGCGAGAAGATCGACATCATCCCCTGGAACGAGGATCAGCCGACCTTCCTGGTGAACGCGCTGCAACCGGCGGAGGTGACCAAGGTCGTCCTGGACGAGGAAGCGGAGCGGATCGAGGTCGTCGTGCCCGACGAGCAATTGAGCCTGGCCATCGGCCGGCGCGGTCAGAACGTGCGCCTGGCCTCTCAGCTGACCGGGCTGGACATCGACATCATGACGGAGGAGGAGGAATCCGCCCGCCGTCAGAAGGAATTCGAGGAACGGACCAAGCTGTTCATGGACACGCTGGATCTGGACGAGTTCTTTGCCCAGCTTCTGGTCTCCGAAGGGTTCACCAATCTTGAGGAAGTCGCCTATGTGGAGGCGGACGAACTGCTGGTCATCGATGGTGTGGACGAAAGCACCGCCGGCGAGCTTCAGGCCCGTGCCCGCGATTACCTGGAAGCCCGTGCCAAGGCGGCGCTGGAACACGCGCGTGAACTGGGTGTCGAGGATAGCCTGGTTGAATTCGACGGTCTGACACCCCAAATGATCGAAGCCCTGGCCGAAGACGGCGTGAAGACGCTGGAAGATTTCGCAACCTGCGCGGATTGGGAACTGGCCGGTGGCTGGACCTCCGTCAATGGCGAGCGGGTCAAGGACGAAGGTCTGCTGGAAAAATTCGATGTCTCCCTGGAGGAGGCGCAGCAGATGGTCATGACCGCGCGCATTCAGTTGGGCTGGGTTGATCCCGCCGATCTGGAGGCGGAAACCGAGGAAGAGACCGACGCCGGCGGCGATGACGCGCCGGAGGAGGCCGAGGCGTAAGGCCGGACGGGCCGGGGGTGAACGATATGACCCGAGGCGGACAGACCAGATCCCGCGAGGCCGAAGCCGAACGGAAATGCGTCGCAACCGGCGAGACCGCGCCCAAGGGCGGGTTGATCCGGTTCGTGGCGGACCCGGAGGGGCAAATTGTCCCGGATGTGCTGGAAAAGCTGCCCGGACGGGGCATCTGGGTCAGCGCGAATCGCTCCGCCCTTGAAACGGCGGTGAAAAAGAAATTGTTTGCCCGTGGCGCAAAGGCGCCGGTGATCGTGCCCGACGGGCTGCCGGACTTGGTGGAAACACTGCTTTTGCGGCGCGTGACGGACCTTCTGGCCATGGCGCGCAAATCCGGCGATGCCGTTGCCGGATACGAGAAAGTCAAGGATTGGCTGTACAAGGACCGTGCCGAAGTGCTGGTCCAGGCCAGTGACGGATCAGGGCGTGGCAAGTCGAAATTGTCCACGCCTTATGGCGGCAGCTTCATCGGCTGGCTCACCTCGAACGAGCTGGGCTTGGCCTTCGGTCGTGAAACTGTCATACACGCCGCCTTAGGAACTGGTGGTGCGAGCAAACGTGTTGTAGAGGAAGCCGCAAGGTTGAAAGGCCTACGGCTTGACGACGACGAGAGGCGGCAGGGGCCGCCCGAAAGGAACTGAAGCTAGATGAGCGACAACGACGGCAAGAAAACTCTGGGTGTGCGTGGCGGTCCCCGGTCGGGGAACGTGAAGCAGAGCTTCAGCCACGGGCGCACCAAGAACGTCGTGGTGGAGACGAAGCGCAAGCGGGTTGTGGTGCCCAAGCAGGGTGCTGGCTCCAGATCCGGCGGCGGTTCCGGCCCTCTGGGCGATCCCTCGCGGCGTCCCGCGGGCATCACCGACGCAGAGATGGAGCGTCGGCTGAAGGCTGTGCAGGCCGCCAAGGCCCGTGAAGCGGACGAAGCCGCCCAACGCGCGGCCGAGGAAAAGGCCCGGGAGCAGGAACGGCAGCGCCGCCGCGACGAAGCGGAACAGAAAGAGCGTGAGCAGCGCGAGGCCGAGGAAAAGGCCCGCGCCAAGGCGGAGGAAGAAGACCGCCGCCGCCGCGAAGAGGAAGAGAACGCCAAGCGTGCCGCAGCGCAAGCTGCCCAGCCGGCGCCCGCAGCGGACGACGCCAAGCCGCAGCGCAGCCCCAAGGCGACGCCGCCCCGTGGCCGTGCCCAGCCTGAGCGCGACGACCGCAACCGCGGACGTGGCCGGGATGACGGCGGCCGTCGTGCCGGTAAACTGACCCTGAATCAGGCGCTTACGGGCGGCGAAGGCGGGCGTCAGAAATCCCTGGCTGCGATGAAGCGGAAGCAGGAGCGCGCCCGTCAGAAGGCCATGGGCGGTGCCCAGCAGCGCGAGAAGGTCGTGCGTGACGTGCAACTGCCCGAGGCCATTCAGGTCGGGGAGCTGGCGAACCGCATGGCGGAACGCGTCGCCGACGTGGTCAAGTCCCTGATGAACATGGGCATGATGGTCACGCAGAATCAGACGGTCGATGCCGACACTGCCGAACTCATCATCGAGGAATTCGGCCACCGGGTTGTTCGGGTCTCCGCCTCCGACGTGGAGGATGTTATCCACCGGGTGGAGGATGCCGAAGGCGATCTGAAGGCACGTCCGCCGGTAATCACCATCATGGGCCACGTCGACCACGGGAAGACCTCTCTGCTGGATGCGATCCGCAAGACCAAGGTCGTCGCGGGCGAGGCCGGCGGGATCACCCAGCATATCGGCGCCTACCAGGTGGAAACCGATGGCGGCGCTGTCCTGACTTTCCTGGATACGCCGGGTCACGCCGCCTTTACCTCCATGCGGTCGCGCGGGGCACAGGTGACGGATATCGTCGTGCTGGTGGTGGCTGCGGATGATTCGGTCATGCCGCAGACGATCGAGGCCATCAACCACGCCAAGGCCGCCAACGTGCCGATGATCGTGGCGATCAACAAATGTGACCGTCCCGCCGCCGATCCCGACAAGGTGCGCGCAGGATTGCTGCAGCACGAAGTCATCGTCGAGAAGATGTCGGGCGAGGTGCAGGATGTCGAAGTCTCCGCCGTGACCGGCGCGGGTCTGGACGAGCTGCTGGAATCCATTGCCTTGCAGGCTGAGATCCTGGAACTGAAAGCCAACCCCGATCGCGCTGCCGAAGGTGCCGTGATCGAGGCGCAGCTGGACGTTGGCCGCGGCCCCGTGGCCACGGTTCTGGTTCAGCGCGGCACATTGCGCCAGGGCGACATCTTCGTCGTCGGGGAGCAATGGGGCAAGGTTCGCGCCATGGAGAACGACCAGGGCGCCCGCGTGAAGGATGCCGGCCCCTCCGTCCCGGTGGAGGTTCTGGGCCTCAACGGCACGCCGGAGGCCGGCGACGTCCTGAACGTCGTCGCGACCGAAGCGCAGGCCCGCGAGATCGCGGAATATCGCCAGCAGGCAGCCAAGGATCAGCGTGCCGCCGCAGGTGCCGCCACGACCCTTGAGCAGCTGATGCAGAAGGCCAAGGACGACAAGGAAGTCTCCGAGCTTCCGATCCTGGTCAAGGCGGATGTGCAAGGCTCTGCCGAGGCCATCGTTCAGGCGATGGAAAAGATCGGCAACGACGAGGTGCGCGTGCGTGTCCTGCACTCCGGTGTCGGCGCCATCACCGAAAGCGATATCGGCCTGGCCGAAGCCTCCGGCGCGCCGGTCTTCGGCTTCAACGTGCGGGCCAATGCGCCGGCACGGAATGCCGCGAACCAGAAAGGCGTGGAGATCCGGTACTACTCGGTGATCTACGATCTGGTGGATGACGTGAAACAGGCGGCCTCCGGCTTGCTGTCGAACGAGATCCGCGAGAACTTCATCGGCTATGCGCAGATCAAGGACGTGTTCAAGGTGTCCAACGTCGGCCGTGTCGCCGGGTGCCTTGTCACCGAGGGGATCGCCCGCCGGTCCGCCGGGGTGCGCCTGCTGCGTGACGACGTGGTGATCCACGAAGGGACGCTGAAGACGCTGAAACGGTTCAAGGACGAAGTGTCCGAAGTGCAATCCGGCCAGGAATGTGGCATGGCGTTCGAGAATTACGAAGATGTGCGCGCCGGCGACGTCATCGAGATCTTCGAGCGTCAGGAAGTCACGCGGACCCTGTAACCTGCGGATGACAGACATGAAAAAGGGCAGTCCCGATGGGGCTGCCCTTTTTCATGTGCGCGATGGGTGTGGCCTGGCGGCCGGAGTGTTCAGGCGGCGGCGGATGCGCTGACTGGACGGCCGGCGAACAGGCGGTCGCCGACGCGGACTTCGATCCGGCCATCGGCCAGGGACCGCACGAAGAGACCCTGAACGGAAATGCAGGATCCGAGGATGATGGTTCTGAGCATGGCACTATTCCCCCAAATATCGAGTTCGATGTGTACACCTTAATTTAGGGATTTTGTAGGTGGAATCGGCGGGCCCTCACCGCAATGTGGCGAATCAAGGGCGATATCGTGACCTATATTTGCCGAGGTGACGGAAATCGGCGCTTAAAGCCAGTCGCGCAGGAGGGGAATCAAGGGGATGTCCGCCGGCGGCATGGGGAAATCCCGCAACTCATGCGCCCGTGCCCATTTTAGGACTTGCCCTTCCTGCGGTTGCGGCGTTCCGTTCCATTTGCGGCAGGCGAACAGCGGCATCAGCAAGTGAAAGTCGTCGTAGCTGTGCGAGGCGAAGGTCAACGGCGCCAGACAGGAGGACCAGGTGTCGATGCCCAGTTCTTCGTGCAATTCGCGGATCAACGCGGCCTCCGGCGTCTCGCCGGGCTCCACCTTGCCGCCGGGAAATTCCCAGAGGCCCGCCATGGACTTGCCCTCGGGCCGCTGGGCCAGCAATACACGGCCGTCGACGTCGATCAACGCGACGGCAGAGACGAGAACGACCTTCACGAGCGATAGTCGGCGTTGATGTCGATGTAGCCGTGGGTCAGGTCGCAGGTCCAGACCGTGGCAGTGCCGCCGCCCAGGCCAAGATCCACGCCGATCTCGACTTTGTCGCCTTTCATGTGGGCGGCACCCTGGTCTTCGGAATAGCCCTGAGCGACCCAGCCATGTTCAGCCACGGTCACGTCGCCAAACCGGATGGACAACAGATCGCGATCCGCCTGGGCACCGGATTTGCCGATCGCCATGACGATGCGGCCCCAATTCGCGTCTTCCCCCGCGATCGCAGTTTTCACCAGCGGTGAATTGGCGATGGACATCGCGTGGGTTCGGGCGTCTGCATCCGATGCGGCACCGGTCACGTGGATTTCGATGAACTTGGTCGCGCCCTCGCCGTCGCGGACGACCTGATGGGCCAGGTCCAGCATGACGCCGCGCAGGGCCTCGATGAAATTGGTGTCCCCCTCGGTCACGCGGATACCGGAAGCGCCGGTGGCGGCCATCAGCAGCGTGTCGGAGGTGGAGGTGTCGCTGTCCACGGTGATGCAGTTGAACGTCAGGTCGGAGATCGACGACACCATGTCCTGCAACACGGATTGTTCGACGGCGGCATCGGTGAAGAGGTAGACCAGCATCGTCGCCATGTCCGGCGCGATCATGCCGGACCCCTTGGCGATCCCGGCGATCCGCACCTTGGCGCCGCCGATGGTGACATCCGCGGCGGCGCCCTTGGCGAAGGTGTCGGTGGTCATGATGGCCCGTGCCGCGTCCTCCATCCCCTCGGGGGAGAGGTCGCCGGCAAGGTCCGCGACCTTGTTCACGATCTTTTCATGGGGCAGTTTCTCGCCGATCACCCCGGTGGAAGAGGAAAAGACGCGCGTTTCCTCGATCCCCAGGATGCTGGCCACAGCGCCGGTCACCGCGCGGGTGGAGGCAACGCCGTTCTTGCCGGTGAAGGCGTTGGAATTGCCCGAATTGACGACGATGGCCGCCGGTGCGGTAGAGGCGATGCCGATCTTGGCCTGGCAATCCAGCACCGGCGCCGACCGCGTGGCCGACCGGGTGAAAACCCCGGCCAGCGTGGTGCCCGCGTCCAGCGCGATCAGGCAGACGTCGGGCCGGTCGCGGTATTTCACCCCCGCCTCGGCCACCGCGAATCGGACCCCTCCGATCACTGGAAGATCGGGAAAGGATGCGGGGGCGAGGGGCGAGACGGAGGTGGCGACCATGGATTACTCCAGCAGCGAAGCGTTGTTGAGTTGCGACGCGTCGAACCCTTCGACGGCGCTCCGATCCACATCCGCCTTTTCGACGAGTCCGTCAATATAGGCTTTGACCTTCTCTTGCTGGAGGGTCGTTTCCAACTCTGCGCGGACCTCTTCCAATGCGGGTGCCGCCTTCTCCCGGCTATCGTTCAGGGTGATGACATGCCAGCCGAATTGCGTCTGGACCGGATCGCTGATCGCGCCCTTTTCCATGGACATGACAGCGTTTTCAAACTCTTCCACCATCATGCCGGCGCTGAACCAGCCCAGTTCGCCGCCGTTGGGGCCGCTGGGGCCGGTCGACTTTTCCTTGGCCGTTTCCGCGAAATCCGCGCCGCCGTTCAGGGCTTCCACCACGGCGTTGGCCTCTTCCTCGGTTTCCACCAGGATGTGGGAGGCGTTGTATTCCGTCGCGGATTCGGTTTCGCCGTACTTGGCGTCATAGGCCGCCTGCACATCCGCATCCGAGATGGGGGTTTCCAGGAATTGCGCCACGGCCTGCGAGGCCATCAGCGACCGCCGCTCGTTCTCCAGCGCCAGTTCGACGCGGCGGGGGGTGTCGCCCTCCATCGCCTCGGCCAGGACGACCTGTTGGATCAGCTGGTCGACGATGCCGGGCAGCAGCATCTCCACCGGGATCTGCTGGTATTGTTGGGGCAGTGCGGCCCGGGCCAGCATGACGTGACCCAACGTGATGTCCGTGTCGCCGACGCTGGCCAGCACGGTGTCGGCGCTGGCGGCGGGGGCCGTGTCTTCGGCCGGTGCGGTCTCTGCCGTGGTCTGGGATTGGGTCTGATCCTGGGCAAAGGCAAGCGTCGGGAGGGCAAGCGCCATCACTGCGGCGCAGGTCATCTTGTGCAACATGAGGAATCCTTCGGTTGGCCGCGCCGGGGCGCGGCGTTGACACTCTCAGGTGCGGGACTTACATCGCCTTGGTGTCTTGGGCCCGCGGCCTGTTGGTCACGTTCATAGAATCCGCGGCACGGCGGCACAAGCAGCCCCCGACACACGATGATGTCAGAAGCGGAAACGGATCGAACATGCTGGGTATCGGAACTCTCGCCAAAAAGGTGTTTGGCACGCCAAACGACCGCAAGATCAAGGCGACACGCCCCATCGTGGAGAAGATCAACGCGCTTGAACCAGAGTTCGAGAAGCTGAGCGATGCCGAGCTGAAGGACCGCACGGAGGTCCTGGCGAGCCGCGCGATGAAGGGTGAGAGCCTCGATTCGATCCTGCCCGAAGCCTTCGCCAATTGCCGGGAAGGCGCCCGCCGGGCCCTGGGCCTGCGCGCCTTCGATACCCAGTTGATGGGCGGGATTTTCCTGCACCAGGGAAATATTTCCGAAATGAAGACCGGCGAGGGCAAGACCCTGGTTGCGACCTTCCCGGCCTATCTGAACGCGCTGTCCGGCAAGGGCGTGCATGTGGTCACGGTGAACGATTACCTGGCGCGGCGCGATGCCGAATGGATGGGGAAGGTCTTTGGCTTCCTGGGTCTGACGACCGGCGTGATCTACCCCGGCCAGAACGAGGCGGAGAAGCGCGATGCCTATCGCGCCGACGTCACTTATGCGACGAACAACGAGCTCGGCTTCGATTACCTGCGCGACAACATGAAGTCCGACCTGAAGGACATGCTGCAACGCGGGCACAACTTCGCCATCGTCGACGAGGTCGATTCGATCCTGATCGACGAGGCCCGGACCCCGCTGATCATCTCGGGCCCGGCGCAGGACCGCAGCGATCTGTATATCGCCATCGACCGGCTGATCCCCTCGCTGACCGAGGAGCATTTCAGCGTCGACGAGAAACAGCGCTCTGTCACCTTCACCGAAGATGGCAACGAATTCCTGGAACAGAAGCTTCACGAGGCCGGGCTGCTTGAAGAGGGGCAGACCCTCTATGATCCCGAGAGCACGACCATCGTGCACCACGTCAACCAGGGCCTGCGCGCGCACAAGCTGTTCATCCGCGACCAGCATTACATCGTTCGCGGCGACGATGTGGTCCTGATCGACGAATTCACCGGCCGCATGATGTCCGGCCGCCGCCTGTCCGAGGGCCTGCATCAGGCGATCGAGGCCAAGGAAGGCGTGCAGATCCAGCCGGAGAACGTGACCCTGGCGCAGGTGACGTTCCAGAACTACTTCCGCCTTTATGACAAATTGTCGGGCATGACCGGCACCGCCATGACCGAAGCGGAGGAATTCGCCGAGATCTACGGCCTGGGCGTGGTCGAAGTGCCGACCAACCGTCCCATCGCGCGGCTGGACGAGGATGACGCCATCTACCGCACCCAGCGGGAGAAATACGAAGCCATCGTCAAGGAAATCACCAAGGCCCATGCCAAGGGTCAGCCGGTCCTGGTCGGCACCACCTCCATCGAGAAGTCGGAGACGCTGGCCCAGCTGCTGACGGCGGCAGAGCTGCCGCATAATGTGCTGAACGCACGGCACCATGAACAAGAGGCCCAGATCGTCGCCGACGCGGGCAAACTGGGGGCGATCACCATCGCCACCAACATGGCCGGCCGCGGCACCGACATCCAGCTGGGCGGCAACGTCGAGATGAAGGTGCACGAGGCCCTGTCAACCGATCCCGAGGCCGACCCCGAAGAAGTGCGCGCCCGGATCGAGGCGCAGCATGCCGAGGAAAAGCAGAAGGTGCTGGAGGCCGGAGGCCTGTTCGTCCTGGCCACCGAACGCCACGAAAGCCGTCGCATCGACAACCAGCTGCGCGGCCGTTCGGGCCGTCAGGGTGATCCTGGACGCTCATCCTTCTTCCTGTCGCTCGAAGATGACCTGATGCGCATCTTCGGCTCCGAACGGCTGGACAAGGTGCTGTCCTCGCTGGGGATGAAGGAAGGCGAGGCGATCATTCACCCCTGGGTGAACAAGTCGCTGGAACGCGCCCAGGCCAAGGTCGAGGGGCGCAATTTCGATCAGCGCAAGCAGGTGCTGAAATTCGATGACGTTATGAACGATCAGCGGAAACTGGTCTTTACCCAGCGTCGGGAAATCATGGAAGCGCAGGACCAGTCCGAAATCGTGCAGGACATGCGCTATGAAGTCATCGGCGACCTGATCCAGACCCATATGCCGCCCAAAACCTACGCGGATCAATGGGATACCGAGGGGCTGCAACAGGCGGCGCGCGAACATCTGGGCCTGGATGTACCGGTTGCCGACTGGGCGAACGAAGAAGGCGTGGACGATGAGGACATCGCAGAACGCCTGGAAAAGGCCAGCGACGAGCTGATGGCCAGCAAGACAGCCGCCTTCGGCCCCGAGAACATGCGCATGATCGAAAAGCAGGTTCTGCTGCAAACGATCGATGGCAAATGGCGCGAACACCTGCTCACGCTTGAGCATCTCCGCTCGGTCGTCGGCTTCCGTGGCTATGCGCAGCGCGATCCGCTGAACGAATACAAGAACGAGGCCTTCGCCCTGTTCCAGTCCATGCTGGACAGCCTGCGGGAGGACGTGACCCGGACCCTGTCCAACATCCGCCCCCCGACAGAGGAAGAGATGCAGGCCCAGATGGCCCAGCTGCAACGTCAGGCCGCCGCGCAGCGCGCCGCGCTGGAAGAGCAGAGCACCGCGCGCCAGGCCGATCCCGACGTTCAGGGCGCCGCCCGCGAAGGGTTCGACGAGAACGACCCCGCCACCTGGGGCAATCCGGGGCGCAACGAATCCTGCCCTTGCGGATCGGGCAAGAAGTTCAAGCATTGCCACGGCGCGCTGGTCTGACCACGCGCAACACGCCGGGCGGTTGAACGCCCGGCCCCTCCCCGAATACGCCGCATAGGCGGGCAAGGGCGTCGCATAGACTCCCCCCCGGTGCCACATGGGCGCCCTTTTTCCGGGCGATATCCTGCTCCGACGCGATGGAATCGTGGAGGGTTCGATGTCACTGGTACGCAAGATCGCATTGGGTGTCGCCGCCGTGGCCACGGCGGGCGGCGTTGGCTACATGATGCAGGGGCAGACGGCTGTCGGCTCCATGTCGATGTTTCGATCCTCCGGCCCCGCCCCCGTTTCCTCCGCTCTCCAGCCTGACAACGCGTCGCAGCCTGAGGTTGCGGAAGCGGTCGACCTGGCGCAGCCTCCGGTGTCTCTGGACGCGGCGGTGACCGCGGCGCCGCAGGGGGCTCAATTCGTCTCCGCCAGCTTGCCGGTCTCCGGCTCGGCGCCGCAGGACGCACCCGTGTCACGCGATGCGCAGGCGCCTTCTCCGCGCCCGGATCTGGCGGACAACCTGTCGGCAGGAACCGCGCCTGGCATGGGCGATGTGCTCAATGTATCGGCGCCGAAATCTGATGACACCAGTCCCGACATGCCCGACCCCGTGCGCCTGGCCCTTGCCGAGGGTGACAGCCTGCCCGCCGCCGGATCTGCGCCCATTGTGAATGACGCCGCCTGCGTGCCCACCGCCAAGGCCACCGCAGGCGCCGCAGCGATGGTCGCTCTTGAGATCGCAGCCCCCTGTCTGGGCGATGACCGGGTGACAATTCTTCATCAGGGGCTGGTGTTTACCGAGGTGACGGATGCCGAGGGACGTCTGAACGTCACGGTGCCCGCGCTGGCTGAATCGGCGGGTTTCTTCATCTCCTTCTCTGATGAAACCACGGTAATGGCCTTCGCCGAAGTGCCGTCCATCGACTTTTACGATCGCACCGTTCTGCAATGGAAGGGCGGTGCGGGTTTCGGCCTGCACGCACTGGAATATGGCGCCGATTACGACAGTGCCGGACATGTCTATGCGGGCGCTGATCGCGACATCACGATCCCCGCGCGCGGCGAGGGTGGCCTGATCACCCGTCTGGGCAATCCCGAGGCGCCTGAGCCCATGTTGGCCGATGTCTACACCTTTCCCACCGCAACCGCCAAAACGAACGGCACCGTCGCGATCAGCATCGAGGCAGAGGTGACAACCGACAATTGTGGGCGGTCTGTCGATGCCTCTGTCCTGTCGGTGCTGCGTGGGGAAATGGCGGACAGCCATGATCTGGAAGTCACGGTTCCCGATTGCGACGCGACGGGAGAGTATCTGGTGTTGAAAAACATTGTGAATGACCTGAAGATCGCCCGGAACTGACGGGCGGTCCCAAGGGGCACTGGATGCACATTTGGCGTGCGGCGAGGATCGCCGCACTTTTTTTGGTATGGAGCGCAGGCTTGGCCTTCGCCCAGGATGTCACGCTGACCTCCCGTGACGGGAGCGTCGAAATCGTGGGCAACCTGCTGGGCTTCGACGGTGAATTCTACCGTGTCCAGACCGATTTCGGAGATCTGACCCTGGATGGTACCGGTGTCCTGTGCGCTGGCCCGGGGTGCCCGGATCTTGAAAGTTATGTCGCCCGGCTGCAAATTTCCGGCGCTGCGACGGCGGGCGATGTCCTGATGCCGGCATTGGTAGAGGGGTTTGGCCTGCGC
The DNA here is from genome assembly GCF_010614805.1 of Pseudooceanicola aestuarii. Classification (NCBI taxonomy): domain Bacteria; kingdom Pseudomonadati; phylum Pseudomonadota; class Alphaproteobacteria; order Rhodobacterales; family Paracoccaceae; genus Pseudooceanicola; species Pseudooceanicola aestuarii. Next base: position 1,165,075 of record NZ_JAAFZC010000001.1, read on the forward strand.
TATGGCTATTCCGTCGGGCGCGAGGACATCGAGCAGGGGGTCGTGCGCTATACGCTGACCCATGCCGAACAGGGGCGTCTGGCCGGAGAATTCGTGATTCGCAGCGGCACCACCAACGAAGGTTTCGCCGATCTTCTGGCCGATCACGCCGATATCGTCATGGCGCTGCGCGAAGTTCGCACCAACGAGAACGCCCTGGCGCAGGAAGCCGGGCTGGGCGATCTGCGGCGGCGCGGTCGGTCGCTGGTCGTGGCGCTGGATGCGCTGGTGCCGGTCGTCGCGCCCGACAACCCGGTTGCTCGGATCTCTGTCCCCGACCTGGCGCGGGTCTTTGCCGGAGAGGTGGTGAACTGGCGCGATCTGGGCGGCCCGGACGCCCCCATCGCCGTGCACCTGCGCGACGCCGACAGCGGACCGGGACAGGCGGCGGAAGATCTTCTGATGCAACCGGCCAAGCTGGTCGCCAGCGACACGGCCACGCGCCACCGTGACAATGCCGGGCTGATCGACGCGGTGATGACCGACCCCTTTGCCATCGGCCTTGCCGTGGCAAGCGAGCCGGGCGAAACCAAGCCCCTCCGGCTCTCCGGCGCCTGCGGCTTCACGGTGGGTGCCACCCGCCGCGCCGCCAAGACAGAGGATTACCCCCTGACCATGCCGGTGCTGCTGTACCGGCCGGGATATCGCCTGCCCAAACTGGCGCGCGAATTTCTGGCCTATGTCGCCGGCCCCTCTGCCCAGCTGGTGATTCGCCGGGCCGGGTTCGTCGACCAGGCGATGGAGCGGATCGCCATCGCCGACCAGGGGGAGCGGTTCGCCAACGCCATCGGGCAGGCCGGGGCAGAGACCAGCCTGGCCGAGTTGCAGCGCATGGTCCGCGTGTTGGGCCCGATGCAGCGCCTGTCACCGACATTTCGGTTTCGCGCCGGGTCAACGGTGTTGGACGTGCAATCCCAGTCCAACGTGCAATTGCTGGCCAGCGCGCTGGAAAGCGGCGAATTCGACGGCAAACGGGTGGTTCTGATCGGTTTCTCCGACGGGGCGGGCAGTGCGGAGTTGAACCGGGGGATCTCTCTTCAACGGGCGGAGGCCGTGCGCGAAGCCATCCGCGCCAGTGTCGTGAACGGATCGCTGGAACGGGTGTCGCTTGAGGTTGCGTCCTTTGGCGAGGCGCTGCCCATGGCCTGCGACGACAGCGCCTGGGGCCGGCAGGCGAACCGACGGGTGGAGGTCTGGTTGCGGGAGGATGCCGCCGCAGCAGAGCCGGAAGATCAGAGATAGCCATCGGCGCGAAAGCTGATTTCGCGGGATCGCCCGATGATCAGGTGATCATGCAGGACCAGCCCCATGGTCGCGCAGGCGCGTTCGATCTGTTCCGTCATGTCGATATCCGCGGGAGAAGGCGAAGGATCGCCTGACGGGTGATTATGCACCAGGATCAAGGCGCTGGCATTCAGATCCAGGGCACGTTTCACGACCTCCCGCGGGTAGACCGGGACGTGATTGACGGTTCCCCGCGCCTGTTCCTCGTCCGCCAGCACGTTGTTCTTCTGGTCGAGGTAGAGAACCCGGAAATGTTCGACCTCCCCATGGGCCATGGTGGCGTGGCAATAGTCCAGCAGGGCCTGCCAGGAGCTGACGACATCGCGTTTGATCACGCGGGAGCGGGCCAGCCGCTGGGCTGCGGCCTCCACCACCTTCAGCTCGCAGATGACGGCGGGGCCGACGCCATTGATCCGCGACAGCCGATCCGGCGGGGCGGTCAACACGCCGTTGAAATCGTGAAAACTGTCCAGCAGGGCGCGTGTCAGTGGTTTCACGTCGCGGCGAGGGATCGCGCGGAACAGGATGAGTTCCAGCATCTCGTAATCCGCCAGCGCATGTGCCCCCGCCGTCAGGAACCTGTCGCGCAGCCGGGCGCGATGATCGCGGATATAGGACGGCAGGCGCCCCCCGGATTGCAGCGCCTGGGCGGGGGCCTCGTCATCGGAGAAGAGGTGCGGGGATTCGTGGAACGCGGGATCGGACATGCCGTCAGCATCCGCGCCGAAAGTTTAGAGAAGGTTAAATCCCACTCACCAGATACGAAAGAACCGGCCCTTTTCGGGGCCGGCTCTGTGGTAATGTGGAGAGGCGCCAGGGGCATCACCCTTTCATGGAATCCCAGAACCCTTTGACAGATTTGAAGAATGTCTCCCGTTCAGGATTGTTGTCCGCCGACAGCTCCTCGAATTCGCGCAGCAGTTCTTTCTGCTTCGACGTCAGGTTAACCGGGGTTTCGGCGGCCAGTTCGATGAACATGTCACCCGCCGGACCGCCGCGCAGGGCGGGCATGCCCTTGCCACGCAGGCGCATCTGGCGGCCGGATTGGCTGCCTTCGGGGATCTTCACGCGGGATCGGCCGCCGTCGATCGTCGGCACCTCGATATCGCCACCGAGGGCCGCAGCGGCCATCGACACAGGTACGCGGCAGAACAGATCCTTGCCATCCCGTTCGAACAGCGGATGTTTCGCCACGTCGATGAAGATGTAGAGATCGCCCGAAGGGCCGCCGCGCAGCCCGGCCTCCCCCTCGCCACCCAGGCGGATGCGGGTGCCGGTTTCGACGCCGGCGGGGATGTTCACGGACAGGGAGCGGTCCCGCTCCACACGGCCCTGGCCACCGCAGGCCTTGCAGGGGTTCTTGATGATCTGACCCATGCCCGAACAGGTCGGACAGGTGCGTTCGACGGTAAAGAATCCCTGTTGCGCCCGAACCTTGCCCATGCCCGAACAGGTGGGGCAGGTGGTGGGTTCGACACCCCCTTCGGCACCGGCACCGTCACAGGCGGTACATTGCACCGAAGTCGGGACATTGATGGTTTTCTGCAGCCCGCCATAGGCTTCTTCCAGCGTGACCCGCAGGTTGTAGCGCAGGTCGGCGCCACGGGTTGCGCGCTGGCGCCCACCGCCCCCGCGACCGCCCATGAAATCGCCGAAAAGATCGTCGAACACATCCGAGAAGGCCGAGGCGAAATCGCCCTGTCCACCGGCACCGGGACGGCCACCGCCGCCACCCATTCCGCCTTCGAAGGCCGCATGCCCGAACCGGTCATAGGCGGCCTTCTTCTCGGCGTCGCGCAGGACCTCGTAGGCTTCGTTGACTTCCTTGAACTGCTCTTCCGAGCCGGGGTTGTCCTTGTTGCGGTCGGGATGCAGCTCCTTGGCCTTCTTGCGGAAGGCTTTCTTGAGCTCGTCGGCATCGGCGGATTTCGATACGCCGAGAGCCTCGTAATAATCGCGTTTCGCCACGAGAGGGTTTCCCTTCCTCTGGAACGCAGAGGGCCGGCCCGCCCGAAAGGAGGACCGGCCCCGAAGGTTCCGTTATGCCTTTTTACGCACGCTTGTCGTCGTCCAGATCTTCGAAATCGGCGTCGACGATATCGTCGTCTTCCGAGTTCGATCCGGCGGCGGTATCGGCGGCGGGCTGTTGCTCCTCACCGTCGTCCTGTTGCGCCTTGTAGATGGCCTCGCCCAGCTTCATCGCGGCTTCGGTGACGTTCTGAATCCCGGACTTGATCTTGTCCGCATCGCCGGATTCCAGCTCGTCCCGCAGGGCGGCAACGGCCAGTTCGATGGCCTCGATCGTGGTGGGATCGACCTTGTCGCCGTGCTCTTCCATCGACTTTTCGGTCGAATGGATGAGGCTCTCCGCCTGGTTGGTCGCTTCGACCAGATCCTTGCGGGCCTTGTCCGCCTCGGCGTTTTCCTCGGCGTCCTTGACCATCTTGTCGATGTCCGCGTCGGACAGACCGCCGGAGGCCTGGATCGTGATCGTCTGCTCCTTGCCGGTCGCCTTGTCCTTGGCGCCGACCGACACGATGCCGTTGGCGTCGATGTCAAACGTCACTTCGATCTGCGGCATACCGCGCGGTGCGGGGGGGATGTCCTCCAGGTTGAACTGGCCCAGCATCTTGTTGTCCGCAGCCATTTCCCGCTCCCCCTGGAAGACCCGGATGGTCACGGCGTTCTGGTGATCCTCGGCGGTGGAGAAGACTTGCGACTTCTTCGTCGGGATCGTGGTGTTGCGGTCGATCAGCCGGGTGAAGACACCGCCCAGCGTTTCGATCCCCAGGGACAGGGGCGTGACGTCCAGCAGGACGACATCCTTCACGTCACCTTGCAGAACACCGGCCTGGATGGCGGCGCCCAGGGCGACGACCTCGTCCGGGTTCACACCGCGGTGGGGTTCCTTGCCGAAGAACTTGGTCACTTCCTCGATCACGCGGGGCATGCGGGTCATGCCACCGACCAGGACCACCTCGTCCACGTCATCCTTGGTCAGGCCGGCATCCTTCAGCGCGGCCTGGCAGGGCTTCAGCGAGGCCTTGATCAGGTCACCGACCAGGCTTTCCAGCTTGGCACGGGTCAGCTTCATGACCATGTGCAGCGGCTGGCCATTGGCCCCCATGGAGATGAACGGCTGGTTGATTTCGGTCTGCGAGGACGACGAAAGCTCGATCTTGGCCTTCTCCGCCGCTTCTTTCAGACGTTGCAGCGCCATCTTGTCCTGGGTGAGGTCGACGGAGTGCTCTTTCTTGAACTCCTCGGCCAGGTAGTTGACGATCCGCATGTCGAAATCTTCACCGCCCAGGAACGTGTCCCCGTTGGTGGATTTCACTTCGAACAGGCCGTCGTCGATTTCCAGGATGGTCACGTCGAACGTGCCGCCGCCGAGGTCATAGACCGCGATCGTCTGGCTTTCGTCCTTGTCCAGGCCATAGGCCAGGGCCGCAGCCGTCGGTTCGTTGATGATCCGCAGCACTTCCAGCCCGGCGATCTTGCCGGCGTCCTTGGTGGCCTGACGCTGGGCGTCGTTGAAATAGGCGGGGACGGTGATGACGGCCTGCGTCACCTCTTCGCCCAGGTAGCTTTCCGCCGTTTCCTTCATCTTGCCGAGGATGAAGGCAGAGATCTGGCTGGGCGAATATTTCTCGCCCTTGGATTCGACCCAGGCATCACCGTTGCCGCCGTTGATCACGTTGTACGGCAGGTTCTTCTTGTCCTTGGCCAGGTCCGCATCGTCGGCGCGGCGGCCGATCAGGCGTTTGACACCAAAGACGGTGTTGCTTGGGTTCGTAACGGCCTGGCGCTTTGCGGCCTGACCGACAAGACGTTCGTCATCCGTAAAGGCGACGATGGAGGGCGTCGTGCGCGCCCCTTCGGAGTTTTCGATGACCTTGGGCTGCGAACCATCCATGATGGCAACGCAGGAGTTGGTGGTCCCGAGGTCGATACCGATCACTTTACCCATGTGTTCAATCCCTTCCAATTGAGGCGATGTGACGGGAGGAAGACCCGTTGCGGCATCCGCCACCCGTTCGAGACGCGGCGGCCAGATGTCTGTCTGCCACGGTTCTCGGCGTATATAAGAAGGGGCCATGGGGGCTGCAAGCCGGGTTGGCGCCGCCACGGGCCAAATTTTGCAAAACGTTGCAGTGCGGACGTAAGGTCGCGCACGGCTGGGCGGTCCGGGCGGGGAGACGGAAAACATGGCGGAGACATTGGAGATACGGGGGGTGCGGATCCTGAAGGCCTTTCTGGACCGACCCGCGCAGGAAGCTCTGGTCGAGGATCTGCGCCGGGTCGTGCGTGCCGCGCCGTTTGTCACCCCCGTGACCCGATGGGGCAAGGAGATGTCGGTGCGCATGACCTCGGCCGGGCGCTATGGCTGGATCACCGACCGGCGTGGCTATCGCTACGAGGCGCGGCACCCGGACGGCCAGCCCTGGCCGCCGATTCCCGACCGGGTGCTGCGGATCTGGGACGAAGTGACCGGGCTGGACCGGCGGCCGGATTGCTGCCTGGTCAACCATTACCGCGAAGGCGCCCGGATGGGCCTGCACCAGGACCGGGACGAGGCCGATTTCGGCTGGCCCGTTGTCTCTGTCTCGCTGGGGGAATCGGCGCTGTTTCGCATCGGCAACACCGAACGCGGCGGAAAGACTGAATCGGTCTGGCTGGATTCCGGCGATGTGGCGGTGATGGGCGGCCCGGCGCGCCTGCTGTTTCACGGGGTGGACCGTATCCGGCCGGGGTCCTCCACCCTGCTGCACGGCGGCGGGCGGTTGAACCTGACATTGCGGGTGGTCGACTGATTCCTAGCGCCGCGCGCCCCAGGACAGGGAGACATGCTTGCGCGTGTAGAATTCCGCCATGAAGCCGATCATCAGCAGCGCCAGACCCACCAGCACCGGGTAATGCCAGTTCGAATAGCGCGGGAAATAGTTGATGAACGTGTAGCCCCGCGCCTGGTCGATGGCATGGAACAACGGGTTCCAGTCGAACATCCGCAGCATGTAGCCTGGCAGCATGTTGGCCACGAACATCTTGCCCGAGGCGATCATGTTGGCCCGCGTGTACAGCTGCGTCAGGATCGCCGTCGCTTCGGGGAACCAGGGTTTCAACGCCATGGAGATCATGCCGACCCCGATCCCGGTGAACCAGGCGATCAGCACGCAGCCAAAGGCGCTGATCGGGTCTTCGATTTCCACGGGGACAAAGGCGACGTGGTAGACGAACAGGATCACCGCCAGCGTCAGCACCTGCACATAAAGCGCCGAGAGCGCCGCCGACAGGATCGCGATCACGGTGTTCATCGGCGCATGTTTCATCATCGGGGCGGCCGGTCCTTCGGCCCCGGCGACGGCGCCGACGGTGCGCACATGGGTCATGTAAAGGAACACGCCCGACAGCACGAACAGCAGGAAATCGCCCCGGATCGCATTGCCGCGCAGGCCCAGGATGGCGAACATGGCGTAGAACACGCCCATCATCACGATCATCCGGATCAGGTTGTTCAGGATCGACAGGATGGCGTTGTTGTGGGTCTTGCGGATCGCATGGGCGGTGGAATGGTAGATCAGCTCCAGCATCGCGACGGCGGAGCCCAGGGTGTTCTGCGGCTTGCGTTGTTCAAACATCTCGTTGCCTTTGCCTGCCCGGGGGTGTTTTTCTTGTCGAAACCGGATGGTGCCCCTATGGGCGATGATATGCGATGCGCCCCCGCCCATCAATCGCGGCGGCCGGGCGCGCAAAAGGGACAAAGGATCAGGCAGTGGATTACCAACACCTTGTGGCCGAAATGCGCCGGCTTGCGATCGAAGCGGGGGCACGGATCATGGAGATCTACGAAAGCGACGATTTGGAGGTGAAGGCCAAGTCGGACGACAGCCCGGTCACCGCCGCGGACGAGGCGGCGGATGCGCTGATCTCGGCCGGGTTGCGCGACGCCTTCGCGGATGTCTACCTGGTGACCGAGGAACAGGCGGCCTCCCACGCTGGTGGGGCGGCGACCTTCCTGATCGTCGATCCGCTGGACGGAACCAAGGAATTCATCAAGCGGCGCGGCGATTTCACCGTCAACATCGCGCTGGTGGAGGACGGCGTGCCGGTCCGTGGCGTCGTCTATGCCCCGGCACGTGGCCGGATGTTCTATACCCTTGCCGATGGCACCAGCGTCGAGGAAACCGGCGCGCTGGACCCGTCCGCGCCGGGCGATCTGAAACCCATCCGCGTCGGCACGCCGGACAACGCCGCACTGGCGGTCGTGGCCTCCAAGTCGCACCGGGATGCGGCGACGGATGCCTATATCGGAAAATATGCCGTGGCCGACAGCCGCTCTGCCGGGTCGTCGCTGAAATTCTGCCTTGTCGCCACGGGGGAGGCCGATCTCTATCCCCGTCTGGGTCGCACCATGGAATGGGACACCGCCGCCGGTGATGCCGTGCTGCGCGGCGCGGGCGGACAGGTGGTGCGGTTCGACGACCATGGCCCCCTGACCTACGGCAAGGACGGCTACGAGAATCCGTTCTTCATCGCCCTTGCCCCCGGGGTCGACCTGAAGGCGCCCTGAACGATGGCCCCCCTGCCGGTCAGCGTCATTGTCGTCAGCCGTCACCGCCCGGCCGAGCTGGCCCGTTGCCTGACCGGCCTGTCGCGCCTGGCTTATGACCTGTTCGAAGTCGTGGTGGTCGCCTGCCCGCAGGGCGCCGAGGTGGTACGCCGCTCTGCCCTCGCGACGGAGGCCAAGCTGGTGGAATTCGACCGCGCCAACATATCCGTGGCGCGCAACCGGGGCGTGGCGGTGGCAGCGGGCGAAATCGTCGCCTTCATCGACGATGACGCGGTGCCGGAAACCGCCTGGCTGACCCACTTGGCGCGCCCCTTCGCGCAGGATCGCGTGGCCGCCGCCACCGGCTTTGTCCGGGGGCGCAACGGCATCACCTTTCAATCCCGCGCCGCTGCGATCACCCCCACGGGCGACACCGTGCCGCTGGAGGTCGATCCGCAGCGCACCACCCTGCTGACCGGTGCGCCGGGGCGGGGGATCAAGACGGTGGGCACCAACATGGCATTCCGGCGCAGTGAACTGGCGCGGATCGGCGGGTTCGATCCGGCCTTCGCCTTCTACCTGGACGAGGCGGATGTGAACATGCGGCTGGCCCGTGCCGGGGCCGTTACCGCGGTGGTGCCCCTGGCCGAGGTGCATCACGGCTATGCCGCCAGTGCCCTGCGCCGGGCTGATCGCACGCCGCGTGACCTTTATGAGATCGGGGCAAGCCTGTCGGCCTTCCTGCTGCGCCATTGCCCGCAGGACAGCCGCGACGGGGCCCGCGCCCGATTCCGCGCTGAACGTCGCCGCTGGCTGCTGGAGCACATGGTGACCGGTCGGCTGGACCCTGCCGGGGTGCGGCGCCTGTTGCGGCGGCTGGATCACGGGCTGGCACAGGGGCTGATGCGTCCCGGCGACACCTTGCCGCCCATTCCGCACCCGCCGGGCTGGTTCCGTCCGGTTCCGCCCCGCCTGCGCGGCGCGCCCGTGGTGCTGCGCACCAAACCGTTCCGCCGCCATGCCATCCGGGCGCAGGCCCGCGCCCTGGCCCGGCAAGGCCGGCCCGTCACCCTGCTGGATTTCAGCCTGAGCGCCCTGTTTCACAAGGTCTCGATGGAGGCCGAAACCGGCCTGTGGCGGCAGGCGGGGGGGCTGTGGGGGCGCAGTGACCGGAGCGACCGGCTGCTGCGACTCTGGACCCCGGCCGCGCGCCAGCGCCGGGAACTGGCCCGGATCACCCGCCAGAGGTGGAACCGCGAAGATGCCTGAGACGTTGGCAGTTCCACGATGATACCGCGGTTCCGCCTCAATTCACCAAGGGTGAACATGTATCATTAACCAAGGGCATGTTAGCCTTGGGATCCGTGCATCAACCGGTATCCGCACAATGAATTATGAGGTCGACCAGTGAAGAAACGCATTACAAAGGCAATTTTCCCCGTTGCGGGCCTGGGCACACGATTCCTGCCGGCGACGAAATCGGTTCCCAAGGAAATCATGACTCTGGTGGACCGCCCCCTGATCCAATACGCCATCGACGAGGCGCGCGCCGCCGGGATCAAGGAATTCATCTTCGTCACCTCTCGCGGGAAAGGCGCGCTGGAGGATTATTTCGACCATTCCCCGCAGCTGGAATCCGAACTTCGCAAGAAGGGGAAGGATGACCTGCTGGACATTCTCAAGACCACCAACATGGACAGTGGCGCGATCGCCTATATCCGCCAGCACAAGGCGCTGGGCCTGGGCCACGCAGTCTGGTGCGCGCGGCGTCTGGTGGGCAACGAACCTTTCGCCGTGATCCTGCCCGATGACGTGATCGCCGCCGACAAGCCCTGCCTGCAACAGATGGTCGAAGCTTTCGAGGACAATCCCACCAACATGGTCGCCGCCATGGAAGTGCCGGAGGACAAGGCTCATGCCTATGGCGTGCTGGACGTGAAGGAGACGAAGGGCAATGTCGTCTCTGTCGGTGGTATGGTGGAGAAGCCCGCACCGGGCGAGGCGCCGTCGAACCTGGCGGTCATCGGCCGCTACCTGCTGACACCGCAGATCATGAAGAACCTCGACCAGATGAAGAAGGGCAAGGGCGGCGAAGTCCAGTTGACCGACGCCATCGCCGAGGAAATCAACGCCGGGCGCGACGTGCTGGGTTACCGGTTCAACGGGCAGCGCTTCGATTGCGGCTCCAAGGCCGGGTTCCTTCAGGCCACCGTGTCCTTTGGCCTGTCGCGCGACGATCTGCGCGGGGAGCTGATGGAATACCTTCAGGATATCGTGGGCGGCAGCCGGGCCGCGGCCGAATAGAGCGCGCGGATCCCACGCATGAATGCACATGTTCTGGTAACAGGCGGCGCGGGCTACATCGGCTCTCATGCCTGCAAGGCGCTGCGCGCGGCGGGGTTCGTGCCCGTCACTTTCGACAATCTGGTCACCGGCTGGAAGGACGCGGTGAAATTCGGCCCGTTCGAACAGGGCGACCTGCTGGAGAAGTCGCGACTGGCGGAGGTCTTTGCCAAATATTCCCCCGTCGCCGTGATGCATTTCGCCGCCCTCAGCCAGGTCGGAGAGAGCATGTCCGAGCCGGGTCGCTACTGGCGGAACAACGTGCTTGGCTCGCTCAACCTGATCGAGGCGGCAGCAGAGGCGGGGTGCCTGAACTTCGTCTTCTCCTCCACCTGCGCGACCTATGGTGAACAGGACAACGTCCTGCTGGACGAGGACAGCGCGCAATTGCCGATCAACGCCTATGGCTCCTCCAAGCGCGCGATCGAGGAAATCCTGGAGAATTTCGGCCATTCCGCCGGGATGCAATCGGTGATCTTCCGCTATTTCAACGTCGCCGGGGCTGATCCCGAGGGGGAGGTAGGTGAATTCCACCGTCCCGAGACGCATCTGGTGCCCATCATCCTTGAGGCAATCGACGGCAAGCGCCCGGAGCTGACCATCTTCGGCACCGATTACGACACGCCCGACGGCACTTGCATCCGCGATTACGTGCATGTCTGCGACCTGGTGGATGCCCATGTGCTGGGCCTGCGCTGGCTGTTGGACGGGCGCGGCACGCGGGTGTTCAACCTTGGTACCGGCACCGGGTTTTCGGTGCGCGAGGTCATGGATGCCTCCGGCGTGGTGACAAACCGCCCCGTCCCGTGGGAAGAAGGACCGCGCCGGGCGGGCGATTGCACCCGGCTGGTCTCCGGCTCCACCCGCGCGCGGGTGGAACTGGGGTGGTCGCCCGGCCGCTCGACCTTGCAGGAGATGATTGCCGATGCCTGGCGGTGGCACCAAAGCGGACATTACGAGGGCTGAGCGTCCCGCCGCCCGGCTGCTGGACCTGACCCGGCTGGTCAGCCGCGCCGGGCGCGGGCTGACCGGGGTGGACCGGGTCGAACTGGCCTACCTGTCGGAATTGCTGCGCCGCGACGATCCTGTCTATGGGCTGGTACGCTGTTTCTGGGGCCACGCCGTGCTGGACCGGGCCGGGATGGCGGCGTTGCGCGACCGGGTGACGGGCGCGGTGCCCTGGGGCGCGGCCCCGCCGTTGATGCGGCTGGCGCGGCGGCTGGATGCCGACCAGCGCCGGGGGCAGGCGGATGCCTATCGGCTGGCGCGGGCGCGTGCGCCCCGGCGCGGCCTGGGGGAGGTTCTTCGCCGCATCCTGCCGCCCGGCACCACCTATCTGAATACCGGCCACACCAACCTGACCGCCCGGATCTGCACCGCGCTGCGCCGGGTGCCGCGCCTGCGCATCGCCGTTCTGGTGCATGACACGATCCCGCTGGACCACCCGGACTGGCAGCGTCCGGAAAGCGTGCCGCGCTTTCGCGCCTTCCTGGATCTGGTGCAGCGGCAAGCCGATCTGGTGATCGCCAATTCCCGCACCACCGCCGCCGGCATCACCCGCCATTTCAACCCCGCCGTGCCGCAACCGCCGATCGTGCCCGCCCTGCTGGGTGTCACCGCCGCCGCGCCCGAGCCGTTGCCCGACTGGCTGGCCAATGCGCTGCGCGACGGCCACCCCTATTTCACCGTCATCGGCACGATAGAGCCGCGCAAGAACCACGCCCATCTTCTGGACACCTGGGAGGAGATGGCCGACAAGCTGCCGCCCGGACAGGTGCCCCGCCTGCTGATCTGCGGCGCGCGCGGCTGGCGCAATACCGCGCTTCTGGATCGGTTGCAGGCCCATCCGCTGGCGGGACATGCCGTTCTGGAATGCCCGGGACTGAGCGATGGTCAGATCGTCACCCTGCACCGCCACGCCACGGCGCAGCTGTTTCCCAGCCTGGCCGAAGGTTTCGGCCTGCCCCCGGCAGAGGCGGCGCTGGCCGGGGTTCCGGTGCTGTGTCACGACCTGCCCGCCCTGCGCGAGGTGTTGGGGGAGTTTCCCGTTTACCTGCCCCGGAACGATATCTATGCTTGGGCGAAACAGATAATGAACATGACGCGGGATCATGTGGCCGGGACGGGGCCCGGACCTGTGGGCCAGTCCCGCGCGCTTCCGGGCTGGGGCGACCATTTCGATACCGTGCTGGCGGTGATCTGATCCCGGTCGGGCACGGATGACGGGGCAAAGGGGCGGAATTGGGCGCTGTGAACACATACCGGCTGCGGCTGCGGCGCAAGCGTTGGCTGGTTCGCGCGCGTCGCAAACAGCACCAGCTGCGCAACCTGGCGGACCGTACCCGCACCATCCGGCGGCGCGATATCCTGCTGTTTTCCACCGTGCGGAACGAACTGATCCGCCTGCCCTATTTCCTGCAATATTACCGCGACCTGGGCGTCTCTCACTTCTTTTTCGTCGATAATGATAGTGACGACGGGTCGGGCGATTATCTGGCGGGGCAGCAGGATTGTTCGGTCTGGACCACGCGCGGCAGTTACAAGCGGGCGCGGTTCGGGATGGATTGGCTGACCGCGTTGCAGATGCGCCATGCCCATGGGCATTGGACGCTCGTCGTCGATCCGGACGAATTCCTGATCTACCCGTTCTGCGACACGCGTCCCCTGCCGGCGCTGACCGATTGGCTGGACGCGTCCTCGATCAAGTCGTTCTCGGCCATGCTGCTGGACATGTATCCCAAGGGCCGGATCGACGCGCAGCCCTATCGTGCCGGGCAGAACCCGATGGAGATCGCCAGCTGGTTCGACGCCGGCAATTACACGATCCGGCGCAATCCGACCTATGGCAACCTGTGGATCCAGGGCGGGCCGCGCACACGGGTGTTCTTTGCCGATACCCCGGAAAAGGCCCCGGCGCTGAACAAGATCCCGCTGGTGAAATGGGACCGCAGCTATGCCTATGTCTCCTCCACCCACATGCTGTTGCCGCGTGGATTGAACCAGGTTTATGACGAATGGGGCGGAGAAAAAGCCAGCGGCGTCTTGCTCCATGCCAAGTTTCTGGACACCTTCACCGCCAAGGCCGAAGAAGAACTGACCCGCCGTCAGCATTATGCCGCCTCCAAGGAATATACCGCCTATGCGGCGCATCTGAAGGACAACCCGGACCTGTGGTGCAAATGGTCGGAAAAATACATCAATTGGCGCCAGTTGGAGATTCTGGGCCTGATGTCCAAGGGGAATTGGGCATGAGCGCACTACCCTCCGCGTCCCGCCTCGTGGCCGGCAGGGGGCAGGGATGAGTGTCGGGATCGTCATGCTGGTGCACACCGCGCTGGGCCGGGCCGCGCAGGTGGCGCGGCACTGGACGGCGGCGGGCTGCCCGGTGGTGATCCATTGCGACGCAAAGGTCAGCGCCCGCGCCTACCGCGCCTTTCGCAAGGAGCTGTCGGACGAAACCGAGATCCGGTTTTCCCCCCGGTTCCGCTGTGACTGGGGCACCTGGGGGATCGTGCAGGCCACGCAGGGCGCATCGGAAAAGATGCTGCACGATTTTCCCGAGGTGCGGCACGTCTATCTGGCCTCCGGCTCCTGCCTGCCGCTGCGCCCGGTGCGGGAGTTGCAGGACTACCTGGCCGCCCGCCCGCAGACCGATTTCATCGAAAGCGCGACCACCGCCGATGTCCCCTGGACCGTCGGCGGGCTGGATGCGGAGCGGTTCACCCTGCGCTTTCCGTTTTCATGGAAACGGCAGCGGCGGCTGTTCGACCGCTATGTCGCACTGCAACGGCGCCTGGGGTTCCGGCGCCGCATCCCCAAGGGGCTGGTGCCGCATATGGGCAGCCAGTGGTGGTGCCTGACCCGGCGCACGCTGTCCGCCATCCTTGAAGACCCGGACCGCAGGCTGCATGACCGCTATTTCCGCCGGGTCTGGATTCCGGACGAAAGCTATTTCCAGACGCTGGCCCGGCGCTATTCCACAGATATCGAGAGCCGCTCGCTGACCCTGTCGAAGTTCGATTTTCAGGGCAAACCGCATATTTTCTATGACGATCACCTGCAATTGCTGCGCCGGTCCGATTGCTTTGTCGCGCGCAAGATCTGGCCCCAGGCCAATCGCCTCTACCGCGTCTTCCTGACCGATGCGGAGGGCGGCAAGCGGACAGAGCCGAATCCCGGCAAGATCGACCGCATATTCTCCAAGGCGGTTGAGCGTCGGACACGCGGGCGGCCGGGCCTCTACATGCAAAGCCGGTTCCCCCACGGCGGGTGGGAGAATGGGCTGACATCATCGAAATATACCGTATTCCAAGGATTTGCAGAGCTGTTCGAAGATTTCGAGATGTGGCTGGCGCGGACCAGCGGGGTGCGGGTGCATGGCCATGTCTTCGGGCCGGGGGATGCGGAATTCGCCGGGCGGCAGCCGGTGATCAATGGCGCGCTGTCGGCCCGTGCCGCGATCCGTGACGCCAATCCGGGCGCCTACCTGACCAACATGATCTGGAACACCCGGGGCGAACGTCAGTGCTTTCAATATGGTCCCGCCGACAACCAGGGCATCGTGCCGCTGTTGACCGCTGACAGCAATGCGCAGGTCGCCGTGATCTCGGGGGCCTGGGCGGTGCCGTTGTTCCGGTCAAACCTGAATTTCGGTGAAATCCGGGCGGAGGCGGCGCGCCTGCAAAAGGTCGAATCGGAATTTCTGGAGGCCCTGCGCTCCCCTCATGCCAAGGCCCGGTTCCGCATCTGGACCATGGCGGAATTCGTTGAAAGCCCGATGGAGCCGTTGCAGACTGCCGTCGACGAGATGGAGACCCGCAGCGCCCGCCGTCTGACGGAGGCGCCGAAGATGGCCGACCTGTCGGGCTTTGGCCAGTTCCTGCAAACGCTGAAGAACCAGGGGATGCATCCCTACCTGATGGGGGATTTCCCCGCCCTGGACGACCCGGCCGGCGGGGCGCGGCCCGGCAAGACACGCAAACCATATCTGGTACAGAAATGAGCCGGTTCGACTATTTCATCGTCTTTGCCGAGATGCGCACAGGGTCCAATTTCCTGGAAACCAACCTGAACGCCTTTGATCACCTGTCCTGCCTGGGAGAGGCCTTCAACCCGCATTTCATCGGCTATCCCAACCGCGACGATTGCCTTGGCATATCGCAGGAGACCCGAGATGCCGATCCGGCGCAGTTGATCGACGCGGTGAAGGCCGCGCCGGGGCTGGCGGGGTTCCGGTTCTTTCACGACCACGATCCCCGCGTGCTGGATATCGCCCTGCCCGATCCGCGCTGCGCGAAGATCGTGTTGACCCGCAATCCGGCCGAAAGCTACGTGTCGTGGAAGATTGCGCAGCAGACCGGGCAGTGGAAACTGACCGATGTCCGGCGGCGCAAGGAAACCACCGTGACCTTCGATCCGGCGGAGTTCGAGGCGCAGATGAGCGCGCTTCAGGCGTTCCAGATCACGGTGCTGAATGCGTTGCAGACCACCGGGCAGACGGCGTTCTACCTGGCCTACGAGGATCTACAGGACGTTGCGGTGATCAACGGGCTGGGCGCCTTTCTTGGGGCGGAGCAGCGTCTGACAGAGCTGGATCGCAGCCTGAAGCCGCAGAACCCGCAGGCTCTGGCCGACAAGGTGGCCAATTTCCCGGAGATGGAGCAGGCGCTGGCCCGGCTGGACCGGTTCAACCTGAACCGCACGCCGAATTTCGAACCGCGCCGCGGGGCGCAGGTGCCGTCCTACGTCGCGGGCGCGCGGACGCCGCTGATGTACCTGCCGCTGCGGGGCGGGCCGGAGGCGGAGGTGCGGCGCTGGCTGGCGGGGCTGGACGATGTGGCACCCGGCGATCTGCCGGCGAAGTTCAACCAGAAGACCCTGCGCCAATGGAAACGCCAGAACGTCGGGCACCGCAGCTTTACCATCCTGCGTCATCCGGTGGCGCGGGCGCATCACGTGTTCTGCCGCCGTATTCTCAGCCGGGACAAGGGCAGCTTTGGCGAAATCCGACGCGTCCTGCGCAAACGGTTCAAATTGCCGATCCCGGGGGAGGGGGGCGGCACCCCGGAATATACGCTGGCCCAGCACCGGACGGCTTTCCTGGCGTTTCTTGATTTTCTCAAGGCCAACCTGGCCGGGCAGACCGCGGTGCGCATCGATGCCAACTGGGCCACCCAGGCCTCCGCGCTGGAGGGATTCGGCAGCTTTGCCCTGCCTGACCTGATCCTGCGGGAGGATGAGATGACCGCCTGGCTGCCCGCGCTGGCGCAGCAGCTGGGCGTTCCCGACCCGGCAGAGCCGGAGATGGCACCCGAAGACACGCCCCATGCCCTGGCCCGCATCTACGATGCGGAGGTGGAGGCAAGGGCGGCCGAGGTCTATCAGCGCGATTACATGATGTTCGGGTTCGGTCCCTGGCGTTGACCGCTGCGGTCACGCCTGCGGGGCAGGGGCCCGCCATCCCGTGGCGCGGCCCCGTGAGGACGGCCTGTCAGGCCGCCTTCATCTTCTGTTCGGTGGTCAGCAGCGCGTGCAACGCCGCGATATCGCGGTTCGCGCGCAGCTTCTTGCGCAGGTTCTCGTCCCGCAGGGTGCGGGAGACGGAGGCAAGCGCCTTCAGATGCTCCACCCCCGCCTGTTCCGGCGCAAAGAGGGCAAAGACCAGATCCACCGGCTGACGGTCGACGGAATCGAAATTCACCGGCTGTTCCAGCAGGATGAATACGCCCTGAACGCTTTGCAGCCCGTCCAGCCTGGCATGGGGCAGGGCGACGCCCTCCCCCACTCCGGTCGGGCCAAGCGCCTCGCGCTCCATCAACGCTTCCACCACGGCGCCCTGCTCCAGGCTGAGGGCCTGGTGCGCAAGTTCACCGACCTCATGCAGCAAGCGCTTCTTGCTGGATGCAGCGGTCAGTACCTTCACGGCGGAAGGGGTCAGGATGTCTCCCAGTTTCATGATGCCTCTGCTCGCTCGTCTCGGATGGTCCGGTCAGTTGCGTGGGTCGATCCACCCGATATTGCCGTCGTCGCGGCGATATACAACGTTCAGACTGTCCTTACCCTCGTTTCTGAAGACCAACACGGGTGCGCCTGCCAATTCCATTTGCATGACGGCCTCACCGACCGACAGCGACGGTATCCTGGCTTCCATCTCGGCGACGATGATGGGCTGGAGCGTATCTGTATCCGCTTCCTCGCCATGTTCGTCAGACGCGAGGATATACGAGGAGGCGGCGACATTTTCAACCGGTTCCGCGCGCGTTTTGTGGTGGTCCTTCAGCCGCCGCTTGTAACGGCGCAGCTGTTTTTCCATCTTTGTGCTGCACGCTTCGAAAGAGGCATAGATTTCAGTGGCATGTGCCTTGGCCTGAGCATTCAAGCCAGTGCTGAGATGGACCACCGCTTCGCAGACATATTCATGTCCGCTCCTTGAAAACACGATCGTGGCGTCGGTCGGGCGTTCGGCATATTTGTCCACAACCTCGCCCAGCCCCTGCTTGACGTGAGTCTGCAGGGCCTCGCCGACGTCGATCTGCTTGCCTGTGATTTGATAGCGCATTCCGTCTCCTTCACGTGACAATCCGGGCGCGATCCGGCGGGGGATTCCGCCGGAGAGGGTTACGTCCGAATGCTGTGGATCGGCAGGGCGGTGTCCTTGATCCACGTCAGATCATTGCAAGAAATCCGAGCGGGGAAAGAGGACTGACCGTGTACTGCCATGGGATCATTTGACGGGATATCCCGGTGATCTGTCAACGGATTCCGCATATCAGCCTTTCCAAATCCTGACACTGGCAGCTTGTCGCCCGGATGCCTGGACAGCCGGCCGACACCCGCCTGCATCGGCCCGGCGGGCGGGTCACCGGATGCTGAAGCTGTCGCCCAGATAGACGCGCCGCACATTGTCATTGCTGACCACGTCGTCGGGCGTGCCGGACATCAGTACCTTGCCATCATGCAAGATGTAGGCGCGGTCGACGATTTCCAGTGTTTCACGCACATTGTGATCGGTGATCAGCACGCCGATACCGCGTTTTTTCAGATCCGCGACCAGGTGGCGGATATCGGCGACGGAGATCGGATCGACCCCGGCAAAGGGTTCATCCAGCAGCAGGTATTTCGGATCGGCCGCCAGGCAACGCGCGATTTCAACCCTTCGCCGTTCCCCGCCCGACAGCGCCAGCGCGGGGGCGCGGCGCAAATGTTCGATGGAGAATTCGGACAGCAGTTCCTCCAGCCGCTCGCGGCGCTTGAACCGGTCGGAATGGGTGATGTCGAGAATCGCGGCGATGTTGTCCTCGACGTTCATTCCGCGAAAGATCGACATCTCCTGCGGCAGATAGCCGATGCCCAGCCGCGCGCGGCGATACATCGGCAGGCCGGTGGCGTCGCGCCCGTCGATGAAGACATGCCCGCCCTCGGGGATCACCAGCCCGGCGACGGCGTAGAACGTCGTCGTCTTGCCCGACCCGTTGGGGCCCAGCAGGGCAACGACCTCGCCGCGGTTCAGCTCCATCGAGACATCGCGGATCACCACGCGCTTGCGATAGGATTTGCGCAGGCTTTCGATCCGCAGCCCGGGCGTGCCCTGCCGCAGGTTCAGGTCGGGGGCGGTCATGGGATCACTCCGATTGCAGGACGGTGCGCACCCGGCCCTGCAATTGCGCGGTGCCGGCATCCAGGTTCACCGCCATCCGGTCGGAGGCAAAGGTGTTCTGCCCCTGGGCCAGCAACACGTTGCCGCGCATCAGGATATCGCCCCGGTCGATGTTGTAGTCGGCGCTGTCGGCCTCGGCCGCGTCGGGGCCGGAGACCAGGGTGACGCCGCCGGTGGCGCGCATTTCCTCCACCCGGGCGCCGTCCTCGTCATAGACGATGCGCACGCGCGGCGCGGTCATCCGCATCTCCCCCTGCACGATGATCACGTTGCCGGTGAAGATCGCGGTGCCGTCGTTCTGATCGACGGACAGGTTCTCCGCCTCGACCTCCACGGGGGCGTCGCGGTCCTCGCGGGCCTGTCCAAAGGCGATGTTGGCGCCCTGTGCCATGGCCGGGGCAGAGGCCATCACAGGTGCCAGCGCAAGCAGGGTCAGGATCAGGAAACGCAGCAGCATCGGGTCAGTCCTCGGCAGTTCCGGGATCGTATAGCAGCTTGACCCCCTTGGTGAACACGAATTCGGCCGCCCCGGTTTCGGGATCCGATGTCAGGTGCATGGCGCCGGCGGTGAAGGTGCCGGGCGGCCCCTCCCCCGAAATCGCGCCCGGCGCCGTCGCCTCCACTCGCTTCATCGAGGAGATCAGCCGCTCTGTCCGCACGACATACCCGGCGGAGGAGGTGATGATCACGTCGCCCTCCAGCTCTGCCCGGTCGGCAGAGGAGGCCACGGTGCCATTCGCGGCGGTAAAGGCGATGGTCCCGCCGGAGGCCAGGTCGATCCGTGCATCCACCACGTCGGCCAGCATCTGGCCATCGCCCACCGGCAGGGCGGTTTCGGCGGTAAAGGCAATGCGGTCGTCCGAATCCGTCACCCCGGCAAAGCTGGGCCGGGTCGCGCGTTCGGTCCGGGCGGATTCGCGCAGGTCAAAGGTGGTGTAGGGCAGATGGTTGGACGTATCGCGCCCGCGCGAGGTCAGGAAGACGGTGGACAGGATCGACAGCGAGGCCACCAGGAACAGGATCTTTGCCCAGTTCACGAACCGTGTGTAGGATCGGTCACTTAGTGCCATGTTGCGCCCTTGCCCCCTTGCCCCTTGCCCCTTGCGGTCACGAATGCGCGAAGATGTCCGTCTCCGGCCAGCCCGCCAGATCCAGCTGCGCCCGCGTGGGCAGGAAATCGAAACAGGCCTGTGCCATCTTTGTCCGACCTTCGCGGGCCAGTCGGATGTCCAGCTGTTCGCGCAGCCGGTGCAGGTGCAGCACGTCGGAGGCGGCATAGGACAGCTGGGCCTCTGTCAGCGTTTCGGCACCCCAATCGCTGGATTGCTGCTGCTTGGAGATGTCGACACCCAGCAGGTCCTGCAACAGGTTCTTCAGCCCATGCCGGTCGGTATAGGTGCGGATCAGTCGCGAGGCGATCTTGGTGCAATACACCGGGGCCGCCAACGCCCCGAAGGTGTTGAACATCGCGGCAATGTCGAACCGGCCGTAGTGAAAGAGCTTCAGCACCCGGGGGTCTTCCAGCATCCGCGCCAGGTTCGGCGCCTCGGTCTGGCCGCGTGCGATCTGCACGATATGGGAATGGCCGTCGCCGCCGGACATCTGCACCAGACACAGCCGGTCGCGATGCGGGTTCAGGCCCATGGTTTCGCAATCAATCGCGACCACGGGGCCAAGGTCCAGCCCTTCGGGCAGGTCGTTCTGGTAAAGATGGTTGGTCACGGGCGTGTTCCGGCATGTGGGCTTCGGCTTCTGGGGATGTAGTCCGCGCGCGGCCATGATGCAAATGGCTCCGCTCCTGTGGCGATGGCGGCGGCCTGTTGCCTGCGTCGGGAATGGACCACGACAGGGCCGGGCGGGACGGCTAGGATCAAGGCGCGTTTCCCTGCCCCGAGGTTTGCCATGTCCGTGTCGCGTGTCCTGTTTCTGACGATCTGCCTGCTGCTGCCCGGCGCCCTGGCCGCGCAGGACCGCGCGTCGGTCGAACGCCAGTTTCGCGGCTGGCTGGAGGCACGGGTGTGGCCCCGCGCCCGTGCCGAAGGGGTTGCCCGCGCGACCTTTGACACCGCGTTTCGGGGGGTGACACTGGATTGGGACTTGCCCGATCTGGTGCCGCCGGGATCGACGGCCAAGGTCCCGCAGCGCCAGCGCCAGGCCGAATTCGGCGCGCCGGGCCGCTATTTCGTCAGCAGCGCGGTGCGCGGTGCCACCGCCATCGGCCGGGACGAGGCCCGCCGTCACGCCGCCACTCTGGCCGCGATCGAACGCGCCACAGGCGTGCCCGGCCGCATCATCCTGGCGATCTGGGGCCGGGAAAGCAGCTATGGCCGCGCCCCCATCCCGCACAATGCCTTTCGTGTGCTGGGCACCAAGGGGTTCATGAGCACCCGCGCCGATTATTTCACCGACGAACTGATCGCCGCGCTGCGCATCGCCCAGGCCGGTCATGCCCCGCCTGGCGCGATGAAAAGCAGCTGGGCCGGGGCAATGGGGCAGCCGCAATTCATGCCGTCGAATTTCCTGCGCTACGCCGCCGACGGCGATGGCGACGGGCGCGCGGATATCTGGCAGTCGCAGGCGGATACGCTGGCCTCCATCGGGCGCTACCTGGCCGAACACGGCTGGCTGGCCGGGCGCGACTGGGGGTTCGAGGTGCGGTTGCCCGACGCGCTGTCCTGCACGCTGGAGGGGCCGGACCAGCGCCGTCCGCTGTCCGATTGGGCCGCGATGGGCATCACCCGCGTCTCGGGGCGCCCGTTCCCGGCCCATGAGCTGCGCGGCCAGGCATCCCTGATGCTGCCGGCAGGGCGGCTGGGCCCGGCCTTCCTGGTGACGCCGAATTTCTACGTGCTGAAGGAATACAACATGAGCGACCTTTACGCCCTGTTCGTCGGTCATGTGGGGGACCGGATCCAGTTTGGCAGCGGCGATTTCACCAGTGCCTGGCAAGGGATCGACACGATGTCGCGCGCCGACATCGCGGGGATGCAGCGCGGGTTGGTGGCGCGGGGGCATGACGTGGGAGGGGTGGATGGCTTGCCGGGGTTCAAGACCCGGCGTTCCATCGGGCGCTGGCAGGAGGGCGCGAACCGCCCTGCCACCTGTTTTCCCGCCTCCGCGCTGACGGCGGCGCTGGCGCGCTAGGCCTTGGCCGATGGCCGGGCCGAGACGTCGGCATGCCAGCGCCCCAGGTTGGCCGCGCCTTCGGGCGCCGGGTGCCGTCCGGCGGATGCGGCGAAATCGACCACCACCAGCGCCAGGATATCGGCGATGCTGAACCGGTCTCCGGCCAGGTAGGGGGTCTCTCCCAATTGCCGGTCAAGCGCGTCGTAGAACACGTCCAGCCGCTGGCGCCCGCGTTCCGCCAACTCCGGGATCTGGGCGTAGTTGCGCGGGCCGGGCAGGGCACGGTCGGCAAAGTGACGGGACGCATTGCGCAGCACCTCGGCGGCGGCCGTCAGCCCCTCCAGCTCCACCCGGCGGTTCCAGGCCTCGACCCGCGCACGCTCCAGCGGGTCGGTTCCGAACAGGGGCGGCTCGGGGTGCATCTCCTCAAGGTAGCGGCAGATCGCCCCCGATTCATGCAGGCGCGTGCCGTCTTCCAGTTCCAGCATAGGCAGCAACATGCGGTCGTTGATGCGGGCGTAATCGTCCGACATCTGCTCCCGCTTGGTCATGTCGACGGGGACGCATTCCAGGTCCAGACCCTTTTCGGCGGCAAAGACCCTCACCCGCCGACAATTCGGCGCATGGGAAAAATCGTATAGTTTCATGGTTCCTCCTTACCCTGCGCCCATGGATAGACGCGGGGCGCGCGTGCCACAAGACAGGGCGTGCGGGTCGGGGGCGGCCCGGTCAGTGCGCGGGGTCCAGCCACAGTCTTCCGCGCCGAAAGCCGCCGCGCCACAACAGGCCGGGCCGTGTGACTTCGGGGTAATCCTCCGCCCAGTCGCGGAACCTGTCGTCGCTGACCACGCGGGCGCGCAATCGCCGGGCCGCCGCCAGGATCATCGGGTCCGCCGGAGTGCCTCGCGGCGCCACCTGCACATGGGCGGCCGGCAGTCGCAGCACTCGCGCCAGGGCGGCATCGTCCATGTAGGTTCCGCGCAGCTTGTAGCCGACGTTGGCGTCAAAGATCACCGTGACCACCAGGTTCTGCGCGGCCAGGTGGGTGATCACCTCGCGCAGGCAGGCCGGATCGGGGGCGCCGGTTTTCCAGTGCATCACGTTGGACCCGTCCACCACGACATAGGCGCGCCGGCCCCGACGCCAGCGCCGCAAGGCCAGCGCCAGCAGGGGCAGCGCCAACACCAGGAGAGCGACCAGATCCAACATGACGCCAAGCTACGTCAGAGTCGGGGCGGAGGGAAGCG
The DNA here is from genome assembly GCF_010614805.1 of Pseudooceanicola aestuarii. Lineage (NCBI taxonomy): Bacteria > Pseudomonadati > Pseudomonadota > Alphaproteobacteria > Rhodobacterales > Paracoccaceae > Pseudooceanicola > Pseudooceanicola aestuarii. Next base: position 1,188,320 of record NZ_JAAFZC010000001.1, read on the forward strand.
AACCCTCGCCGCAGACGCGGGCGATCGGTTCGTGGAAATATGGGAAAACAGGACGTGCCAACATGGCCCGGAGGGCCGTCGCAGAGGATCTGAATGGCGAAAGATCCAACAATTCCAAAGTATTCCAGGGTGGGGACTTTGGTGCCCAGGAGATGCAGACCCGAGGGAGAAAGCAATTTTTCCCTCGGCTGACGGAAGTTCCCAGTTTCTCGGGAGAAATTGCTCCACCCGGCTGCGGGTGGGGTTTCCGAGAACCGCTCCCGTGTGGGGCATAATGTGGGGCAACTCTTATGCCGTCAGACACCGCACGCCATGTCGAGTTGCGTGGCAAGACCTACTACCTCCGCATGCGGGTTCCGAATGAGTTTGCAGACGTCGAACCCCTCCGAGAGATCAACAGGTCTCTGAAGACGAGAGACCTCGTCGTGGCCGAAGCACGCTGTGCCAACGTCAGGCTTGCTCTCTTCAACGAGTGGAGGGCACGCCGCGCAGGTCGGGCCGCGGATACACGAGCAACATTCGATGCCTCGGTCGACCTACTGAAGGCCTGGGGGATGACCTTCAGCCCAATGGATGAACTGATTACAGGGCCTGTCAACGACCTCCTGTCCCGGATCGAGGCCATTGCCAATGTGGATCCTCTGTCCCCGGCAGTCCCGGCGGCACTCGGAGCCATCGAACTCCCCGATATGACCCTCCACGAGATGGCTCAGCGCATGCCCATCCTGAAGGCGAATGACATTCGCGCCAAGAACGCACGTCAGCGTCGTGAGTGGTGCGGGAATTTCAAGCGCGCTGCGCGAGATTTCATCGCTCAGATCGGTGAACGGACGATACTCACGATCTCGGAGCAAGATGCGACCGACTATGAGGCCCACTGGAAGAAGCTCGCTGAACCGGGTGGAGTGACCACAAACTATGCCAATAAACAAATCAGATATGTTCGTCAGATGATTGACGCACATTATGATGATATTCGAATGCCGAAGAGTAGGCGCAATAACGTCTTCAAGGGACTGGGCGTGGGGAAGCTGATATACGCAGATGATGAGCGGAAGAAGCTTCCGCTTCCTGAGACATGGGTGAGGAACCGCCTGATCAACGACCGCATCCTCGAAGGATTGGAACAGGAGTCGTCAGACATCGCAATCATCGCGGCGACCGGTGGCTGCCGTGCATCGGAAATATACGATGTGCCCGAATCCGATATTCATCTGGACCACCCGATTCCCCACATCAGATTTCGCGTCGTTCTGGATGGGCCAGATCGGCGTGAGTTAAAGAGCAAGGCGTCAACGCGGGTTCTCGTCCTCCAAGGGCCGGCGTTGGCGGCAATGCGCCGAAATCCGACAGGATTTCCCGGGCATCGGGGGAAAGCGAAGTTCTCTGGGCCAGTGAACAAGTTCCTTCGAGAGAACGGTCTGTTCCCTCCGCTCCCTGAAGGTGAAGATGGCCGCTACGTCATCAGCGGCACACGCCACTCATTCGAAGATCGCATGAAGGCGGCCGGCATCAAGAACGAGGAGCGTGCCTTTCTCATGGGGCATTCGATAGGTCGCGTCCGTGGCAGACCGGTATACGGAAGTGAACTCGACCTACCGCTTCGTGCTCTGTTGCAGGAAATGGTAGCTTACGACGGCGATGGCTGGTCACCGCGGCCGATCGCCGACCTTTGGGAAGAAGTGGACAGGCTTCTCGAAGAAAAAGGCCATCGTCTCCGATAGCTTCCGGCGCTGGTGTCGGCTGGCGATCTGACAACGGATGCTGATTTCCGGAACCTGGCGACTGCGATGATTTCTGCACCTGGCGAAACGATCCGACTTCCTTTCCATCTTAACTTAGATGGAAGGTTGTCGTGCCCCCCACTGTCGAAGATCTCCAAGCTGCCCGCAAGGTCATCGTGCGCATTGTACAAGCGAGAGAGGATGGAAAACAATATATGCCTATCGTTCTCGCGCTCGAACGGGTTATCGCCGAAACTCGAGGACTGAGCAATGATCTTGCCCGCATCCTGGATGAAGTGGTCTGAGTTAAGTATTGTTGTCGACGCGGCCCACAGTGGGCCGCGTCCCTTGCGATATCAGCGGCGTCGATGCTTGGTCGGATCTACCAGCCGATACTTCTGTCCCTTTCCTTCTGGTGGCGGCAGAGGCTCTCCTTTCGTAACGGTCCGCTCAATTCCGGAGCGCCCGCCGCGGGGGCCGGTGATCTCATACTGCCCAGACTTGGGAGCCTTCTGCCCCGGCTTGAAGAGTTTGTCAGACATGTTCAGTCTCCGAGACAGACGCCGGAACATCCGGGAAGCGCTTACCGGTCGCAATCTCACTGATCCGACCTTGATTGAGGTCGAAGTCCGCCGCGATGCGGTGCTGATAGTCGCCCTGCGCGAGCCGGGCTTTGATGATAGACACCTGCTCGGGTGTCAGTTTCTTCTTCTGCGCCATCGTGGCGTTCTCCTCGGCGCTTGTGGAAATAATTTGCCCTGGAGTCCCGAACAGTCTATCTCTCGAGTGCTACCAAGAGAGTGCTTCGGGTTCCGAGGCTACGTTCGGAGCGTCGCGCCGTTGACGCCCTAACGTTTTCTTAGCGGCGGGGTCGCCTTGTTGGGCGCCTCGCCGTGCTCTCATGCGGCTCCTTCTATCAGTAGAGGGCGTACCTCTCTCGCACCGACAAACTGCGAAAGTAGCCTATAGTTTCCTGTCTCATGTCGCACGCGGCCGGCGACAATTGCAGGATGCACATCCGCTTGACGGGCCAAGGACAAGACATTCTGCACACTGGGTCGCTGTCGCACCGGATGTTCGTTCCAGAGATCAGATGGTATCAAGGCTTCTTGCGCCACGTTATCGGCCTCCCGCTCTCGATCGTCATCTTTTTCATGATGGCGTTCTCGGAGCTGCAGATCATCGATGAAAACCCCGTCGCTCCCGTCCGGAAAATGCAGCCAAAGGTGAGCAAGTTCATGGAGCAGGCAAAACCAGAAATTGTCGAGCCGATCGTATCGGATCGTCATGCCCACAACTGGAATCTTGTCGATCGTCCAGAGCGCTGCACCGTCAAGGTAGGTCTTCTGTAGATGTTCGACAGCCACCAAGGCAATACCATGTTTTGCAAGCCTTTCCTTAGCAAGTTTTGGCCCTTGATCGAAAGTACTAAGGCGGGCCAGCTCACGAAGGAAATCGAAATCCATCGTCTCTGGATCGTATACTCCTTTCAGTTCGGAGTTGCGGGCTTCACAGAGCACATGAAGGCACCATGCCTGCAGAGCATTTACATCAGTCTTGGCATTTGCTCTTGCGCCCCCACCTTGCCGAAAAAGCGCCTTGGGAAGCGCCTCTTGACCACCGGCGCAAGCGACCAAGTCTTGCACGATTTCTTCAGCGCGATCTTTGAAATCCGCAGTTTTATTTATCCAACCCTTCTTTGCCATTTCAGCAAAAGGGAAGGAATCGAGATCGATGCCAGCCGGGGCTTCCGGGAGGCTGCTGCCGCCCCGAATAAGAACATCCGCCGGGATACCTAAGTGCGAGTGCAGGGCACGAATCATCTTGAGAGTAAGGCTACGTTTCCCGCCTAAAATTTCGGATACCTTCGCCCGGCTCCCAAGAATCGGCGACAAGTCGCTTTGGCTCAACTCCATCTGTTCCATGCGGAATCTAATTGCACTTATTGGATCAGGTGCATCCATTGGAAAATGCTGATCTTCATATACCTCGACAAGTGTCGCAAGGACGTCGAGTTCATCATTCTCCGCTTCGGAGCGCTCCTTTTCCATGAGGTCCTCAACCCGAGAAATTGCAGAGCGATAATCGTGCTCTGAGTGAATTGGTCGAATACGATTCTCAATCATCACACATCCTCCGCATTTATCTGATCGTATTCCTTGTGGGTTCCTACAAACCTGATCAGCCCAATCCCCATTTCGTAGTCAAACTTGACTACCAGTCGATATTTGTTCCCGCAGATGTTAAAGACCACTCGTCCGCCCTTGAGAATGCTTGCATTCCGATACAGCTCCTTGATGTCCGAAGGTGTTCTCCAAGACGCTCGTTTCGCCTCCGCCCACCAAGCATCGAGCTGAGTCTTCGCATCCGGAAAACGCTCTCCGAAAGCACGCAGTGTAGGCCGAGAAATGATCCTCATGAGAGCGCTTTAGCCATGTTCTCAAGCAAGGTCAAGATATGTTGCTCCCATGACGTTGTCAAGGCATATGCTCCCACATAGGGAGCGGATACTTCTTGCATCAGATCCTATCCGTAGTCTCGCTTCGGGATCGCTGGTCGCGGTAAAGCTACTCTTACTTCGTCAAGGCATTCCTCATCTGATCGGCCATCTCGACGCCATGGGCCACCTTCCGCACCATGAGGAATACATTCCCCGTAGTGCGGGCCCAGATCCGCCCGATCGCATCCTTCTCGCGCGCCTCGGGCGCACCGATCAGGTGCTCGCCTTTGTATTCCACGACGAAGATGCGGCCATCTCGGAGCTTCGCCACGAAGTCCGGGTAGAACCGACGACCGACCCGCGGCAGCGAGAACGAGTCCGGATGCCGCGCTACGTTCCGGACCCAGACATCGACCTCCTCAAGGCTGTCGAGGCTCCAGGCACACTGGAATTCCTCGCCGTTGAGGTCTCCATCGATGAGAGGGGCTCGATCGGCACCGAGCAGGTGCCGGTTGAACCGGAATGCTCCGATCGTCTGCGTGGGCACGTTCTGGTAGATCGTGTCGTCGAACCGAACCACGTTGCTGTCGGACCAGGTCGGTTTCGCCTGATCGTCGAACAGCGCCATCTGGTGCGCTCGGGTCTTTTCCTCATTGCGGATCACCTGGATCTTCCACCGGATCCGCGCCGCGATCTGGTGCTGCCAGTCGATCAGGGTGCGGATGCTGACTTCCCTGTTCGTGACCAGGTCTGCCACGATGGCGGCCATCCACGGCAGCATCTCCGCCTGCGGAACATCGGGCACCCGGCATTCGCGCTCCAGCCATTGCACGAGAGAGGCTTCGAGGTCCGCGTCCGAAGGAGCATGCAGGCCGGACAGGATCGGCTGCTCTTCTGTCATGCGACTGTAGACCAGCTTCTCACCCTCGAGGTCGATCTCGATGACGTCCTGGGACTTGTGGAAGCTCAGCTCCTGTTCGGTCAGGCGGGCCGGATGTCGATCAAGGGACCAGTCGACGCGCTCCATAATCGCATCGGTCTCGGCGAGAAAGGTCTCGCCCACCAATTCCACCAGAAGCTGGGGGATCTCGATGACATGCCCCTTCTGGGCGAGCGTGCGGCTGGCCTCGACAGTTGCCCGATGCTTTTCGAGCTGAGCATCGAAATGGGCATGATCTTCCTCCCGCGTGATCTCGCGGACGCCCTGGGCGATCTCGTCGGTCACCTCGCCCTTCACGCCGACGACCAAAGTGCCGTCATCGCGCTGGATGTAGTCGACACCCTCGTCCTGCCAGCCATTCAAGCGCTCACGAGCATCCTGGCTGTCTGGCACGGTGAACTGAAGGACGGGCTTCGGGCGCACGGGATCAGGATCGAAGAGATCTCCCTGGTCATTCTGCTCCACCCCGCGCGGCTTCAGGGACTCCCGGACCTCCTCGTCTGTGAATCCCATGTCGATCAGCTTGTCGGTCAGCGCCTGCGCCGCCTCGCGGAACGAGGGCTCCGAGACATGGGCATAGGCGCAGTTCAGGGCCGCGTTCTTCCGGCGCGCCGCGTAGGGCATGCGCAGGACCCGCCCCAGGAGCTGCTCGACGGCGCCCCGGCTCTGGAGCCTCTGGGTGGCGCACAGGACGTAGGCCGAGGGGCAATCCCAGCCCTCCTTCAGCGCGTCCACCGTGATCACGTGGCGGGTCTGCTCTGCAGGATCGCGCAGGTTCACCCCATCCAGCTCGCGCTGCTCCCCGGTCGCGATCTTGATCCGGTCCTCGGGGATCAGCTTCTCCTCGATGAGATACTTCTTGAGCTCCGCGACCGTCGGATGCCCGTTCCGCGCCTGCGCTTGGTAGAGCACCACTGGCCGGATGTGATTGCGGTCCCGCTTCGCCTTTTCCTCGAGCATGTTCCGCGTCGCCACGGCACCCGTCACAGCCTCGCGCCAGTCGTCATGCGGCCGGACCCGGATCGGGAGCTTGATCATCTCCTCGTCCTTCAGGGCGCTCGCCGTGACGGAATGCAGGATGTTGTTGCGGCCGCGCGGGGTCGCCGTGAACTCGACGATGGCGGCCGGCCGGATCCGGGCCTGGACCTCGCGCGTCAGGCCCGAGACGGCGTTGTGCGCCTCGTCGACGATCATCAGGGGCCGCTGATGGTAGAGCAGGTTGGCGAAGGAGAACTTCACCGCCCCCTCGGTCAGCATGTCGTTCTCGGCCGCCTCCTCGGGCGACACGACCTCCATCCCGTCGGTGGGCACACCGGAGAAATGCGGTTCCAGCTCCTCGTGGTGAGAATAGACCTTGCGGCCGGAAGTGTTCGCCACCCGGAAGGCCTGGATCGTGGAGACGACGACGCACGCCGACCGCGCCAGATCCTGCGGGCGCAGCATCTCGAACTCGGTGATGTCGAAGACGCGGACATGCCCGCCGAAATTCTCGTCGAGCCTGCGACGATAGGGATGGGTCCGGTCCTTCAGCGCATCCACCGTCTGGGACTTGATCGCGTCCGAGGGCACGAACCAAAGCGTCAGGGGCCATGTGCGGCGCGGATAGCTTCGGGTGGCCAGGCGGATCGTCTCGGCCGCCAGCAGGGTCTTGCCGCCGCCGGTCGGCACGTAAGGCACATCAGGGAGCGCCTCGAGGGGCTTGTAGGTCCGTGGCTCTGGTATGCGACTCTCGAGGCGGGCAAGCTTCTCCTGCTCGTCCACGGCGTGCTGGAAGGCCTCAGCGGGGCCGGTGGCGAGGGCGCGGGCGAAGAAGGCGTCGAGGGTGTCCAGCGTGGCCTTCTGGTAGGTCTTGAGCTGCATGGGTTACGTCCTCGCCGAGATGTCGTAGGGGGTCTGGCGGAACAGGATGCCCTGATCCTTCAGCGTGGCCTCGGACAGGCGGCAGGCGGCGCCGTAGACGACCAGATCGCCCTCGAAACCCGGCGCGGCCGTGGCGAGGTCATCCCGGATCAGTTTCAGCACCGCGCGGGTCAGGACATTGCCGCCCCCGGGGCTGCGATCCTTCAGGATGCCGTTGTAGAGCAGGGCGACGGCCCGCTCGCCATGCACGCCCAGAAGAGGGCCGGCCGGGGTGTCGGTCATGGGCTGCCGGGTCTCGGAGAACCACACATGGCGGGCGAGGTCGGCAAAGCGGATGGCCGGGTCGATCCGGCCGTCCTCGTCGAAGACCGCCGGGCCGAGGGTGCAGAAGCGGAAGCCGCCGCCGCCCTCCCAGCCGACATCCTTCGAGATGCCGCCCTGTTCGCCTTCGATGACCTTCTGCATACGCAGGGCGCAATGGGTGCGGGCATGCTCGCCCATCTCGACCGCGATCCATCGGCGGCCCATCTTGTGGGCGACGGCTGCCGTCGTTCCGGAGCCCACGAAGCTGTCGAGGACGAGGTCGCCAGGGTTGGTGGCGATATGGAGAATCCGGGAGATCAGCTTCTCTGGTTTTATCGTGTCGATCGGCTGAACACTTGGTAGGAGTTCTCTTGCGTGAGCTTTCGCCTGCCGGGTGGTGTGTTCATTTGTCCATATTGTCTCGTTAGGACGTTTGGGATCGTTGCTCGCGAATTCTCGGCTGTATGGAACCCAGACTATTTCGCCCAGTCTCTCTCGCTGCTTCCAGATAAGGCGGCCTTCCTTGCGCAGTTGTTCGATGCCTTTCTTGCCGAAGGCCCAGTTGGCTTCACGTCCGTCGTCATGTATCGGCCATGCATCCGTTCCATCTGGAGCTTCGATCGGGAAGAACATTGTCGGCCTGTCAGCCCGCAAAGAGTTCTTTCCATTCTTCTTAATCAATCGATCCCGGTGGGGACGCGGCTCTTCGTCGGTCATGCGATAAGATTCAAGGAGGCCTTCGTCGCTCTTCTGCCGAAAGCCCGCCTGTTCAGAATTCTTCTCGTAGACGAGAATGAACTCGTGATCCGGCGTAATTGGGACTTTGTTATCGTTCGGACTGTCCACCTTCCTCCAGATGAAGGTGCACCGAAAATTCCTTCGGCCGAATATCTCGTCCATGACGACCTTGAGGTAGTGACCTTCGCGATCATCGATCGACATCCAGATTGACCCGTCCTCTCTCAGGAACTCGCGCAGCAGCATCAAGCGCGGCACGATCATGGCCAGCCATTTCGCATGCTCGAGGCTGTCGTCGTAATGCTCGAAGGCAGACCGGGTGTTGTAGGGCGGGTCGATGTAGATGCACTTCACCCGGCCCGCGTAGAAGGGCAGGAGCGCCTTCAGGGCCTCGAGGTTGTCGCCCTGCACCAGCAGCCCCTCGTCGCTCTCTCCGGCTCTCAGATCGGGCACCTCGTCGAGCAGCCGATACGGCACCCGATCCGCCGCCCGCAGATCCTCATCCCTCGTCAGCCAATGTAGCAGCGGCATGCCCGTCCCTCGTTCTTGCCACCGGATCTTCGCGGCCCGGCTTGTCGACGACAGGATAGGGGATGACGGTTTCCGGGGAAAGCGATCAGGTGGCAGTCATTCCCAGCCGCGCCGGATATCGGTCCGGTTGCATTTTGGGCAATGGATGCTGGACGTGGGCCGGCGCTCCTCGCGGGCATCGCGCTTTTCGTTCTCGGTCAACGCGTCGGCTGTAAATCGATGACCGCAGTTATTGCATCGGAATGGGATTGTCTCAGGCAAGGCTCACTCCCGCTTGCTGCAGGGATTCCGTCCAGAGGCTCTCTGCCGCCTGGTGGGGCGTCATGCGATCTTCCTGGTTGCCCCGCATGAAGTTCATCGTGGCCGTCAGGAACATCTCGTAATCGTCGTTCTCGACGTTGAAGCCCCCATTGGATGTGTTGTCCGCAGAGTCTTCCGCGAAGACATAAGAGATGTCCCCGAACCCATGGCCGCCCGTCGAGCAACGGACGGTGATGTGCGCGGTCCCGCCCTGCATCCGGCTGCGATTCACCACCGTGCAGGAGAATTTCTTGTCGGACCTCGCCGTGAACCGACCGCGGAGTTCCTCAAGGGTGTCCAACTCGGCCGCCGCCTCCTGGAAATATCTCCGGATCTCATCGAATGCCTGGTCTCGAAAGTCACTCCGATCGATGTCATCGAAGTGCCGCTGGACCCGATACTTCCGTGGCTGCGCCTCCGGGCGGGTTGCGCCGCCTGGCGCCGAAACAAGCGCCTCATCCATTTCATCGAGGACGCGGGCAACTTCTTCGACGATGTTCAGGAAGGCGGTGTTCTCATTGGTCCAGTTGCTGATCGGCTTCCCGTCCTTCGGCAGCGCCTTGAGCTTCATGAATGGACTCGACTTCCAATAGCAGTCTTCCACGATGATCGGGATTACCCGTGCTGTTCCCTCGTCGTGACGCTCCATGGCTCGGGTCATCTCGGTGTCCATGCAGTAGTCCGAGTTCAGGAAGTCCGGGCTGATCAGAAGGAAGACGATGTCACAGGCTTCCAGCTCGGCCGAGATCTCTCCGTCGATCTCGCCGCCGGCGCGAATCTCGCGGTCATACCAAGTTTCGATACGGCCATCGCGTCGAAGGGGGGAAAGGTGGGCTTTCAGCCTTTCCAGAGTGGCTTCGTCGCGGTGGGAGTAGGAAACGAAGGTTTTCATGAGGGCGCCTGTTCGTTATTTGTTCCAAACCTACGGGTCGCCATGGCAGCCGTCAACGGCGCCGCAGCGTTCGAGCTTACGTGTCCGGTAAGGAGAGGAATTCTCTGTCCTTCTTGTTCGTGATCATGGCATTGATCTTGTCCTTAATCTGCTGAGCTTTATCCGCAGGGACAGTCTCGAGAAATGCCAGGAACGCGCCCCCATAGATGATCTTCTTGCGTGTTTCGGCGCGGCGAGTCTCTTCCTTCGCCTTCTGCGAGAGGTCAGACAGTAGCGCCTTCTTCTGTTCGATCTCGCGGGTCAGCGTTTCGATCTTTTTCAGGTTTCTCGACATCCCGTGGATCCTTTCATCGCGGTTCTCGAAGGGAATGTCGTGCCTGGTTCGGCGCTTCGCTCCAGGTTTTTCGCGACCAAGTCAGATTTCGTAGGATTTCCAACCTGACGAGCCGAAGGCTCGGAAGGCGCAATTACGCAAACTCCGTTTGCAGCGCGCCTGCCGCGGGCTTCTTGGCGTGGCGAGATCCTGGCCGGGGCCTGATCTCCCTCAGCATGAAACACGCTGCATGCCATTTTTCCATCTCGCCACTGACGCGTGGGAAGACCGCTGGTGCCGTCGCCCGGGCCGCCTACATCGCGCGCTGCCGCCTGCACGATGAGCGGACAGGGCAGACCTTTTCCTACGTGCGGCGCGGCGGGCTCTTGGCGGAAGGGGCTGTCAATTGGGTGACTGGTATCGAACGGCTCTGGAACGAAGCCGAGCGCGCTGAAACAAAGAGGAATGCGCGCATGGCGCGTGAGATCAAGGTGTCGATCCCGGCCGAGCTGCCGCTCGACGAGATGCGCCGGCTGGTTCACGGTTATTGCTGCAATCTCAAGGACAGATACGGACTGGCCGCGCAATGGGCGATCCACGCCCCGCGCTTTCACGACAGGTCGGACGGCCGGGAAGTAGAGCGTCGGTATCGGGCCGGGACTATCGATCAGGAAGAATACCTCAGAATCCTCGCAGACCCTGAACGAACCAACCTCAACTTTCATGCTCACATCCTCAAGTCCGTCCGGGAGAAGGATTCGGACACCGGATTCTTCGGGGAGAAGATCCACAGCCTTGACCGCGGACCAGGGCGTTCTTCCGAGTTTCGGGACATGCGGGGCGAGTGGGAAATTCGGACTAATGCTGCTCTGCAACGCGTAGGTTCTGATGCGCGGGTCGATCTGCGATCCAATGAAGAAATGGCGGCCGCGGGCGATGCGCCGGTAGGCTTGGTCGCACAGCCGCACGTCGGGCCTCAGGCAAGCCACGGTGCCGCGCCTCACTACGCTGGTCGCGTGAAGGCGCGGAAAGAGACCCAAGAGCATAACGCCGAAATTTGGATGGCCTGGGAGCAGCGCCGCGCTCTTGAACGGGAGCGGGCGCGGCTCGAGGCATCCGAAAGGATCGCGGCCGAGAGGGAGGCCGCGCGCAAGGTTGAGGCCGCGGCCGAGAGGCGCAAGATCGCTGATGCGAAGACGGAACAGGAGGCACGAGACGCCGCGCGGGAGGCGGTGCACAGCACATCCCTGCGGTCAGGATACGAGGACGTCATCGCTATGGCTCAGAGAGGCGAGAAGATGGAAATGCCCGAAGGTCAGGATGTCGAGATCGATCCAGAAACTTACGTGCGCGAGGTGTCGTACACTCCCTTCAAGAAAGCGATCAAGGTCCGACGCAAGGCGCCGGTCCGCGTCCGTACGAGGTCCGGCTGAGGGCGCAGGAGCGCCACTCCGCGCACCACGAATTTACCGAAAAAGGGCCTCATAAGTCCGCTGCCTCTGGGCAAGGACGATAGCCTCCTCCTCGGGCCAACTCCGGTATGCGAAGGGAATGAAGGGGGTGTATCCCTTCGCGATATCTTCATCCCACTCAGACCGTGCGTCCGCGCGCTCCTCCTCCAGGTCCGTTATGAAGCCGCTCGGCATCTTCTGCGCGTGGCGAAAGAGGCGGGCATGTTTGCTTTCGCCGCGGCGCAGCTCATGCTCCGTTTCGACGATCCGCCGGATCGCCAGCAAGCACACGTCCTCGAAGTCGACGGCCTTATAGGGTGCATACTCCGGGATCCTGCGGAGAAGGGCCTCGATCTCCCCGTCGGACAGCTGGAATGCTCGATGGCGCCTCTCGGTCAGAAACCTTTCGGCAGCGTCCTCCGCAATCCAGCGAAAGCAGCCCGAACGAAGGTCGTTCGCGCCTTGCTCAGGAGTGGCGAAGATCCTGATGGAGGAGACGAATTGCCTCGGGAACGGCGCCTTGCACTTCAGATTTTCACGCACGTTGACCTGTTTCAGATTGCCGTTTCCATGGAAGGTAAGAGAGCACAGGACGGGCACTCGGAAGTCATGACGGCCGAGCAGTCGACGCGCTTCTGCGAGGGTCATCGCGTCGTAGTCGCGCTGAAACGATCGGGCGGCAACGATCAGCTTCTGGGCCAGGTTCTCAGGCATGTGAGGTGTGGGGGCGATCATTTTCTTCTCCAGATGTTGGTGTCTGGGAAGGATTTGGAGTCGATCGCCGGCGCACGGAAATGCGCCGGCGTCGATTTCTCACGTGCTACTGGATGATGGTCTGGTGCCACTTGTGCGCGAGGGCTTCGGCGTTCAGCACGGACTTGGTCCCACCGGTGGGGATCTCGATGACACTCCGCGTTCCCGGTTGAAACTTGTATAGCGTGCCGCGCTCCCACTTCGTCTTCGTGGTCTGGATCTTGACCGCGACCTCGGAGACGAAGTCGTCGATCATGTCCTGGCGCGGTGCGATCAGGTAGCCATGGTCGAGTATCTGGCTCGTCCGGATTGCTGCGTTCACCCACGATCGGCTGGACTTGCACCACGGCACGCGCCACGGGTCCTGCACTGGTGGCTCCTGCGGGAGCAGTGAGCTTGGAGACGACTCAGGCTCGAGACGCATAGGAATACGTGGAAGCAGGAACCGGGGGCGATCCTTGCCGCCGTGAAGACACGTCAGCGAGAGAAAAATCAGGTCATGTAGGGTGCGGCATTGCCGGATCTGATCGGTGCGCATGACCGCGAATGCCGTCGTCGGAGTCGAAAATGTCGCGGAGAATTTCTTGTCGAGTTCGAACCGGAACACCCGTCCCTGAACGGTCGGGTTCTTCAGGATGTTCTGGTCGGCGAGCTCGAGGCACGCCGCGTGCACCCATCGGTTGTCCGTGGCCTTTTCCGGGCCAACGGCTGCGGCGAGGGTGCTCGTGCGCACGCTGTGTTCCTTGGAGAAGTGCGCAGGCACGAGTGCCATTTTGCCTCTGAGGGCAGTGTCGAGAACGTAGAGCAGGCCATGGACCAGGCGAAGGGCCAAAAAGCTGCGCTCGTGTTCGCACAGGAAATTCACGACGGGCGCGGGGACGACATAGGTATCATTTATGGGCATGGGGGCTCCAGCTTGAGGTTGCTCAGAGCAATTGGTCCCCGATGGACCCCGTCCAAAATGCAGGTCGCCCCGTTCAGATGCCGGATCGCCCCGTACCACCGTGCATGTGACCCCGGTCATCTGCTGGCTGAATCCGGATGCGGGGACCTGAGCAACTGAATGGGCGGCGTCGAATGGATGAACGTGACGTCCCAAAACCCGTTCTTGCTGACTGCGCAGCATGCCAAGTCTCGGAAATCGTTAAGCTTCAGAGAGGTTGAATTCTACTATACCCACAATTTTGGGAGAGATTGTATCTGGACGCGATTATCGAGGCGAAAAGCGTTCTCCAGTCTCGACGGCTCTTCTGTGTGAGAGCCGTCGAGACTGGAGAACGACAGATGGACTTCGAACCCGAATTGCTCTTCCGAAAGCCCGCGATCGCCGCGGATCTCGGACGGACTGCGGCATGGTGCCGACACATCCACCGCAACACCCCCATCTACAGCCTCGTCGCAGTGGCTTTCCTTGTCGATGGGAAAGCTATCGTCCTCGAGCCAAGGCTCGCAGAACGTGATGTCGAGTTCTGCGAGGCTCCCATCATCAGGACGGCCAGCATTGCCCTAAGTTCCATCGGGTATGCGACATCGCTGGCGGGATTTTCGAAGTGCTCTCCGGGCACGGTGGTCTTCGAGGCCCGTCTATCGGCCCATGAGCGACTGTCCGCGATCATGGAGTTCCAGAAGGGCGGGCTTGCCGGGGGTAAATAGCCCGATGGGCCTGCGCTGCTGTCGTGATCGGCCTTTGTTCGGAGGCCGCTCCCGAGAGCAGCGTAGCGGAGCCAAGACTACAAGAACTCAGAATTCGACCTGTCGCTAACGGACCGGAACATCCGGGCATGTCGAAACGGACCCGAGACGGCGTCCCTTCGTCGCGGATCCATTCCGCCGCGTCCTCCTGCGCGGCGGTCCTTGAAGTCCGGTGGATATTCCAAGGCGGCACTGTGCCGCCGGTCCCCGGCAAGAAGGAGGACCCGCATGGGTAAACTGCAAACCATCACCATGAACTCAGGCACTGGTGTGCCCAAGGACACCGCCATCCGACTGACCCAGGAGTTTCTTCGCCGCCATGGGAGCGGCCTCGATGATCTTCTCCGGCGATTTCCGGGCCTGCACGGCCCAGCGTTCCGGCAGGCCATCGAGGCGTGCTTCGCTCCGTCGGAAGCGGCCCCCGAACTCGCGATGGCGCTCGACGAGGCCGTCGACACGCTCCTCTCGCTTCAGAGCGAGGACTTCTACCCTCTTCCGGTCGACGCCGGCCGGCGGCTCCGGGTCGATGCGGGACTTCGGTGGTACGCGGCGCGGCTGCATGATCTTGCGCGTGCAGCCCGAAGGATGTGACCAGGCTGGCTGACCTACGATCTCTGTGTGGGGCGGATTGTGGGGCAGTTTTCGTGCTGCACCCGTCGAAAACCCCTGAAAATCAAGCATGCTTGGATTTCGGGGTTGACGAATGGTGCCCAGGAGAGGACTCGAACCTCCACGTCCTTGCGGACACTAGCACCTGAAGCTAGCGCGTCTACCATTCCGCCACCTGGGCAGGTGTCGTGAGGCAGGCGTATATGGGTGGGTGCCGGGGGTGTCAACGGCGATTTTCAGGATTTCTGCCGGGAATTGCTTAACGTCTTGCCGGTGGGCCGTTCCGAAGCTAGGAACACCCTCAGGAAGACTGGAAATTTGCGGATACCTGGAGGTTGGCCATGTCCAAGCTGGTCACGATTTTCGGCGGATCGGGTTTTGTCGGGCGTTACGTCGCGCGGCGGATGGCCAAGGACGGCTGGCGCGTGCGCGTCGCCGTGCGCCGCCCGAACGAAGCGATGTTCGTGCGGACCTATGGTGTCGTCGGGCAGGTCGAGCCGGTGTTCTGCAATATCCGCGACGATGCCTCGGTCGCGGAGGTTCTGAAGGGTGCGGATGCGGCGGTGAACTGCGTTGGTGTCCTGTCGGAGCGTGGCAAGAACGGGTTCGACGCCGTTCAGGCGGAGGCTCCGGGCCGGATCGCGCGGGCCTGCAAGGATCTGGGGGTGGCGCGTCTGGTGCATGTGTCGGCCATTGGCGCCGACGCCGAGTCGGATAGCGACTATGCCCGCACCAAGGCAGAGGGCGAAGCGGCCCTGCTGGAACATATGCCCGAGGCGATGATCCTGCGCCCCTCCATCATCTTCGGGCCGGAGGACGAATTCTTCAACCGGTTCGCCGGGATGGCGAAGATCACGCCGATCCTGCCGCTGGTGGGGGCCGGGACGACGTTCCAGCCGGTCTACGTGGATGACGTGGCCCAGGCCGCGCAGCTGGGTGCCGAAGGCCGTGCGCCGGGTGGTATCTACGAGTTGGGCGGCCCGGACACCGCGACCTTCCGCGCGTGGATGACCCGGATGCTGGGCGTGGTGCGGCGGCGCAAGCTGCTGCTGGGTCTGCCGTTCTGGGTGGCGCACCTGATGGCGATGGGGCTGGACGCTGTGCAATTCGTCAGCTTCGGGTTGATCCATAACGGAACGCTGACCCGGGATCAGGTGCGCAACCTGGCGCGGGACAACGTGGCGGATGGCAGCCAGCCGGGGTTCGACGCGCTGGGAATCGCCCCGGTCGCCGCGGAAACGGTGCTGCCAGATTACCTGTGGGTCTACCGCCCCTCCGGCCAATATTCCGAGATCAAGGATTCGGCGCGCAACCTTCGCGCCTGATCCCGCAAACCCGCGCGGGATCCCGCTGCCTGCGGGATCAGACGATCCCGTAGGCCCACAGCAGCAGCCCACCGCCCAGCAACATCCGGTAGATCACGTAGGGCGTGTAGCTGACCGACCGCAGCAGACGCATCATCAGTACCAGCGCCAGCATCGCCGCGCCGAATGCGAAGATCGCGGCGATCGCGCCGTCCCGGGCGGCCTGCGCGTCGGCATGGGCCACGACCTCGGCGCCCGCCAGAAGACCAGCGGCGATGATCGTCGGGATGGACATCAGCATCGACAGCTTGGCCGCCTCGCGCCGTTCGTAGCCCAGGAACAGCGCGGCGGTAATGGTGATGCCGGACCGCGAGGTGCCGGGGATCAGGGCGATGGCCTGCCACAACCCCATGATCCAGGCGTGGCGCGTCGTCCAGTCCCGCGCGCCGGCGCCGGTATCGCCACGCCGGTCGGCGACATAGAGGACAACGCCGAAGATCAGCATCGTCCAGCCGATTACCGCGACGGAGCGCAGGCTGTCGTCAAGTCCCGTCACCTTCAGCACCAGCCCGAACAGGATCACCGGGATCGTGGCGAGGATCAGCAGGATCGCCAGTCGCGCGCCTGTGCTGTCGGTCCGCCCGCGCAGCAGGCCGGGCAGAGCGCCAAAAACGCCGCGCATGTCCGGCCAGAAATAGATCATCACCGCAAACAGCGTGCCGACATGCACGGCCACGTCGATCACCTGCCCCTGATCCGCCATCCCGGTCAGCCCTGGCAGAAGAATCAGATGCGCCGAGGAGGAGACGGGCAGGAACTCTGTGATCCCCTGGATAACGGCTAGGATGAACAGGTGCAGAAGCGGCATGGCAAGGTTCCTTTGGCTCTGGCCTCTGAATAACGCATTGAAAAGCTGAGGGAAGGGCGGAGTTGGGTCCGAAGTGTCACCTAAATTCATCCCGAAAGCCGCGCGCAGCCCTCTGCGGGCGTCAGTAATCTTGCAAATAGGTCAGTTGTTCTGCCTTTTCATTCGCGCGGCCCTTGCGTAGAACGCCACTTGTACCGGAACGGGAAGGAGCTGCGCCGTGGCAAAGCAACCGATGTTGAAATTCGTGACTGTCGAACGGGATATGCCCGAAAAGCGCGAGGCAGGCGCGCGGAAGCAGGATTTCAACGAGATCTACGCCGAATATGCCGCCCGCAAGGCCGAAGAACAATCGGCACGGTGCAGCCAATGTGGTGTTCCCTACTGCCAAAGCCATTGCCCGCTGCACAACAACATCCCCGATTGGCTACGCCTGACCGCAACCAACCGGCTGGAAGAGGCCTACGAAGTGTCGCAGGCCACCAATACCTTTCCCGAGATCTGCGGCCGCATCTGTCCGCAGGACCGCCTGTGCGAAGGCAATTGCGTGATCGAGCAGTCGGGCCACGGCACGGTGACCATCGGCGCGGTTGAGAAATACATTACCGACACCGCATGGGACAAAGGCTGGGTCAAGCCCATCACCCCCGTGCAGGAGCGTGACGAAAGCGTCGCCATCATTGGCGCCGGCCCTGGCGGACTGGCGGCGGCGGACATGCTGCGCCGCGAAGGCGTGCAGGTCACCGTCTACGATCGCTATGACCGGGGCGGCGGGCTGATGACCTATGGCATTCCGGGGTTCAAGCTGGAGAAGGACGTGGTGATGCGCCGGATCGAGCTGCTGGAGAAATCCGGCGTCGAATTCGTGCTGAATTGCAACGTTGGCGAAGACCTGTCCTTTGACGCGATCCGGGGCAAGCACGACGCCGTGTTGATCGCCACCGGCGTCTACAAAAGCCGCGAACTGCCCGGTCCCGGTGCCGGATCGCAGGGGATCGTGCGCGCGATCGATTACCTGACCGCCTCCAACAAGGTCGGGTTTGGTGATGAAGTCGCGGAATACGAAAGCGGCGAGCTGAACGCCGAGGGCAAGAAAGTCATCGTGATCGGGGGCGGCGACACCGCCATGGATTGCGTGCGCACCGCCATCCGGCAGGGCGCCGAATCGGTCAAATGCCTCTACCGCCGCGACCGGGCGAACATGCCCGGATCCCAACGCGAAGTCGCCAATGCGGAGGAAGAGGGCGTCGAATTCGTCTGGCTGACCGCGCCCAAGGGCTTCACCTCCGGGGTGGACGAGCCGGGCGGCGCCGCCGACGGCGTGGTGCGCAGCGCCATGATCCAGCGGATGCGCCTGGGCGCGCCCGATGCCTCGGGCCGGCAATCGCCGGAACTGATCGAGGGCAGCGATTACGCCGAAGATGCGGATCTGGTGATCAAGGCCCTGGGGTTCGAGGCCGAAGACCTGCCCGCCCTGTGGAACCAGCCCGAACTTGAAGTGACCCGCTGGGGCACCGTGCGCGCCGAATTCGGATCGGGCCGCACCAGCCTGGATGGCGTCTATGCCGTGGGCGACATCGTGCGCGGCGCCTCTCTTGTCGTCTGGGCGATCCGCGACGGGCGCGATTGCGCCGCCGCGATCCTTCAGGATCTGGGCGCCGCCACCGTCATGGCGGCCGAATGAACCGGGCCGCCGCCCCGCGCGCAACGGCGCGCCCCGCCCCCCAAGACAGCCATCATTTCCTTTGTGAAGGAGACAAGCCATGACCAAGTACGATGCAAGCTGGGCCGCCGCCGAGGAAGCAAAGCGCAAGTGGATGGCCGAGAACGGCATGTATGCCGAGGAAGAGGAGCATTCCTCCTGCGGGGTCGGGCTGGTCGTGTCCATCGACGGCAAACCCAGCCGCAAGGTGGTGGAATCCGGCATCGCCGCGCTGAAGGCGATCTGGCACCGTGGTGCGGTGGATGCCGACGGGCTGACAGGGGATGGCGCGGGCATTCATATCCAGATCCCCGTTCCGTTCTTCTATGACCAGATCAAGCGGACGGGCCACGAACCCCGCAAGGACGAGCTGATCGCCGTGGGCCAGGTGTTCCTGCCGCGCACCGATTTCGGCGCGCAGGAGACCTGCCGGACTATCGTCGAGGCCGAAGTGCTGCGCATGGGCTATTACATCTATGGCTGGCGCCACGTTCCCGTCGATGTCGAATGTCTGGGCGACAAGGCCAACGCCACCCGTCCGGAGATCGAACAGATCCTTGTCTCCAACTCCAAGGGCGTGGACGAGGAAACCTTTGAGCGGGAGCTATACGTGATCCGCCGCCGGGTGGAGAAGGCATCGGCCGCCGCCGGGATCAACCATCTGTATATCGCCTCGCTGTCCTGCCGGTCGATCATCTACAAGGGGATGATGCTGGCCGAACAGGTCGCCGTCTTCTATCCCGACCTTCAGGACGAACGGTTCGAAAGCGCCTTTGCCCTGTATCACCAGCGCTATTCCACCAACACCTTCCCGCAATGGTGGCTGGCGCAGCCGTTCCGGATGTTGGCCCATAATGGTGAGATCAACACCATCAAGGGCAATTCCAACTGGATGAAAAGCCACGAGATCCGCATGGCCTCGGCCACGTTCGGAGACCTGGCCGAGGATATCAAGCCGATCATCCCGCAGGGGTCGTCCGACAGTGCCGCGCTGGACGCGGTGTTCGAGGTTCTTGTGCGCTCCGGCCGGTCCGCGCCGATGGCCAAGACGC
Organism: Pseudooceanicola aestuarii; assembly: GCF_010614805.1. NCBI lineage: Bacteria > Pseudomonadati > Pseudomonadota > Alphaproteobacteria > Rhodobacterales > Paracoccaceae > Pseudooceanicola > Pseudooceanicola aestuarii. Next base: position 1,207,789 of record NZ_JAAFZC010000001.1, read on the forward strand.
TGCTGGTGCCCGAAAGCTGGTCCAAGCAGGCGCTGGAACTGCCGCAGGCCTGGCGGGACATGTATTCCTATTGCAACGGTGTGATGGAACCCTGGGACGGCCCCGCCGCCCTGGCCATGACCGACGGCCGCTGGGTCTGCGCCGGGCTGGACCGCAACGGCCTGCGCCCCATGCGCTATGTCGTGACCGGCGAAGGCCTGCTGATCGCCGGGTCCGAGGCCGGGATGGTCCCCACGGACGAGGCGACCGTGCGTGAAAAGGGCGCGCTTGGCCCGGGGCAGATCCTTGCGGTGGACATGAAGGACGGCAAGCTGTTCCACGACACGGAGATCAAGGACAAGCTGGCCGCCTCCCAACCCTTTGGCGACTGGGTGGGCAAGATCGTCGATCTGGACAGCGCCCTGGGTGCGGTGACGGAAACCGCGATCTATTCCGGTGCAGAGCTGCGCAAGCGTCAGATCGCCGCCGGCTACACGGTGGAGGATCTGGAACAGATCCTGTCGCCCATGGCCGAAGACGCCAAGGAATCGCTGGCCTCCATGGGCGATGACACGCCGTCGGCGGTGCTGTCGAACAAGTACCGCCCGCTGAGCCATTTCTTCCGGCAGAACTTCTCTCAGGTGACGAACCCGCCGATCGACAGCCTGCGCGAATACCGCGTGATGAGCCTGAAGACCCGGTTCGGCAACCTGAAGAACGTGCTGGACGAAAGCAGTGCCCAGACCGAAATTCTGGTGCTGGAAAGCCCGTTTGTCGGCAATGCCCAATTCGAAGAGCTGAAAGAGCATTTCAACGCCAACCTGGTGGAAATCGACTGCACCTTCCCCGCTGGCAGCGGCGAAGATGCCCTGCGCCAGGGGTTGGAACGTATCCGTGCGGAGGCCGAGGATGCGGTGCGCTCTGGCGGGGGCCATCTGGTGCTGACCGATCAGGCGCAAGGCCCGGATCGCGTGGCGATGCCGATGATCCTGGCGACCTCCGCCGTGCATTCCTGGCTGACGAAAAAGGGGCTGCGGACCTTCTGCTCCTTGGGTGTCCGCTCTGCCGAATGTGTCGATCCGCATTATTTCGCCGTTCTCATCGGCTGTGGTGCGACCATCGTGAACCCCTATCTGGCCGAAGACAGCCTGGCCGACCGCATTGATCGGGGCCTGCTGGACGGGCCCCTGACAGAAGCGGTCGCGCGCTACCGCGAGGCGGTGGATCAGGGTCTGCTGAAGATCATGTCGAAGATGGGGATTTCGGTGATCTCCTCCTATCGCGGCGGTCTGAACTTCGAGGCAGTCGGCCTGTCCCGCGCCATGTGTGCGGAATACTTCCCCGGCATGACCAGCCGCATCAGCGGTATCGGCGTCTCCGGCATCCAGAAGAAAGTTGAGACGGTACAGGCGCTTGGCTGGGGTGGCGGTCAGAACATCATGCCCATGGGCGGGTTCTACAAGGCGCGCAAGACCGGTGAGACCCACGCTTGGGAAGCACAGACCATGCACATGTTGCAGGCGGCCTGTGATCGCGGTTCGTTCGAGATCTGGAAGCAGTTTTCGGCCCGGATGCAGGCGAATCCGCCGATCCACCTGCGCGACCTGCTGGCGATCAAGCCGCTGGCCAAGGCGATCCCGATCGAGGAGGTGGAAAGCATCACCTCCATCCGCAAGCGTTTCGTGACGCCGGGCATGTCCCTGGGCGCCCTCTCGCCGGAGGCGCACAAGACGCTGAACGTGGCGATGAACCGCATCGGCGCCAAGTCTGACAGCGGCGAGGGCGGCGAGGATCCGGCGCATTTCGTACCTGAACCCAACGGCGACAACCCGTCGGCCAAGATCAAACAGGTCGCATCGGGCCGCTTCGGCGTGACCGCTGAATACCTGAACCAATGCGAAGAGCTGGAGATCAAGGTCGCCCAAGGCGCCAAGCCAGGCGAGGGCGGTCAGCTGCCCGGCATGAAGGTCACCGACCTGATCGCCCGGCTGCGCCATTCGACCAAGGGCGTGACCCTGATTTCGCCGCCGCCGCACCATGACATCTACTCGATCGAGGATCTGGCCCAGCTGATCTACGACCTCAAGCAGATCAACCCCACGGTGAAGGTCACGGTGAAACTGGTCGCCTCTTCGGGCGTTGGCACCATCGCGGCGGGCGTGGCCAAGGCCAAGGCGGACATCATCCTGATCTCGGGCCACAACGGCGGCACCGGGGCGTCCCCCGCGACGTCGATCAAGTTTGCCGGCCTGCCCTGGGAAATGGGCCTGACCGAGGCGCATCAGGTGCTGGCGATGAACAACCTGCGGTCGCGCGTGACGCTGCGGACCGACGGCGGGCTGCGCACAGGCCGCGACATCGTGATGGCCGCGATGATGGGGGCCGAGGAATACGGCATCGGCACCGCCGCCCTGATCGCCATGGGCTGCATCATGGTGCGCCAGTGCCAGTCCAACACCTGCCCCGTCGGCGTCTGCACCCAGGACGAGGCGCTGCGCGGCAAGTTCACGGGCAATGCCGACAAGGTGGTTAACCTGATCACCTTCTATGCCTCCGAAGTGCGCGAGATCCTGGCCTCCATCGGGGCGCGGTCGCTGGACGAGGTGATCGGCCGGGCCGATCTGCTGCATCAGGTCAGCCGTGGTGCGGATCATCTGGATGATCTGGACCTGAACCCGCTGCTGATCACTGTCGATGGTGCCAAGGACATCGTCTACAACCGGGACAAGGACCGGAACGCCGTGGACGATACCCTGGACGCAGAGATCGTGCGCGACGCCGCGCGGTTCCTGCGTGATGGCGAGAAGATGCAACTGTCCTATGCCGTGCAGAACACGCACCGGACCGTCGGCACCCGGACCTCCAGCCACATCGTGCGGAAATTCGGGATGCGCAACGCGCTGCAACCCGACCACCTGACGGTCAAGCTGACGGGATCGGCCGGGCAATCGCTGGGCGCTTTCGCCGCGCCGGGCCTGAAGATCGAAGTTTCGGGCGAGGCCAACGATTACGTCGGCAAAGGTCTGTCGGGCGGCACCATCGTGGTGCGGCCGTCGATGGCCAGCCCGCTGGTCGCCTCGGCCAACACGATCATCGGCAATACCGTCCTTTACGGCGCGACCGACGGACACCTGTTTGCCGCCGGTCGGGCGGGCGAACGCTTTGGCGTGCGCAATTCCGGCGCCAAGGTGGTGATCGAGGGCTGCGGCTCCAACGGGTGCGAATACATGACCGGTGGTGTCGCGGTGATCCTGGGCTCCATCGGGCCGAATTTCGGCGCGGGGATGACCGGCGGCATGGCTTATCTCCATGATCCCGAGGAGCTGGCCCAGACCATGCTGAACCACGAGACACTGGTGACCTGCGATGTCACGGTGGATCATTGGCAGCAGCAATTGCGCGGGTTGGTCGAACGTCACGCTGCGGAGACGGGCAGCCGCAAGGCCGCCGACATCCTTCAGCATTGGGATGTGGAGCTGGGCAATTTCGTCCAGGTCTGCCCCAAGGAGATGCTGGACAAGTTGGCGCATCCGCTCTCGCAGGAGGCCAGCGCCGTCCCGGCGGAGTGACCCGCGCCACAAGAGCGAAGATCAAAGGGGGGCCGATGGTCCCCCTTTTTCATGCACGTTTCCCGTTTGCCCCGTGACCGGGCAGCAGCATATAGAAGACGGATGGCGAGACAGGCGAAAAAGAGCACGGCAAAGGGCCGAAAACCGGCGCGGAAATCGGCCCGCAAGCCAACTCGCAAGGTGGGCGGCGTGCGGCCGTTTCACTGGCTGCTGGGGTGGGCGCTGCGGATCGTGCTGGTGGTGGCGCTGCTGTTCACCGGGCTGGTCGCGCTGAACGCCGTGGTGAATCCGGCCGGCGGGGTCTACATGCTGCGCGAACGGCTGCGATTGGGAGAGATCGACCGCCAATGGGTCGATCTGCAAGACGTGGCGCCGGTGGTCGCGCGGTCGGTGGTGGCGGCGGAGGATGCGAATTTCTGCACCCATTGGGGGTTCGACATGTCGGCGATCCGGCTGGCGATTGCCGATGGCGGGCGGCGCGGCGGCTCTACCCTGACGCAGCAGGTGGCCAAGAACCTTTATCTCTGGCACGGTCGCAGCTATGTCCGAAAAGCGGCTGAGGCGGTGATCACGCCGATGATCGAAGGGTTCTGGAGCAAGCGGCGCATCGTCGAGGTGTACCTGAACATTGCCGAATTCGACGAAGGCGTGTTCGGGATCGAGGCGGCGTCGCACCATTATTTCGGAGTCACTCCGGCAAAGCTGACGGATGTGCAGGCCGCACGTCTGGCGGCGATCCTGCCGTCCCCGCAAAGCCGGTCGGCATCGCAACCGGGGGAATATGTCCGGCGGCAATCCGCCCGGATTCGCGATGGCGCGGCGACGATTGCCCGCGATGGCCGCGCCGCCTGTTTCGAGGATTGAATTTCGCCCCGACGGGCGGCACATACACAGTGTTTCGAGGTTACATCAGCAGACTATGGCCGAGCTTTTCCACGTCCCCCTGTCCCCTTTCTGCCGCAAGGTGCGGCTGTCGCTGGCCGAGAAGAAGATCGAGGTCAAACTGATCGAGGAACGCTATTGGGAGAAGGATCCCGCCTTCCTGCGCCGCAACCCTGCCGGGAAGGTGCCGGTGCTGAAGATCGACGGCCATGTCCTGAGCGAAAGCGCCGCGATCTGCGAATATCTGGAAGAAGTGCATCCCGAACCTTCGCTGATGCCCTCCGAACCGCTGGCCCGCTTCGAGGTGCGGCGCCTGGTGGCGTGGTTCGACGACAAGTTCCATCACGAGGTGACGTCGAAGCTGCTGTACGAGCGGGTGAACAAGAAGGTGATGAAGCAGGGCTTTCCCGACAGTGGCAACGTCAAGGCCGGCGCCAAGGCGATCAAGTATCACCTGGATTACATGGCCTGGTTGCTGGATCACCGCCGCTGGCTGGCCGGTGACCGGATGACGCTGGCCGATTTCGCGGCCGCCGCGCATCTGTCGTCGCTGGATTACATCCGCGATGTGGATTGGAACCGCAGCGACGTGGTGAAGGATTGGTATGCCAAGATCAAGTCGCGCCCCGCGTTCCGCAATATCCTGATGGACAATGTCGCGGGCTTCCCGCCGCCGGCGCATTACGCCGACCTGGATTTCTGATCCGATGGGCGCCGCGCGCCGAACTTCCGCGCCGATGGCCCCGGCAGAGCTGAAAACCGCGCTGGTGGCCCAGGCGGGGGCCGAAGGGTTCGACGCCTGCCGCATCTGCCGCCCCTGGGACGTGCCGGAGGTGCCGGCCCGGCTGGACGCCTTCCTCGATGCGGGACGGCACGGGCAGATGGGGTGGCTGGAGGACCGGAAACACTGGCGCGGCGACCCCGCCGCCCTGTGGCCGGAGGCCCGGTCGGTCATCATGCTGGCCGAAAGCTACACGCCGACGCATGATCCGATGGCGGTGCTGCAACGGCCCGAACATGGGGCGATTTCGGTCTATGCCCAGAACCGCGATTACCACGATCTGGTGAAGAAACGCCTGAAACGGTTGGCGCGCTGGTTGTTGGCCCAGGCGGGCGAGCGCGAGGCCGTGAAGGTCTTTGTCGATACCGCGCCGGTGCCGGAAAAGCCGCTGGGCCAGGCCGCCGGGCTGGGCTGGCAAGGCAAGCATACAAACCTGCTGGGCCGGGGGCTGGGCAATTGGTTCTTCATCGGGTCGGTCTTTACCACCGTGGACCTGCCCGCCGACCCGGCGGAGCAGGAGCATTGCGGGAGCTGCCGCAAATGCCTGGACATCTGCCCCACGGATGCGTTTCCGGCGCCTTTCCAGCTGGATGCGCGGCGCTGCATTTCCTACCTGACGATCGAACACAAGGGCCCGGTGGATCCTGAGTTGCGCGCCCTGATGGGCAACCGCATCTACGGTTGCGACGATTGCCTGGCGGTCTGTCCGTGGAACAAGTTCGCGCAGGACGCCCGGGAGGTCCGCTACGCCGCCCGCGACGATCTGAAGGCCCCGGCGCTGGCCGAACTGGCGGTGCTGGACGATGCCGCGTTCCGGGCGCGGTTCTCAGGTTCCCCGATCAAGCGGATCGGGCGCGACCGTTTCGTGCGCAACGTGCTGTATGCCATCGGCAACAGCGGGGCGGCGCGACTGCGGCCCGTAGCCCAATCCCTGGCGCAGGATCCTGCTGAAGAGGTCGCGGATGCCGCCCGCTGGGCGGTGGCGCGGCTGGACGCGGGGTAACCCACGGCCCGGTCACACGGATCGAACCAAAACGCGCCCGGCCCCGATGGGTGCCGGACGCGCCAGGTTCAGCCGGGCGGGCGGAGCCGCCCGGCTGCCGCTGCAAGATCTGTCATTCGTTTTCGCAGTTTTCGTCCCCCGTCGAGCAGAGCAGGACGGAATTCCGGGCGGTCGTGCCCGCTGCCTGGGCCGTACCCTCGCCGATCAGGGTGGAGCCGGGAGCGGTGTTGTCGGCCACGGCGGTGGTCTCCGTGGTGGTGGTGGTGGTGCCGTCGGTCGTCGTGCCGCCGGACGTGCCGGTCCCGGTGCCATTCCCGGCGGTCTGCCCGCCCGTGGTGCCGCCATCCGTGCTGCCGCCGATCGTGGCGCCGGCATCGGCATTGGCGGTCACGCCGCCGCCAGAGGACGCATCGCCGACATTGGCGGTCACATCTGCGCCGGCGACATTGCTGCCGCCGTTGCCCGACGCGCCACCGACGGTGACGCCGGCATCGGCGCTGGTGGAATGGCCGACACTGGCGCCGACATCGGCGACGCTGTCACCACCCAGCCCGACGCTGACATCCGCCCCGGCGATATCGCCGACACTGGCGCCGACATCGGCGGAAACGGAGCCTGCATAGGCCGGGCTGGTCAGCGCGGTTGCGGCGAGAATGGCGAAAAATCTGGTGCCATGGGTCATGAGAAGGGCCTCCTTTTGCAAATGCCTTCGAGGTATGCAAGGAGAACGACGCGAGATGGCGTCAGGTTTCCGGCCTTTTTTGCTATGGCCGACTGACTGCGACGGCGCGGCATCGGCGCCTCCCGACATCCCGGTTCCGGCGGGCGCCGTGGCGCCAATTGCGCAGCCTGCCCAACGGGTTTCCGGCGGCCGACGTGTGGCCGCCCGATCGGCGCGGTTTCGCCGGTTTCGGTGAGCGCCCGGCAAGATTCCGCCGCGCGATGGTCCCGGCGGAAAGCGCGGGAGCGGTCCCGGCACGAAAAAACCCCCGCACGGCCCATGACACATGCGGGGGAGAAACGCCCGGTCGATCCGGGTGTTCTTTGCGAAACCGATCAGGAGCGGTCGTCGACCAGAACGGAGACGGAACCTTCGGCGGTCTGCCAGACGCTGACCACGTCTTCCGAGCTGTAGCCCTCGGCTTCCAGCGCGGCCATCAGGTCGGCATTGGCGTCGATCTGCTCCCGCATGCTGGTCAGTTCGCCGCCGAATTCATTGGTCACGGCGTCCAGGCTGTCCTGGTTCACGTTCATTTCGGACACGGTCACGGTATCCACCGCAACGCCGTCTTCCAGGCCTTCGATGTCGACATTGGCGCCGGCGCGCAGCGTGGTGGCGCCCTCGGTGGCGGTGCCGGTTTCGCCGGTCGCGTTCAGGTCGCTATCGGCGCCGACCTGGGCAGTGGTGTCGGACCCTGCGGTGACGCCGGTATCGACGCCCGCGCCGACGGAAGCGCCGTCTTCATTGGCGGTGACATCTGTGTTCACGTCAGCGCCCAGACCGGCCTCGGCCTCGGCCAGCGCGGCGGTGGAAACGGATGCTGCGAGGATCGCGGCAACGCCGAGCGGCTTGAAACGGAAGGTCATGTGGATCTCTCCTTTGATCGTGTGTGTCGGCGAGCCTCTCCTCGGGCGCCGCCTGTGACAGGGACATAAGGACCGGGGCAGGAATGGGATCCCCCGGCGGTGGGGTTTGCGCAATCCGCGCGGGGATCTGCTTGTCCCGGCGCAAAACGCGTGAAATCCTGCGCGGGAGACCGCCAGTTCCATTGCCCTTGGATTGCCGCTGCGGCATCTGGCTGAAACCTGCCGGTGGATCACCGTTGCGCGACGGGTCTTTTTTTCGGATCCGAACCCGCCACATCATGGGAAAGCAGACAAGGAGTAGCCATGGCTGACTATCGCAAGACCGAAGAGGCGCTGGCCCGGCTGACGCCCGAAGAATACCGTGTCACTCAGGAAAGCGGCACGGAACGCCCCGGCACCGGCCCCTTGCTGGAGAACAAGCGCAGCGGGCTTTATGTCGACGTGGTGTCGGGGGAACCGCTGTTCGCCTCGGCAGCCAAGTATGAAAGCGGCTGCGGCTGGCCCAGCTTCGTCAAGCCGGTGGAGGCCGACAACGTGGTCGAAATCGAGGACCGGACCCTGGGCATGGTCCGTACGGAGGTCCGGTCAAAGCACGGGGACAGCCATCTGGGCCATGTCTTTCCCGACGGTCCGCGCGACCGCGGCGGGCTGCGCTATTGCATCAACAGCGCCGCGCTTCGCTTCATCCCCAAGGCGGAGATGGAGGCCGAGGGCTACGGCGCCTATGTCGATCAAGTGGAGGATTTGTGATGAGCGAAGAACGTGCCGTATTGGCGGGAGGGTGTTTCTGGGGGATGCAGGATCTGATCCGCAACCTGCCCGGCGTCACCGCGACCCGCGTGGGCTATACCGGGGGGGACGTGCCGAATGCGACCTATCGCGACCACGGCACCCATGCCGAGGGGATCGAGATCCTGTTCGATCCTGAAGTCATTTCCTACCGGCGGCTGCTGGAAGTGTTCTTTCAGATCCACGATCCGACGACGCTGAACAGGCAGGGCAATGACCTGGGGCTTAGCTACCGGTCCGCGATCTATTATGTCGACGCGGCGCAGAAACAGGTGGCAGAGGACACGATTGCCGATGTCGATGCCTCCGGGCTCTGGCCCGGCAAGGTCGTGACGGAGGTTGAGCCGGCCGGCGATTTCTGGGAGGCGGAACCGGAGCATCAGGATTATCTGGAGCGGTTCCCCAATGGCTACACCTGCCATTTTCCGCGCCCGGATTGGGTGCTGCCCCGGCGCGATGCGGCTGAATGATCCGCGCGGTCGCCCGGATGACGTGACGACAGGCCCGCCCCGGCTGTGGGGGCGGGTCTTTTCACATGAATTACGCGAATGGAGAACAGGATGGAGATTTCCCGCAACGGCAGCCGCCCTTCGCGCCAGGCCCCGGCAGAATGGTTCACCGGGCGGGTGCGCATGGACCCCGTCGCCGCTCCGCCCGCCCCGGCGCGGGTGCAGGCCGCGCTGGTCACCTTTGAACCCGGCGCGCGGACCAATTGGCACCATCACCCCCTGGGCCAGACGCTGCATGTCACCGCTGGGATCGGTCGCGCGCAGATCGAGGGCGAACCGATCCAGGAGATCCGCCCCGGTGATGTCATCTGGTTCCCGCCCGGCGTGCGCCACTGGCATGGCGCCGCGCCTGACGTGGCGATGACCCACCTTGCCATTCACGAGGCGCTCGACGGTCGCACCACCGATTGGGAAGAGCCGGTGACCGATGCCCAATATGGCGGGCCGGTGGGCGGGTAGGCCCCGCCGGTCGCCCGCGCGGTCTACCCCCGCAGGGTAAAGGCCAGCATCAGCAGCAGAATGGCGGCGATCCAGCTGGCCGCGACGCGCAGGGCGATGGCGCGCCAGCCGCCCGTGCCCTGCATCACCAGCCGCGCGGCTCCGCCCACCGTCATCGGCAGCAGCAGCGCGGCGAACAGCACGCCCAGCAGCAATGTGACCGGCAGCGCCGACAGATCCTGCCCGTGCAGCAGGCTGCTCAGGCTCAGCCCGCCGGTGGTCAGCGCCAGAACCGCCAGCGCCGGACGGGGCAGGCGGTTGGGCACCAGTGCGGCAAGGGCGGCGAGAACGATCCCGAACCCCATGGCAGCGGGTGCCGTGCCCTCGCCCAACCGCGGAGCCAGCAGCAGGGCCAGCCCGGCCCCGGCCAGCAGCAGGGGCATCACGCGGGGCAGGGCCTCGGCCCGGTGCAGAACGGCCAGCAGGGCCAGCGCCACCAATGGCAGCAATACTTCCGGATAGAGCAGGACGGAACCGGCTCCCTCGGTAAAGGCGTCGTAGCTGTCGGATCCGGCGGCAAAGGCATGCGCCGACACCCGGCGCGGCGCCAACGCCCCGCCCCCGGCGCCGGTCAGCAGCAGGGCCGGGGACAGCGCCGGGCGCAGGGTGGTCAGACGGAACCCGCGCAAGAGGTCAGGCAAGGCCCAGAAGGAACGCACCGCCCACGGCCGCGATCAGTCCGCCTGCGGCCCGTTGGACCACCCGCCCGGTGGCGGAACCGCCCAGGGCGCCCAGCCCGATGCCGACCAGATGCAGCAGCCCGGTGCCGATGACGAAGCCGACGCCATAGGCCACCGGGTTGGCAGCCACCGGCAGTTCGGTGCCATGGGCATGACCATGGAAGATCGCGAAGGCGCCGACGATCACCGCAGCGACGCCGATCGGCGCGCGCACGGCAAAGGCGACCAGCAGGCCCAGCACCACACCCGACAGCGCGATCCCCGTCTCGACCGCCGGAAGCGGCACGCCCAGCACCCCGGCCGCGCCGCCCAGGGCCATCACCATGGGAAAGACCACCGGCAGCACCCAAAGCGCCGGCCGGCCCAGCACCGCCCCCCACAGGCCGACGGCCACCATGGCGACCACGTGGTCCCAGCCCAGGATCGGATGGGTGAACCCGCTGAGAAACCCGCCCGACACGCCTTCGCCGGTATGGGCCTGGGCTGTTGCCGCAAGCAGGATCAGCGGCAGCGCCGCAACAAGGGGTCTGGTCAGGGCCTGTGGCATCTCGGTTACTCCGTGCTGGGCGCGGCGGGCGCGCATTTGCCCCTGACCTTGGGCGCCCGGCGGGCCAAGGTCAATCCTGCCGCGCCGCGCAGGGCCCCGCACAGGGCCGCCCGCGAGGCGGGGCACAGGCCGGATGTCGCAAGGCTGGCGTTGCGATTGACCTCTGCGGCGCAGGGGCAGAGAACGGAATGGCAGCAACGGACAGGCGGAACATGCAACCACTGAAGGGGATCACGTTCAAACTGGTGGCGGTGCTGTGCTTCATCACCATGTCGGCCCTGATCAAGGCGGCCTCGGACCAGGTGCCGCCGGGCGAGGCGGTGTTCTTCCGCTCGTTCTTTGCGCTGCCGGTGATTTTTCTCTGGGTGGTGGCGCGCGGCGAATTACGCACCGGCCTGCGGGTGAAATCGCCCATGGCCCATGTCTGGCGCGGGTTCATCGGGTCTTGCGCGATGGGATCGATGTTCGCCGGGCTTGCCCTTCTGCCCCTGCCGGAGGTCACGGCCCTGGGCTATGCTGCGCCGCTGCTGACAGTCGTCTTTGCCGCGATGTTCCTGGACGAAAAGGTCGGCGTCTTTCGCATCACCACCGTGGCCGTGGGGCTGATCGGCGTGCTGATCGTCCTGTCCCCCCGCCTGACCGCCCTGCGCGGTCCCACCGTGGAAATGGGCGAGGCCGCCGGCGCGGTCATCGTCCTGCTGGGCGCGGTCTGCGCGGCGCTGGCGCAGGTTCACATCCGCAACATGGTGAAGGTCGAACAGACCAGCGCGATCGTGTTCTGGTTCAGCTGCACCTCCAGCGTGCTGGCGCTGTGCACTGCACCGTTCGGCTGGGCGATCCCCGAGACGCGGGAATGCCTGTACCTGGTGCTGGCGGGGCTGATCGGTGGGGTCGGGCAGATCTTTCTGACATCGTCCTACCGCTTTGCCGATGCCAGCCTGGTGGCGCCGTTCGACTATGCCTCGATGATTTTCGCGCTGGCCATCGGCTATCTGATCTTTGCGGAGGTTCCGACGGCCCAGATGCTGATCGGCGCGTTGATCATCATCGGCGCGGGCGTGGCGATCATCCTGCGTGAACGCCACCTGGGCATCCAGCGGAACAAGGCCCGCGAGGCCAAGACCATGCAATGGGGCGGCTGAGCGCACGCAAGGTCAGTCGGTCAGCCGTGCCCAGCCGTATTCCGCCGCCAGCCACAACCGCCGGGCCCGCCCCAGCGGGAAGCGCGGGGGCGGCGCGGTAAAGGCCAGGGGCAGCGGGTTGCGCGGGCAGCGGCTTTCGGTCAGGTCGGCCAGCATGGCGCCCAGGTAACTGCCCATGGCCACCCCGTTGCCATGGTAGCCAAAGGCGGTGAACGCCCCCGGCAACCCCGGAATCGGCCCGCAATAGGGGGTCAGCGAGGCCGTCAGGCAGACCATCCCCGACCAGCTGAACGGCGTCTCCACCCCGCGCCATTCCGGGAACAGCCGGTCGAAATCCGCCCGGACCCGCGCCCGGATGCGCCGATCATTCGCCGCCGTGGCGATCAGCCCGCCGCGCTGGCCAAAGACCATGCGGTTGTCGGGCGTCAGGTGAAAGTAGTGCAGCAGGCGCCGTTCCTCGTAGGCCATGGTGGGCGCGGTCCAGCCCTGGGCCTCCAGCTCCGGCGCCGTCAGGGGGCGGGTGGCGATCACGGCGCTTTGTGCGGGCAGGGTGCGGTTGCGGAACCACGGGATCAGGGTTTCGGACATGTAGCCATTGGTGGCCACGATCAGGCGATCGGCCTCCACCTCTGCCGTGGGGGTGGTCACGCAAAGCTGTCTTCCCCCGGCGCGGACCTCGGTCACGGGACTGCGGCCATGGATGCGGGCGCCCGCGCGGGTGGCGGCGCGCGCCAGCCCGGCCAGATACTTGCGCGGATGCAGGGCAAAGCCCGCATCGACATGCAGCGCCCCGTGCCACTTCGGTCCGTGCAACCCGTGCGCGGGCAGGTCGGCGCGTTCGATCAACTGCGCGGACAGGCCGTGACGGTTCAGGGTCTCGGCCTCGGCGCGCAGGGTCTTCATCATGGCGGGGCTGTGGGCCATCACGGCTTCGCCCCGGGAATGGCGGTCGACGTCGATGCCCAGCCGGTTCAGCAGGGCGTCGACATGAGCGATGGCGGCGGCTTCGGCCTGGCGGACCTGTGCGGGGGCCTTGGTGCCGAACCGGCGCAGCGCCCCGTCCGACGCGCGGGACCCCCCCAGGCAGCAGAACCCGCCATTGCGCCCCGAGGCGCCAAAGCCGGGGAATTGCGCATCCAGCACCATGACGTCGCCGCCATCCTCGGCCAGTGCCAGCGCCGCGTTCAACCCGGTGTAGCCCGCTCCGATCACCAGGGTGCGGCAGCGGATGCGCCCGGTGGCGGGGGGATGGTCCAATGCCGCATCGGGCACGTCTTGCGACCAGTAGCAATCGGCGATGGGCATGCGGGAATAGGCATGCGGCCCATAGATGTGGCGATGTTTCATGCGAACCGGGTCATGGGTGGATCGTCATGCGAAGGGGGTCGTGGCCTGCGCCTCGGCGCGGGCGGCTTCGCGTTCCTCGCGCTGCTGGCGCAGGGCGCTGCGCTTGGTGATCAGGGAGGCGGTGATAACTCCCACCGCCACCACCGCGATCATCAGCGTCGACAGGGCGTTGATCTCGGGCGAGACGCCAAGCCGCACGGCGGAAAAGATTTTCATCGGCAGGGTCGTGGCCGACGGTCCGGCGGTGAAGGACGCGATCACCAGATCATCCAGCGACAGGGTAAAGGCCAGCAGCCAGCCCGAGATCACGGCCGGGGCGATGATCGGCAGGGTGACCAGACGAAAGGTCTGCCAGGGCGTCGCGCCCAGGTCCAGCGCCGCCTCTTCCACCGATTTGTCGAAACTCACCAGCCGGGAGGACACCACCACCGAGACATAGCACATGGAAAACGTCGTATGCGCCAGCACGATGGTCAGCACACCGCGATCCATGTTCAGCCCGATGAACAGCAGCAGCAGCGACAGGCCGGTGATCACCTCGGGCATCACCAGCGGCGCGTAGATCATGCCCGAGAACAGCGTGCGGCCCGGAAACCGCCCCAGCCGCACCAGCGCATAGGCCGCCATGGTCCCCAGCACCGTCGCGATGGTGGAGGAGATCAGCCCGACCTGCGCGGTGACCAGCGCGGCGTCGAGAAAGGCCTCGTTCCGCAGCAATTCGCCGTACCATTGGGTGGAGAATCCGGCCCAGACGGTGACGAGTTTGGATGCGTTGAAGGAATAGACCACCAGGATGACCATCGGCAGGTAGAGAAACGCCATGCCAAGGGTCAGAGATACGGTGTTGAACCAGCTGAGACGGTTCATCCCTCGGCCTCCCGGTTTTTCTGTTCGTTCTTCTGAAACAGGATGATGGGCACGATCAGGATCAGCAGCAGGATCACCGCCACGGCGGAAGCCACGGGCCAGTCGCGATTGTTGAAGAATTCTTCCCACAGGATCTTGCCGATCATCAATGTCCGCGATCCGCCCAGCAGCGAGGGGATGACGAATTCACCGATGGTCGGGATGAATACCAGGAAACAGCCCGCGATGATGCCTGGCCGCGATAGCGGCACCGTCACCAGCCAGAAGGCGCGGGTGCGGGAACAACCCAGATCCTCCGCCGCCTCGATCAGGCTTTCGTCCAGTTTCTCCAGCGTGGCGTAGATCGGCAGGATCATGAACGGCAGGTAGGTGTAGACGATGCCGATATAGACGGCGATGTCGGTGTTCAGGATGGTCAGCGGTTCGGAGATCACGCCCAGCCACAACAGGAAGGCATTCAACAGCCCGCCCTGCGACAGAATTCCCATCCATGCGTAGACCCGGATCAGGAAGGAGGTCCAGAATGGCAGGATGATCAGCATCATCAGCGTGGCGCGCCAATGCACCGGGGCGCGGGACATGGCGTAAGCGATGGGAAAGCCCACGATCAGCGTCATCAGCGTGGCAAGGAACGCGATCCGAAGGGAGGACAGATAGGCCTTCCAGTAAAGATTATCCTCCGTCAGGAAGATGAAATTCTCGAAATCCAGTTGTGACAGGAAATCGTGGAAACCCTGCCAGCCCGCCGACCAGTCGATCTGCGGCAGGTAGGGCGGTCGGGCCAGTGCCACATCGCTGAGCGAGATCTTCAGCACGATCAGGAAGGGCACCAGAAACAGCGCCAGAAGCCACAGATACGGGATGGCGACAACGATCAGGCGGCGCATGGGCGGGATCCTTGCGGCGGATATGTGGTGCGGCGGGGCATCAACGGTCCAGCAACACGCCGGCGGTCTGCGACCAGGACAGCCAGACCTTGTCTTCCCAGGTGAAGGACCGGCGGGAAATGCGGCGGGTGTTGGCCTCCTGCGCCTTGATCGTCTCTCCGCTGGGAATGCGGACGTGATAGGTGGAGATATTGCCCAGATAGGCGATATCCACGACCTCTCCCTGCACCGAGTTGGCGGCCTGGGGCCGTTCGGCGGAAATGGCGATCTTCTCGGGGCGGATCGCCAGGTAACAGGTCTGGTCGATGCCGAAATCGCGGGTGGTGGTGGCCGACAAGGGCGGTTGCCCTTCGGCCCAGACCATCTGCACGCGGTCGCCCGTCTGGTGGGCGCGGCCGGGGATGATGTTCACGTCACCGATGAAATCCGCGACATAGACCGATCCGGGCGCCTCGTAGATGCGGTCGGGGGTGTCGACCTGGATCAGCTTCCCCTCGTCCATCACCGCGATGCGGGAGGCGACGGTCATCGCCTCTTCCTGGTCGTGGGTAACGATGACAAAGGTGGTGCCGGTGCTTTCCTGAATATCGACCAGCTCGAACTGGGTTTCCTCGCGCAGTTTCTTGTCCAGCGCGCCCAGCGGTTCGTCCAGCAACAGAAGCTTTGGCGCCTTGGCCAGGCTGCGGGCCAGCGCCACGCGTTGCCGTTGGCCGCCGGACAGCTGGTGCGGTTTGCGGCGGGCGAATTTGCCCAGACGCGTCAGCTTGACCATCTCCTCGACGCGGGCGGCGATCTTTTCCTTGTCGGATGTCTCCCGGCGCAGGCCAAAGGCGATGTTGTCCCAGACCGACAGATGCGGGAACAGCGCGTAGCTTTGGAACATCATGTTGACCGCCCGCCGGTTCGGCGGGATCGGCGCGATGTCCTGATCGGCCAGAAGGATCTTTCCCTCGGTCGCGTTCTCGAACCCGGCAAGCATCCGCATCAGCGTGGTCTTGCCGCAACCGGACGGGCCCAGCAGGGCAAAGAATTCGCGTTCGTAGATGTCGAGATCAAGCGAATCGACCGCCGTGAAATCGCCGAAGCGTTTGGTGACCTGCTGAAAGCGGATCAGGGGTTTGTTGGACGGGTCGGCCCAGGGGGCGAATACGGTTTGTGGCATGTCACCTGCAAAATGAATTGGGCCCGCGCCAAGACGCGGGCCCGGTGGACGTTCAGGTGCCGGATTTGATCCGGGTCCAGGTCCGGGTCAGCAGGCGCTGTTCCTTGGGACCGAAGGGGGTGACGGTGTAGAGGTTCTCCAGCGTCTCGTCGCTGGGGTAGATCGCCGGATCGTTCTTCACGTCGTCGATCAGATGGTCCTGCGCGGCCTTGTTGCCGTTGGCGTAATAGACGTAGTTCGACGCCGCCGCCGCGTTTTCCGCATCCATGATGAAGTTCAGGAATTTATGCGCACCCTCGGGGTTCGGCGCATCCACGGGAATGGCCATCTGGTCGAACCACATCAGCGCGCCCTCCTTGGGAGCGTTGAACACGATCTCGACGCCATTGTCGGCCTCGTCCGCGCGGTCGCGCGATTGCAGGATGTCCCCGGACCAGCCGAAGGCGACGCAGATGTCGCCGTTCGCCAGCGCGTTGATGTATTCGGAGCTGTGGAATTTCTGCACGTAGGGGCGGATCGCGCTCAGCACTTCTTCGGCCTTGGCCAGGGCTTCCTCGCTCTTGTCATCGGGATTGTCCCAGCCGGCATAGGTCAGGGCGGCGGGGATCATCTCTGTCGGGGCATCCAGAACGTGGATGCCGCATTCCTGAAGCTGTTCCGCATTCGCGGGATCAAAAATCAGGGACAGGCTGTCCAGGGGCGCGTCCTCGCCCAGAATTTCGGTCACCTTGCCGACATTGGCGCCCAGCCCGGTGGTGCCCCACATGTAGTTGATGGAATATTCGCCGCCCGGATCGTAGACATCTGTGCGCTTCTGGATGACGTCCCACAGGTTTTCGTGGTTGGGCAGCTGGGACTTGTCCAGCTTCTGAAACGATCCGGCCGCGATCTGACGTTGCAGGAACGTCCCGGTGGGCACCACGACGTCATAGCCGGAGCCCCCGGCCAGCATCTTGGTTTCCAGCAATTCGTTCGAATCGAAGACGTCGTAGATCAGCTCGATCCCGGTGTCTTCTTCGAACTTGGTCAGCAGCTCTTCGTCGATGTAGTCGGACCAGTTGTAGACGCGCACTTCCTCGGCCAGGGCGGCGGTTGCCCCCAGTGCCAGGACGGCTGTGAGCGTGACGATCTGTTTGGTCATGATGTTCTCCCGTCGGACTTGGTTCTCTCGTCCTTGCGCGCCGATCCAAGCAATAATCCGGCGTCTGCGCAATATGGCGTTTGCCCTGAACCGGATGTAGCGTGACCTTCGACAAGAAAAAGCGGAGTCTCCATGCAGGACCTTACCAATCATATGGAAACGGCGGCGCTTCAGACGTTGGATGCCGCCCACCACATGCACCCGTTCACCACCCAGACCGACCTTGCGGCGCGGGGTGCGCGGGTCATCACCGGCGGGAACGGCATCTGGCTGCGCGACAGCGAGGGGGCGCAGATCCTGGACGCGATGGCAGGGCTGTGGTGCGTCAACATCGGCTATGGCCGGTCCGAACTGGCCGACGTGGCGGCGCGCCAGATGCGCGAACTGCCCTATTACAACACCTTCTTCATGACCACGACCGTGCCGGCGCTGCAATTGGCTGCCAAGCTGGCGGAGCTGGCGCCCGGTGATCTGAACCATGTTTTTTTCGCCGGCTCCGGGTCCGAGGCGAATGACACCAATCTGCGCATGGTGCGGACGTATTGGGCAGAAAAGGGCAAGCCAGCCAAACAGACGATCATCTCGCGCTGGAACGCCTATCACGGATCCTCCGTCGGCTCCGGCTCTCTTGGCGGGATGAAGGGGATGCATGCGCAGGGCGGGATGCCGATTCCCGGCATCGCCCATATCGATCAGCCCGATTGGTGGTCCGAGGGCGGCGACATGTCCCCTGACGATTTCGGCCTGTATTGTGCCCGTCAGCTTGAAGCCAAGATCGACGAGCTGGGCGAAGACTCCATCGCCGCCTTCATCGCGGAACCGGTGCAGGGCGCCGGTGGCGTGATCGTGCCGCCCGAAACCTACTGGCCCGAGATTTCGCGCATCTGCAAGGAGCGGGAGATCCTGCTTGTCGCGGACGAGGTGATTTGCGGTTTTGGCCGGACGGGAGCCTGGTTCGGCTCTCAGACCATGGGACTCACGCCGGATATCATGACCATCGCCAAGGGGCTGTCGTCCGGCTACCAGCCCATCGGTGGCTCCATCGTCAGTGACGAGATCGCCGCCGTGATCGGCGCGACGGAGTTCAACCACGGTTACACCTATTCCGGCCACCCGGTCGCCGCAGCCGTGGCGCTGGAAAACCTGCGTATCCTGGAGGAGGAAGCCATCGTCCAGCGCGTGGCGGAGGACACCGGCCCCTATCTGCAACAGCAATTCGAGGCGCTGGCCGATCACCCGATGGTGGGCGAGGCCCGGATCGTCGGCATGATGGGATCGCTGGCACTGACCCCGGACAAGACGCGGCGCGCGAAATTCGCCGCCGATGCCGGGACAGTCGGCTACATGGTTCGGGAGCGGTGCTTTGCCAACAATCTGATCATGCGCCATGTCGGCGACCGGATGATCATTTCACCGCCGCTGGTCATCACGCGGGCAGAGATCGACGAGCTGATCACCCGCGCCCGCCGGTCCCTGGATGAAGGCATGGCGGCGGTGAAAGAGGCGGGATTGTTCACCGCAGCCTGACCATCCGGGAAACGCCCCCGGCCGCGCCTGATCGCGGGGCCGGGGGCCGCCCGGGATTACGCCTTGCGCCCTGCTCTCAATGCCGCGGACCCAGCCGGGCGCCCAGGCGGTGCAGCATGTCCATGCACAGCGACAATTGCGACGCGGCCAGGAATTCGTCGGGCTTGTGCGCCTGGGTGATGGAGCCGGGGCCGCAGATCACCGCGGACATACCGATCTGCTGAAACAGCCCAGCCTCTGTGCCGAAGGCGACGACATCGGCGGAATTGGCGCCCGTCAGCTCCGACACCAGCGCGCGGGCGGCGTTCAGATCCATGGGTTCCAGCCCGGCGACCTCTCCGATGATGTCCGTCTCGATACTGGCGGCGGGCCAGATGCGGCGCATGGCGGGCAGCAGCTGGCTGTCCACGTATTCCTCCAATTGTTCGCGCACCCAGACGCGGTCCTGATCCTGCACGGGCCGCATTTCCCAATCCACTTCCGCCGCGCCGGGGATGACGTTGTGTACATGCCCGCCGGTCAGGCGGCCGATGTTGATCGTCGTCCACGGCGGATCGAACCGCGATCCCTCTGGCGCGCGGATTTGCAGGGCTGCGCGCAGTTCCAGCAGGCGGGTGACGAAGTAGGTGGCGAATTCCACCGCGTTCACCCCCTGGTCGGGCAGCGATCCATGCCCTTCCAGCCCGGTAAAGCGGGTGGTGTATTCACAGCACCCCTTGTGCCCCTCGATGATGCGCATTTCGGTCGGTTCACCGATGATGGCCAGCGCGGGCTTGACCTCCCGATCCGACAGCAATGCGGCGAGGGACTGGGCCCCCAGGCAGCCGACCTCCTCGTCATGGGTAAAGGCGAAATGGATCGGCCGGCGCAGGGTGCGGCGGGCATAGGCGGGCGCCATCGCCAGGCAGGCGGCGATGAACCCCTTCATGTCGCAGGTGCCGCGCCCGTAGAACAGCCCGCCCTCGGCCCGCATGGCAAAGGGATCGGCGGTCCAGGGCTGGTCCTCCACCGGGACAACGTCGGAATGGCCGGACAGCATGATGCCGCCCGGTGCCTCCGGCCCGATGGTGGCAAAGAGGTTGGCCTTGCGCCCCGTCGTGTCGGCGTGGATTTCCACCCGCGCGCCGCAATCGTCCAGACGGTTGGCCATGGCGGCCATCATGTCCAGATTGCTGTCCGAGGACACGGTGGGAAAGGCGATCAGCTCTTCCAGGATGTTGGTGGCAGTGGCGAGATCGGTCATGTCTTCACGAACATCTTGCGGGGCCGGTTGCACAGCGTTTCCGCCGGGCCGTCCGGGGTGATGAGGATGGATTCGGTGATCTCCAGCCCCCAGTTAGCCATCCACAGGCCGGGCATGAAGTGGAAGGTCATCCCCGCCTCCAGCACCGTTTCGTCCTCTGCCCGGAAGGAGATCGTCCGCTCCCCCCAATCTGGGGGGTAGCTCAGCCCGATGGGATAGCCGCAGCGTTCGCCACGGGTGATGTTGGCCCGCTCCAAGGGCGCGGCCAGGGCATGGGCGACATCGCAGGCGCGGTTGCCGGCGCGGGCCGCGTCGATCCCCGCTTCCAGCCCTTCGACCAGCGCGTCCTCCGCCGCCAGAAGGATGTCCGACGGCTGCCCCAGGTAAAGCGTCCGGCAGAACGGCGCGTGATAGCGGCGGTAGCAGCCCGAAATCTCGAAAAACGTCGCCTCGCCCTCCTTGAACGCGCGGCCGTCCCAGGTGAGATGCGGCGCCGCAGCGTCAGAGCCGGAGGGCAACAGCGGCGGAATGGCCGCGTAGTCGCCCCAGCCGTCATCGACGCCGCGAATCGCGTCGCGGTAGATCTCGGCCACGATCTCGTTCTTGGGTACGCCGGGTTCGACGCGGTCCAGCAGCCCGTCGATGATCTTCTCCGAAATGCGCGCGGCGCGGCGCATGAAGACCAGTTCCTCGTCCGATTTCACCGCGCGGCACCAGTTCACCAGCGCGGTGCCATCGACAAAGGTGGCGTCAGGCAGTTCGGCGGTCAGAACGGCATGGGCGCGGGCGGAGTAGTAGTAATTCTCCATCTCCACGCCGATCCGCGCGGTGCCTACCCCCATGGCCACAAGGTTGGAGGCCAGGTCCTGCATCGGGTGGCGGTCGGTGGATTGCACGAAACTGTCGATGTAGCCGTGGATCCGGCTGTCTTCCATCCAGACGGTGCGCAATGCCCCGTTACGGTCCTGCATCCGGCCCCACCACCACGGATCGCGATCGAGAAAGACCACGACACCCTGGTGCACGTAAAAGCTCCACCCGTCATAGCCGGTCAGCCAGGCCATGTTCGACGGGTCGGTGACATTCAGCACCTCGATTCCGGCGCGTTCCATCGCGGCGCGGGTCTTGTTCAGGCGGCGTTGATATTCCTCATCGGAAAAGGGCAGATGTTTTTGCAGTTCCATCATGGCAGGTCTCCCCATTTGCCGGGCCTTGGCATTTTTTCTTTGAACACGGGGGCGCGTCTCGCAGCAATGCAGATTCCCGCACCCGACAGGGCCACAAGGCGCAAAAGATGCGCCTTTGCCACGCAATTGGGCACGTTTTCAGGATAAGCGGCAACATATTGTAAAATATCGTGAAAACCGCAGTGGAACCGGTGTCGTTTCCGTTGCGGAATGGGTCGTCTTCGGGCAGTGCCTGAAATTGAGGCGAGACTTCCGCAAGGTATGCCCTAGGTCACTTGATCAGAGAGTCGAATCGGCTTCTTCCTGTAAGCGGGGGGCAGCCGACGGTTGCACTGGACCCTCTGTGTCTGTTTAGTTGTTAAACGATAAGCGGCAAAAGCCGCAGGAAAAAACGGGGAGCCAATCTTGGCTGAAACAACGGAGAGCGCCGCGTTCGTGGAATTCGAACGCGTGCAGAAAAGCTATGACGGCGAGATACTTGTCGTCAAAGACTTGAACCTCACGATGCCAAAGGGCGAATTCCTGACGATGCTGGGACCGTCGGGATCGGGAAAGACGACCTGTTTGATGATGCTGGCCGGGTTCGAAACCGCGACCCACGGCGAGATCAAGCTGGACGGCAAGCCGATCAACAACATCCCCCCGCACAAACGCGGGATCGGCATGGTGTTCCAGAACTATGCCCTGTTTCCGCACATGACCGTGGCCGAGAACCTCGCCTTTCCGCTGGAGGTCCGCAAGATCGGCAAGTCCGACCGCGAGGCCAAGATCATGCGTGCGCTGGACATGGTGCAGATGGGCGATTTCGGCGGCCGCCGTCCGGCGCAACTGTCAGGTGGCCAGCAGCAGCGGATCGCCCTGGCGCGCGCGCTGGTATTCGAACCCGAACTGGTGCTGATGGACGAGCCGCTGGGCGCGCTGGACAAGCAGCTGCGCGAAACCCTGCAATTCGAGATCACCAAGCTGGCGCATGACCTGGGGATCACCGTGGTTTACGTGACCCACGACCAGACCGAGGCGCTGACCATGTCGGACCGGGTTGCAGTGTTCGACGATGGCCGCATCCAGCAGCTTGCGCCGCCCGATCAGCTCTACGAAAGCCCGCAGAATTCGTTCGTCGCGCAGTTCATCGGGGAGAACAACACCCTGCAAGGCGTGGTCAAGGAGATCCGCCCGGGCGGTCTGTGCACGGTCGAGCTGGACGACGGCGAGGTCATCGACGCCAAGGCGGTGAATGTCGGCGGCGTGGGGGATCGGACGCAGGTGTCGATCCGGCCTGAGCGGGTGGAATACAACCGTGACCGCCTGTCCGACGATGCCCACACCCTGAAGGCCGAAGTGCTTGAATTCATTTACATGGGCGACATTTTCCGGACCCGCCTGCGCGTGGCCGGCAAGGACGATTTCATCATCAAGACCCGGAACGCGCCGGACCAGCAGCGTCTGACGCCCGGCCAGCAGATCGAAATCGGCTGGCTGCCCGAGGATTGTCACGCGCTCGACGCGTGAGAAGGCATATCCGCGCCGCCAGTCCGGCGCGGACCGATGCGGCATCCCGTCTGCACCCGTGACGGGACGCCCAAACAAATCCCAAAACGGGTAAAACTAGGGAGACCAGTATGAAACTGACCAACACCCTTCTGGCGACCGCGGCGCTGACCGTCGCCACGGGTTCGGCCCATGCCGAAAGCCACATGGCCAACGACATGACGCTTGTGTCCTGGGGCGGCGCCTATCAGGCGAGCCAGCAGAAAGCTTATGTGGAGCCCTACCAGGAGATGAATTCCGACGTGAATATCGTCTGGGACGAAAGCTCCAACGAGGCCGTGGCCAAGCTCCGCGCCATGAACGAAGCCGACAACATCACCTGGGATCTGGTCGACGTCGTCGCGGCGGACGCAATTCGTCTGTGCGACGAAGGCCTGGCGATGGAAATCGACTTCAACGAGATGCTGGCCGACGGCGACGACGGCTCCAAGGCCGAGGATGATTTCGGCGACATGCTGGTGAGCGATTGCTACATCCCGCAGATCGTCTATTCCACCACCTTCGGCTACCGCACCGACATGGTTCCCGAAGGCGCCGACGCGCCCAGCGAGATTTGCGATGTCTTCGACCTGGAAACCTATCCGGGCAAGCGGTCGCTGGAAAAGCGTCCGATCAACAACATGGAATGGGCGCTGCTGTGTGACGGCGTGGCCAAGGAAGACGTCTACGACGTTCTCGCCACGCCCGAAGGGCAGGACCAGGCCCTGGCCAAGCTGGGCACCATCAAGGACGACGTGATCTGGTGGTCCGCCGGCGCCGACACGCCGCAGCTGCTGGCCGATGGCGAAGTCTTCATGGGTTCCACCTACAACGGTCGCCTGTTCTCGGTGATCGAGGAGCAGGACCAGCCCGTCGCCATGATGTGGGACGCGCAGGTGTTCGACCTGGACGGCTGGATCATCCCGACCGGCCTGCCCGAGGATCGTCTGGCCCGCGTGATGGACTTCGTGAAGTTCGCCACCGACACCCAGCGTCTGGCTGACCAGGCGAAATACATCTCCTACGGCCCGGCACGCGCGTCCTCCGCGCCGCTGGTCGGTCAGCACGCCGAACTGGGCATCGAGATGGGTCCGCACATGCCCACCGATCCGGCCAATGCCGGGAACACGTTCCTCTACAACTACGAGTTCTGGGCGGATTACCGCGACGACATCGACGCCAAGTTCCAGTCCTGGCTGGCACAATAAGGCATAGCGCCTGACGGGCGGGCCACGTGTCCGCTCCGCACCGGTCCCCGTTTCGGGGGGCCGGTTTCCCGAACCGCCCGGAGAGGCGGCG
The DNA here is from genome assembly GCF_010614805.1 of Pseudooceanicola aestuarii. Classification (NCBI taxonomy): domain Bacteria; kingdom Pseudomonadati; phylum Pseudomonadota; class Alphaproteobacteria; order Rhodobacterales; family Paracoccaceae; genus Pseudooceanicola; species Pseudooceanicola aestuarii. The sequence continues at coordinate 1,231,942 of NZ_JAAFZC010000001.1, forward strand.
CGGAACAACAAGAACCACAGGGAAGACGCGACGATGCCCAAAGGGTACATCATCGGCCATATCACCGTGAACGACCCCGACGATTACGCGGAATACATCCGTCTCGACACGCCCATTCTGGAGCGCCTCGGCGGCCGGTTTGTCGTGCGCGGCGGTACGTCCGAGACGCCCGAGGGGACGGCCGAAAGCCGCCACGTGGTCATAGAATTTCCAAGCTACGACGCGGCCCGCGCCGCGTATCACGACCCCGAATACCAGGAGGTCGCCGCGATACGCCGCAGGTCCGCCACCAGCACCATTATCGTCGTGGAGGGCGCCTGACATGACCGACAGCAGTACCGGACCGGACAAGGTTACCGGACCCACACCGGACAATGCCTTACGCTCTGCCGATCAGGCGGAGGACCAATCCGGCCCGATGCTGGCCGCTGACGGCACGCCGCTGAAACGCAGTCTCAGCCGCGCCTTGCGGCGGGAGAAGATGCGCGCGCTGATGCTGATCGCGCCACTGCTGATCTTTGTTCTCGTGACCTTCATCGTGCCCATCGGCGACATGCTGTTCCGATCGGTGGAGAACCAGATCGTGTCCGAAACGCTGCCCGAAACGGTGGATGTGCTGGCCGATTGGGATTCAGAGGCGCAGGAGCTGCCCGGCGATGACGCGTTCACCGCGCTCTATGTCGATATGTGGTTCGCTGCCGAATACAAGAACCACACCCGGCTGGGCACCCGACTGAACTATGAACAGACCGGCGTGTCCTCGCTGTTTCGCAAGACGGGGCGGCGGGTGGACCGGTTCGACACCGACATCTACACCGAACAATTCACCGCGCTGGACCCGACATGGGCCGATCCCAAGACATGGGCCGCAATGCTGAGCGGCCCGGCGGCCGAGCATCTGCCCTTCACCGCCCGGACCTGGGAGCGGTGGAAGCAGTATAACGTGGACGAAGGCGACAAGGTGCTGGAAGAGGATGTCGAGGATTTCCTGTTCACCGCCTTGTATTCCGACCTGACGAATGGCGCCGATGTCGCCGGTGTCAGCCCGCGCCTGGAACAGGCTGCCGCCGCCGTCGGAGAGTTCGAGACGGTTTCCCTGCAGGCGCAGTTCGAGGACGCGGACGAGGATTGGCTGTCGCCCGAGATCTGGAAGACGCTGCAAGTCTATTCGCCGGATTACACGCCGGGCTATTTCATGAATGCCGTGGATGGCCAACTGGGTGCCGACGGGTTCGAGATGCGGCCCGACAACGAACAGATCTACGGCAAGTTGTTTCGTCGCACGCTGTTCATGTCGCTGATGATCATGGGGTCGTGCATCCTGCTGGGCTATCCCATCGCCTGGTTGCTGGCCAACCTGCCGATGCGCACCGCAAACCTTCTGATGATTCTGGTGCTGCTGCCGTTCTGGACCTCGCTTCTGGTGCGAACCTCGGCGTGGAAGGTGATGTTGCAACAGCAGGGCGTGATAAATGACGTACTGGTCTGGATGGGCCTTGTCGGGGACGGGTCGCGATTGGTGATGATCAACAACCAGTTCGGCACCATCGTGGCGATGACGCATATCCTGCTGCCGTTCATGATCCTGCCGATGTATTCGGTGATGCAGACCATTCCGCCAACCTATCTGCGGGCGGCGAAATCGCTGGGCGCGACCAATTGGACGGCGTTCTGGCGTGTCTATTTCCCGCAATCGGTGCCGGGGATCGGGGCGGGCTCCATCCTCGTCTTCATCCTGGCGATCGGCTATTACATCACGCCGGAAATCGTCGGCGGCACCACCGGGACATTCATTTCGAACCGGATTGCCTATCACATTTCCTCGTCGCTCAACTGGGGTCTTGCGGCCGCGCTGGGCGCCATCCTCCTGGCGGTCGTGCTGGTCCTCTACTGGGCCTATGACAAGATCGTCGGCATCGACAACGTGAAGCTGGGGTAACGCCATGTCGGATCTGAGCATAGACAAGGGAACGCCCAGCCTGACGGGCTTTACCATTCCCATGGTGGCGGTGTTGGGGGCCTTCTTCGGCTTTGTCGCCGGGAACGCGTTGGGATCGGCGCTGGTCGGGGTGATCCTCGGCGCGGTGATCGGGGCGGGGCTGGCCTACGGGCTGCTGACCTTCGCGCCGTCGCGGCAGGTCGGACGCTGGGGCACCATCGCGGTCTTTGCCGTGGTGGGGCTGCTGTTCGCCGGCCTTGGCGGATTCCTGGGGCTGGGGCTGATCGGGGCGGTGATGTCGTGGTTCGTCTACTGGATCGGGCGCGGCCATTTCCGGGACGGGGTGCCGATCTATTCCACCCCGGGCCAGACCCTGTGGCACAACACGCTGATGTTCATCTGCGGGCTGATCTTCTTCTTCCTGATCGCGCCGATCGTGGTGGTGATGCCGCTGTCCTTCAACGCCGAGGATTTCTTTACCTTCACCCCGGAGATGCTGCGCCTTGACCCCGAGGGCTATTCGCTGAAGCACTACCGCGACTTCTTCGGCACCTCTGACTGGCAATTGGCGCTGAAGAACTCCCTGATCATCGCGCCCATCGCGACGATGATCTCCGTCTCGCTGGGCACGTTGGCGGCGATCGGGCTGTCGCAATCGCATGTGCCCTTTCGCCGGCCGATCATGGCGATCATGATCTCGCCGATGATCGTGCCGCTGATCATCTCGGCCACGGGGATGTTCTTCTTCTATTCGACGCTGGGCAATTTCCTCGAAGGATCCCTGGGCCTGTCAAAAAGCTTTGTCGGCTATATCAAGGTGATCCTGGCCCACGCAGTCCTGGGCATCCCCTTCGTCATCATCACGGTGACGGCCACGCTGGTGGGCTTCGACCGGTCGTTGACACGGGCGGCGGCGAATATGGGGGCCGATCCGGTCACCACGTTCTTCCGGGTGCAGATGCCGTTGATCCTGCCGGGGGTGATCTCCGGTGGATTGTTCGCCTTCATCACGTCGTTCGACGAGGTGGTCGTGGTGCTGTTCGTCGGCTCTGCCGCGCAGAAGACGCTGCCCTGGCAGATGTTCATCGGACTGCGCGAACAGATCTCGCCGACCATCCTGGCGGTGGCGACAATCCTGGTGGTGATCTCCATCGCGCTGCTGACCACGGTCGAACTCCTGCGCCGCCGGTCCGAACGGCTGCGGGGGATGTCGCCGGGGTAGGGGGCACGCGCCACGCATGAAAAAGGGCCGGTCCCTCGGGGGCCGGCCCTTCGTCGTTCGGGGTGGGTGGACTTAACTCCGCACCAGCGCCTCGTAGCTTTCGGCGATATCGCGGGTCAGGGCGCCGACTTCGAAGGTATAGTCGCCGATCTGGCCCACGGGGGTGACCTCGGCCGCGGTGCCGGTCAGCCAGCATTGCTCAAAGCTCGCCAGCTCTTCCGGCATGATGTGACGTTCGTGCACGGGGATCTGGCGGTCCTTCAGCATCCCGATGACGGTGCGGCGGGTGATGCCGTTCAGGAAGACGTCGGCCAGCGGGGTGTGCACTTCGCCGTCCTTGACGAAGAAGATGTTGGCACCGGTCGCCTCTGCCACGTAGCCGCGATAATCCATGAACAGCGCGTCGGAGCAGCCCTTGTTCTCCGCTTCGTGCTTGGACATGGTGCAGATCATGTAGAGGCCGGCGGCCTTGGCATGCACCGGGATCGTCTCGGGGGAGGGGCGTTTCCACTTGGCGATGTCCAGCTTGGCACCGACCATCTTGGCATCCCCGTAGTAATTGCCCCATTCCCAGCCGGCGACGGCCAGGCGCACGGGATTCTTGCGGGCCGAGACGCCCATGTCCTCTCCCGCGCCGCGCCAGGCGACGACGCGCACATAGGCGTCGGTCCAGCCGTTGGCGGCCAGCATGTCGTATTTCGCCTTCTCGATTTCCTCGACAGTGTAGGGGATTTCGAAATCCAGCATCCGGGCAGAGGCGATAAGGCGTTCGGAATGCTCCACGCTCTTGAAGATCTTGCCGTTGTAGCAGCGCTCCCCCTCGAACACGGAGGAGGCGTAGTGCAGCGCGTGGCTCAGCAGATGTACGTTGGCCGCGCGCCAATCGACCATCTCACCGTCCAACCAGATTTTGCCGTCGCGATCATCATATGCGCTCATCGGCCCGTCTCCTTGCAGAATTTTCATTTGTTGCGCGCGACAGGTCCGGCAGGGACAAAAAGTTGCGCTGCTACGGGGTTTTCCTAGCCAGAGATTCGTTTCATGTCAACAAGGCTGACTTATATTGCCGCGCGGCCGGAGAAACGTATTGGATTGGCCCTGCCGCTGACGTAGTTTCGCAAAGGCCAGAAACCGGAGGATCCATGTCCGATACACAGCTGGGCGACAGCCTCCTTTTCCTGACGGACGAACAATTGCGGCAGGGGATCGAGGCGATGTTCTTCGCCTACCGGGGCTTTACAGCCGCGCCCGATCAGATCCTGGAGGGGCTGGCCTACGGGCGCGCGCACCACCGGGCGTTGCATTTCATCGCCCGCGCGCCGGGGATGAACGTGAACCGTCTGCTGACCATCCTGGGCGTGACCAAGCAATCGCTGAACCGTGTGCTGCGCACATTGGTCGCCGATGGCATGGTCGAAAGCCGCGTCGGACGTGCCGACAAGCGCGAGCGACACCTCTACCTGACGGAAGAAGGCATCGCGCTGGAGGCCCGGCTGTCCCATGCCCAGCGCCGCCAGATGCGGGCCGCCTATCGCCAGGCCGGGCCGGAGGCCGTCGCCGGGTTCCGTCAGGTGCTGGAAGCGATGATGGAGCCGGAGATGCGCCGCACCTGCCTCACCCTGCGGGAGGGCAAGGGATGATCGACCCCGCGCCGCATATCCTGATCGTCGACGATGACGAACGTATCCGCGACCTGCTGGCCCGGTTCCTGCGCCGCAACGGGTTCCTGACCTCGCAGGCGCGCGATGCCGCCCATGCGCGGCGGCTGTTGCAGGGGCTGGAATTCGACCTGCTGGTGCTGGACGTGATGATGCCGGGCGAGGACGGTGTCAGCCTGACGGCCAGCCTGCGCGAAACCTCGGCCACGCCGGTGCTGTTGCTGACCGCCCGCGGCGAAACGGAGGACCGCATTCGCGGGCTGGAGGCCGGCGCCGACGATTATCTGGTCAAACCGTTCGAGCCGCGCGAATTGCTGCTGCGGATCAATGCCATCCTGCGCCGTGTGCCCGACACGATCAGCAGTGACGCGGTGCCCAAGGTGCTGCACCTGGGAGAGGTCCGCTATGATCTTGACCGGGGGGAGTTGTGGCGCGGCGATGCGCCGGTGCGGCTGACCGCGACGGAGGTGCAGCTGATGCGGGTCTTCGCGGCGCACCCCGGCGAATCGTTGTCCCGCCTGCAACTGGTTGAGGAGTTGGGCCGCGGCGCCGGACGGGATGCCGGGCAGTCGCAGGAACGCGCGGTGGACGTGCAGATCACCCGGCTGCGGCGCAAGATCGAACGCGATCCGAAGCAGCCGCGCTACCTTCAGACGGTGCGTGGCGCGGGCTACATGCTGATGCCGGAGTGAGGCGGGCCAGGCCCGCGCGGACGACAAGGGAGGAAAGGCGCATGACCACGGCACTGCTGACCCACGCGGATTGCCACGGCCACATCACCCCGGAGGGGCATCCCGAACGGGTTGAGCGGCTTCATGCCGTGCTGGCCGCGCTGGAGGGCAAGGCGCTGGACCGCCACGACGCCCCGCGCGCCACCGATGAGCAGCTTCTGCGCGCCCATCCCCAGACCCATCTGGACGCGGTGCGCGCCGCCGAACCGGCGGCAGGGGCGGGTGCGGTGCAGCTGGACCCGGACACCTGGATGGTGAACGGATCGCTGGCCGCCGCGATGCGGGCGGCGGGTGGGGCCTGCCGGGCGGTCGATATGGTAATGGCGGGTCAGGCGCGCAACGCCTTTGTCGCCACCCGCCCGCCGGGCCACCATGCGGAGGCGCGGAAGCCGATGGGCTTCTGCCTGTTCGGCAATGTCGCCGTTGCCGCGAAACACGCGCTTGAGGTCCACGGGCTGGACCGCGTGGCCATCATCGACCCGGATGTGCACCACGGCAACGGCACCCAGGATCTGGTGCAGAACGATCCGCGCATCCTGTTCGTCTCCACCCACCAGATGCCGCTGTATCCCGGCACCGGCGACCGGGCGGAGACGGGCCCCCATGGCACCGTGACCAACATCCCGCTGTCGGAGGGGACGGAGGGCGATATCTACCGCAAGATCGTCACCGCCCGCATCCTGCCCCTGCTGGAGCGGTTCGCGCCGCAGATGATTTTCATCTCGGCCGGGTTCGACGCGCACAAGGACGATCCGCTGGCCAGTCTGGCGCTGGAGGCCGAGGATTTCGGCTGGATCACCGAACAGCTTTGCGCGGCGGCGGATCGGCTGTGCGCGGGGCGCGTGGTCTCCTGCCTCGAAGGGGGCTACGGGCTGGAGGGGCTGGCCGCCTCTGCCGCGTCGCATGTGGATGCCCTGATCGCCGCCGGGGGCCGGGGCCAGGCGGGGGCCGGGGCTGGATGAAGGCGCGGCGCGGCCTGGCGGGCCTGTCCGCTCAGCCGCGCACCAGCTGGCGCAGATCCTCCAGCAGGGCGTCGGACATTGCCCGCGTATGGGCGATGCGTCTGGCCGGCATCCGCGGATGCTCCACCCGGATCAGCGTCTCGAAGGTGATGAAGAACGGCAGGTAGAGCGTCCGCTCCCGCTCTGTCATCCGGAAGGCGTCGGCAAAGGCGTCGAAACCCTCCGCATCGACGCCGAAATGGCGGCGCCGTCCGGGCAACATGTCGCGCCGGGCGGCATGGACCAGAAACCGCGCCACGTCGCGATAGACCGGCGCGCGCAGCCCGGCGCCCAGGTCGATGCCATGCAGGGCCTGATCGTCGCGCAACAGGTTGTTGGGATGGAAATCGCCGTGGCAGATCACCGTGCGCCACGTGCAATCGCCCCCGATCAGGCGCGACAGGCGGTGGAATTTTTGCAACAGCCGCGCCTCGACCTTCTGAAGGCGGGGATGGGGCTGGCGCGGCACCGCCTCGGCCGCCCAGCTGCGCCAGGGGCCGCGATTGACCGGGCGCCAATCCTCGGTGTTCCGGGTATAGGCGGCCAGCCATCCGGCGGCGCGGGCCTGTTCGGCGATGCGGCGCGCGGGGTCCAGCGCCCACAGATGGTTCAGCAGCGGCACCCCCGCGACAGTGCCGGCCACCAGCACAATGCCCCCCGGCAGCAGCGCCAGTGGCGACGCGATGCGGTGCGGGCCGTCTGACATCGTGGGCGCGAGGCGCTGCATTTCGCCCCATTGGGCGGTGATCTCCGCCGTTTCCGTCGCGCAGAGAGCCAACCGGAAGATTGCGGCTCTGCCCTGCCAATGCCCGGCAAAGACCGCGCGCCGGTCGGGGACCAGGCGCAGGATCTCCGTCACCGCGCCGTCGGGATGGGCGGTCAGGATCTCCTCCATCCGGCGGGCGGCGTCGATTGCCGCTTCGGGGTGGGTATCCAGGGATGTTTCGCGCAGCAGGTTCATCCCCTCAGAATGGCGAGCGCGGTGGTGTTTCGTCAATCCGCGCGGTCCTGCCCGCGCCGCCGGGCGCGCGACATCTGGCGGGGCGCCGCGTCATCCGGGCCCGGGCGGCGCGCCGGAATTGAACCTTGCCCCGCGCCCGCCTATGGTGCAGCCCGAGGTCACCAGGAGACTCCCGCCATGCCCGATCAGCCGTCCGATCAGCCGATTCCCGAAATGTCCTTTGAACAGGCGATGAAAGAGCTGGAGGGCGTCGTGACCCAGCTGGAAAACGGCGAGGTCGCGCTTGAACAATCCATCGCCCTTTATGAGCGTGGCGCGCTTCTGAAGAAGCATTGCGACGCCAAGCTGGCGGAAGCGGAGGAAAAGGTGCGCCTGATCACCACCGATGGCGACGGCTCCGCCGCCGGGCTGAAACCGGCCGAGGGTCTCTGAATGTTCGACGCCGCGCTGGCCGATGCGGTCGCGGCCGTGTCGACCCGCCTGTCGCAGCGCCTGGCCCCGGTGGAGGGCACGCTGGGCGAGGCCATGCGCTATGCCTGCGCGGGCGGCAAGCGGCTGCGCGCCTTCCTGGTGCTGGAGGGCGCGGCGCTGCATGGCGTGGACCGCGCGCCGGCGCTGGACGTGGCCGCCGCCATCGAGGCGATGCATTCCTATTCGCTGGTCCATGACGATCTGCCCTGCATGGATGACGACGACCTGCGCCGGGGGCAGCCCACCGTCCATGTCAAATGGGACCAGGCCACCGGCGTGTTGGTGGGCGATGCGCTACAGGCGCTGGCCTTTGACCTGGTGGCGGGGGCCGACCTGCCGGATGCGCGGCGGCTGGCGCTGCTGGCCGGGCTGGCGCGCTCTGCCGGTGGGGCGGGGATGGTGTTGGGCCAGGTGATGGACATCGCCGCCGAAACCGCCGCCACCCCCCTGACGCTGAAGCAGATCACCCGGTTGCAGGCGCTGAAGACCGGGGCGCTGTTCGACTGGTCGGCCACCGCCGGGCCGGTGATGGCGGGCGCTGATCCCGCGCCGCTGCGCGCCTATGCCCGCGATCTGGGCCTTGCCTTTCAGATCGCCGACGACATTTTGGATGTCGAGGGCTGCGAGACCCGCACCGGCAAACGTGTGGGCAAGGACGACGCCGCGGGCAAGGCGACGTTTGTCTCCTTGCTGGGGCTGGACGGCGCGCGGGGCGAGGCGCAGCGCCTGACCGATGCCGCCTGTGATGCGCTGGCCCCCTACGGCGCGGCAGCGGACCGCTTGCGAGAGGCCGCGCGCTTCGTTATCTCGCGCCAAGCCTGAGCCACCCGAGAGGAGGAGGCCGCCATGACCATCGACCGCCCCAAGACCCCGCTTCTTGACCGTATTGCCGCCCCCGCCGACATGAAGGGGCTGACGGATGAGGAATTGCGGCAGCTGGCCGGAGAACTGCGAGCCGAGACGATTTCCGCCGTTTCCGAGACGGGCGGCCATCTGGGCGCCGGGCTGGGCGTGGTGGAACTGACCGTCGCGCTGCATGCCGTGTTTGACACCCCGCGCGACCGGCTGATCTGGGACGTCAGTCACCAGAGCTACCCGCACAAGATCCTGACCGGACGTCGCGACCGCATCCGCACCCTGCGGCAGAAGGACGGGCTGTCGGGGTTCACCAAACGGTCTGAATCGCCGTTTGATCCGTTTGGTGCGGCGCATAGCTCCACCTCCATTTCCGCCGCGCTGGGCTTTGCCGTGGCACGCGATCTGGGCGGCGCGCCGGACCATGGGCTGGGCGATGCCATCGCGGTGATCGGGGATGGCGCGATGAGCGCAGGCATGGCCTTCGAGGCGCTGAACAACGCCGGTGCGCTGGGCAAACGCCTGATCGTCATCCTGAACGACAATGAGATGTCCATCGCGCCGCCGGTGGGAGCGTTGTCGTCCTATCTGTCGCGCCTCTATGCCGGCGCCCCGTTCCAGGAGTTCAAGGCCGCAGCCAAGGGCGCGGTGTCCCTGCTGCCGCCGCCCTTCCAGGAGGGGGCCAAGCGGGCCAAGGAAATGCTGAAAAGCATGACCGTCGGCGGCACCCTGTTCGAGGAGCTTGGGTTCTCCTACGTCGGGCCGATCGACGGCCATGACCTGAATCAGTTGTTGCCGGTGCTGCGCACGGTGAAGACCCGCGCCAACGGGCCGATCCTGATCCATGCGATCACCACGAAGGGCAAGGGCTATGCCCCCGCCGAACGGGCGGACGACAAGGGCCATGCCACGGGCAAATTCGATGTCTCCACCGGCAAGCAGGCCAAGAAGGCCTCGAACGCGCCGTCCTATACTTCTGTCTTCGGCAAGGAACTCGTGCGGCTGGCGGGAGAAGACCCCCGCATCTGCGCCGTCACCGCCGCGATGCCCGATGGCACCGGGTTGAACCTGATGGCCGAACGCTTCCCCTCGCGCACGTTCGACGTGGGGATCGCGGAACAGCATGGCGTGACCTTTGCCGCCGGGCTGGCGGCGGGGGGGCTGCGGCCCTTCTGCGCGATCTATTCGACGTTCCTGCAACGCGGCTATGACCAGGTGGTGCATGATGTCGCGATCCAGCGCCTGCCGGTACGTTTTGCCGTGGACCGCGCCGGGTTGGTGGGCGCCGACGGGGCGACCCATGCGGGCAGCTTCGACATCGCCTTCCTGTCCAACCTTCCGGGGTTTGTCGTGATGGCCGCCGCCGACGAGGCGGAGCTGGCGCATATGGTGGCCACCGCCGCCGCGCATGACGCGGGGCCGATCGCCTTTCGCTACCCGCGGGGCGAAGGGCAGGGGGTGGAGATGCCGGAACGTGGCGAGGTGCTGGAAATCGGCCGGGGCCGCATGATCCGCGAAGGCGGGCGCGTGGCCATCCTGTCCTTTGGCACCCGTCTGGGCGAGGTTCTGAAAGCCGCCGAGGCGCTGGAGGCGCGGGGGATCGCCCCCACCATCGCCGATGCCCGCTTTGCCAAGCCGCTGGATCGGGAACTGATCCTGCAACTGGCCGCCGACCACGAGGCGCTGATCACGATCGAGGAGGGCGCCGTTGGCGGCTTTGGCGCGCATGTGACACAGTTGCTGGCGGACGAAGGGGTCTTTGACGGCGGGCTGAAGTTCCGGTCCATGGTTCTGCCCGATACCTTCATCGATCAGGCCACGCCCGAGGACATGTATGCCACCGCAAAGCTGAGCGCTGCGGATATCGAGGCACGGGTGCTGGACGTTCTGGGCGTAGAGCGGCTGAGCCGCCGCGCCTGAAAACGGCCCCGCGCGCGGACCCGTCCGGGTCAGGCCGGGAGTTCAGCCGCCCGTTCCGGTGGTGACCAGCCACCAGACCAGCCATCCACTGATGCCCACCTGAACATAGCCCAGCAGGGTGAACAGCCCGTCCCGCGCCAAAAGGCCGATGGCAAACAGCGCAATCGCCGCCGCAAAGACCGAGGTGACCATGGGCAGCACTTCGAGAAACGGAATCACCAGGCAGATGGCGGCGATCACCGTCAGCGTGAACATGTTGGTCGCCCGCGTGACAAAGGCCGTCAGCCGCCGGTGTGTGCGCGCGTCGATCCAGGCGACAGGGCGGCGCAACCAGCTCACGGCCTTTTGCACCCGCTGGGTCCGCACGCCGCGCCGGGTCAGCACATTGGGCATCCAGACAGTGTGCCGCCCCACCAGTTTCTGCGCCGTGATCAGGAAGATGAACATTGCCCCGATCGTCGGCAGGCCGAAGATCCCCGATAGCGGCGAGACAAGGATCAGCGCCGGGACCAGGATGATCGGCGCAAAGGACCGGGTGCCGACCTCGTCCAGGATGTCACCGATGGTGATCTGTCCGTCGCGATCGGCGTTTTCCATGGCGTCCAGAATATCCGACAATTGCCGGAAATCCTGTGTGCCGCTGTGGCGGGGGCTGTCTGCCATGGTTGCTGTCTCCATGAGATGCCAACGCACGGTGCGCTGTCCGGTTCACGCAGGTCCAGTGTTTTCTGTCTTCAGCAAGGCGGCAAGGCCGGACCGGTAGTCGGGATGGCGCAAGGTGACGCCCAGGTCGCGCTTGATCCGGTCGTTCCGCACCCGCTTGCTTTCGGCATAGAAGCTGCGGGCCATGGGGGTCATCTCGGCGGTGTCGAAATCCTCGGCCGGGGGCAGGGGCAGGCCCAGCAGCTGCGCGGCATGGGCGATGACGTCCTGCGGCGGAGCCGGGTCATCGTCGCACAGGTTGTAGACAGCGCCGGGATCGGGCTGCGCGATGGAGGCGGCCAGCACCTGCGCGATATCGTCGACATGGATGCGGGAAAACACCTGTCCGGTCTTCAGGATCCGCCGCGCCGTGCCGGCCCGCACCTTGGCAAAAGGACCGCGTCCGGGGCCGTAGATCCCCGCCAGCCGGAATATGTGCAGCGGCAGGTCGGGGATGGCGCGCCACTCCGTCTCGGCCGCGACGCGGGCGCGGCCGCGCCGGGTGCTGGGGGTCAGGGGCGTGTCCTCGTCCACCCAGCCGCCGCCGTGATCGCCATAGACCCCGGTGGTGGACAGGTAGCCCACCCAGTCCAGCCGCGCGGCATTGCGCGCGATGGCGGCGTGCAGGTGGCGCAGGGTCGGATCGCCGGTGTCATCCGGTCCGGCGGAGATCAGGACATGCGTCGCCCGGTCCAGCAGCCCGGACAGGTCGTCGCCGGGAAAGACATGCGCCACCACGCCGGTATCGGCCAGCGCGGCGCGGCGCTCCGGGCTGCGGGTGGTTCCGTGAACCTCCCAGGCATCGCGGGGCAGCAGGCGGGCAAGGGCACGGGCCGAATAGCCGTGACCGACAGAGAGAAGGCACCGGGTCATCCCCCGTTCATGCGGCCCCCCGCCGCCAGGTGCAAGTGCGAAGCGTGGCCCTTGTGTTACAGGGGCAAAACGGCGCAAAAGAGACAAAAGCCGGAGCCGCACATGCCGCAGATCACAGCCGCCGACATCCAGACCCCCGACCACCCCGCGCCGCAGGGGTTTCGCGATCCCGCCGCGGCGGTCGATCGGCTGATGCTGTTGTACCGGCAGGCGGCGGATTTCCTGCAAGTCCATTTTCAGGCCACGATGCGCGAGGGCCGTCCGCAGGGCCGCATCCGCGCCTTCTACCCCGAGATCCGGCTGACCACCTCCAGCTTTGCCAAGGTGGACAGCCGCCTGAGCTTTGGCCATGTCTCGGCGCCGGGCACCCATGCCGCGACGATCACCCGGCCTGATCTGTTTCGCAATTACCTGACCCAGCAGATCCGGCTGCTGATCGAAAACCATGACGTGGAAGTGGTGATCGGCGTTTCGGATACGCCGATGCCGGTGCATTTCGCCGTCGCCTCCAGCGCGGTGACCATCCCGCAGGAAGGCGCGGCGGATTTCCCGCTGCGCGACGTGTTCGACGTTCCTGACCTGGCGACCACCAATGACGACATCGTCAACGGCACCCATGCGCCCGGCGCCGACGGGACCGAACCGCTGGCGCCCTTCACCGCGCAGCGGGTGGATTATTCGCTGGCCCGGCTGGCGCATTACACCGCGACCGACCCGGAGCATTTCCAGAACCACGTCCTGTTCACCAATTACCAGTTCTACGTCTCTGAATTCGAGACGTTCGCCCGCAATGCGCTCGCCGATCCCGACAGCGGCTACACCAGCTTTGTCAGCACCGGCAATGTCGAGATCACGGAGCCGCTGGGCGATATCCCCGCCACGCTGAAGATGCCACAGATGCCCGCTTATCACCTGAAACGGCCCGGCAACATGGGGATTACCCTTGTCAACATCGGCGTCGGCCCCTCCAACGCCAAGACGGCGACGGACCATATCGCGGTGCTGCGCCCCCATGCCTGGGTGATGGTCGGCCATTGCGCCGGGCTGCGGAACTCGCAATCGCTGGGCGATTTCGTGCTGGCCCATGCCTACCTGCGGGAGGACAAGGTGCTGGACGACGACCTGCCGGTCTGGGTGCCGATTCCGGCGCTGGCCGAAATCCAGATCGCACTGGAAGAAGCTGTGGCCGAAGAGACACGGTTGAAGGGCTATGATCTGAAAAGGATCATGCGCACCGGCACCGTGGCCAGTCTGGACAATCGCAACTGGGAATTGCGCGACCAGCGCGGCCCGGTCCACCGCCTGAGCCAGAGCCGCGCCGTCGCGCTGGATATGGAAAGCGCCACGATCGCGGCCAACGGGTTCCGGTTCCGGGTGCCCTACGGCACGCTTTTGTGCGTTTCCGACAAGCCGTTGCACGGAGAGCTGAAGCTTCCGGGCATGGCGAGCGATTTCTACAAGACGCAGGTCGCACGCCACCTGATGATCGGAATTCGGGCCATGGAACGGCTGCGCGACATGCCGCTGGAACGAATTCATAGCCGCAAGCTGCGGTCCTTTGACGAAACCGCGTTCTTGTGACCTCGGGTCACGATATGGCGCATCTCGGCGAGGGCTTGCAAAGCAGGGCAAATTCTTGTGTTGTCCCGCAACATAAGGTTAAATGGCGCAAACGAGGCCCATTATCCGGGCAGTGAAAGGAGACCATGAAATGGCGAAACCGATGACCAAGACCGAGCTCGTGACCCAGCTGTCCGAGGAAATGGGCACCGACAAGAAAACCGCATCCACCGCGCTGGATGCGATCACCAAGGTGATCACCGATGCCGTGTCGGCCGGCGGTGCCGTGACCCTGCCCGGCGTGGGCAAGATCTATTGCCGCGAACGCCCCGAGCGGATGGTGCGCAACCCTGCCACCGGCGAGCAGATCAAGAAAGACGCCGACAAGGTGGTCAAGATGACCATCGCCAAGGCATTGAAGGACAGCGTCAACGGCTGATCCGACTCCGGCCCTGCCGGTTGTTATTGGGCTGCCCTTCGGGGCGGCCTTTTTCTTTGTCCGAAGGTAGCCGCGACCGCCCCGCATTCGGGGCTGTCCACGGTGCCGCCCGGCATCGGCCACCTGTCCGCATCCTCCCGTCGGTGTCCACCCGCAGGCGTCGTGCCCGCCGGAGCATGCTTGCCGGGCCTTGCCCCCGCCGGCCAGTCGCGGCAGGGTGCCGGTCTTCGCGGGGGCCGGTGCAAGGGGTCCACGCGCCCGCTGCCCGTTTCTGTCCGTCCCCAACCGCCCCAGACCGCCCGCACCTGCCCCGAAAGGACGATTATGCGCCCCGCTCCCGGCCTGACCCCGCAGCATTCTTCCGGCCCTGACGCTGCCCCCGGCCTGACGCTGAAAGCCGTGGCGCTGGGCCTGCTGTTCGCGTTCTTGTGGTCCTCGGCCTTTGCCTCGGCGCGGGTGATCGTGGCGCAGGCGCCGCCGCTGACCTCGCTGGCGCTGCGGTTTCTGCTGGCGGGGATGATCGGCATCGCCGTGGCACGCGCATCGGGACAAAGCTGGCACCTCGACCGGGGCCAGTGGCGGGCCACGCTGATCTTCGGCATCTGCCAGAACGCGCTGTACCTGGGCCTGTTCTTCGTCGCCATGCAATGGATCGAGGCGGGGTTTGCCTCCATTATCGCGTCGACCATGCCGTTGATGGTGGGCGCCGCGGGCTGGCTGCTGCTGGGGGAGCGGCTGCGCGGGCTGGCGATTCTGGGGCTGTTGCTGGGGTTCGTGGGCACCGCCCTGATCATGGGCACCCGGATCGAGGCGGGCTCCGATCCGCTGGGTATTCTGCTGTGCCTGCTTGGTGCCGCAGCCCTCAGCGTTGCGACCCTGACGGCGCGCGGCGCGACGTCGGGGGGGAACGTGCTGATGGTGGTCGGGTTGCAGATGCTGGTCGGATCGGCCTGCCTGGCCGTGGCGGCCCTGCTGCTGGAAGACTGGCAGGTGACCTGGACCTGGCAGCTGATCGTGGCCTTTCTGTACACCACGTTGTTTCCCGGCCTGATTGCGACCTGGGTCTGGTTCACGCTGGTCAACATGATCGGCGCGGTCCGGGCGGCGACATTCCATTTCCTGAACCCGTTCTTCGGTGTGCTGGTCGCGGCCGTGGTGCTGGGCGAACGCATCGGCCCGCTGGACGTGGTCGGCGTGCTGATCGTGATGGCCGGCATCCTGGCCGTGCAATTGGCCAAGCAGGCCCCGGCCCGATAGGCGAACCGGTCAGCGCAAGGCGAGGCCATGCCTCACGGATATGTTGGATGACAGCGGCGCGCGCACGGGTAAACCCTTGGGCATGGAGCTGATCCTTGCCTATCTTGCCGGTCTGCTGACCCTGGTGAACCCCTGCGTGCTGCCGGTTCTGCCGATTGTCCTGGGCGCTGCCTTGCAGGCCAGTCCGCGCGGGCCGCTGGCCCTGGCGGGGGGGATGGCGCTGTCCTTCGTGGTGCTGGGGGTGGTGGTCGCCGGTTTCGGCTTTGCCTTGGGCATCGACGAACGGCTGATCTCCCAGGTGGGGGCAGTGCTGATGATCGGATTTGGCGCGGTGCTGTTGCTGCCGCGCGCGGGGGCGGTGTTTTCGATGGCCACGGCGGGGGTCGCTGCCGGGGCGGATGCCCGTATCGGTCGGATCGAGGCCGGCGGCGCACGAGGCCAGTTTCTGGCCGGTCTGCTTCTCGGTGCGGTCTGGAGCCCCTGCGTCGGCCCGACGCTGGGCGGCGCGATCGCGCTGGCCTCCTCGGGGGAGAGCCTGGGCCGCGCGGCGGTGATCATGACCTTCTTTGCCGGCGGTGTCGCCACCCTTGTTCTGGGGTTGGGCTATGGGGCGCGGTCGCTGCTGACCCGGCACCGCGACCGGATGCGCCATCTGGCCGAACGGTCCCACGCCATCCTGGGCGTGATCTTCGTCGCCGTGGGCCTGGCGATCCTGTTCCGGCTGCATCACGCGATCGAGGCCTGGGCAGTGGAGGCGATGCCGAATTGGCTGCTCAACCTCTCTGTCTCCATATGAATAGAAAGGGAAACCTGATGATACGACGCGCATTCCTGACCACCGGGGCCGCCGCGGCCACGCTTCTGGCTCTGCCGATCCACGCCGCGCCGCTGGATTACACCCCCGGCCTGGTCAAGGACCGGCTGGCGGCGGGCGAAACCGTGTTTCTGGATTTCAAGGCAAGCTGGTGCGCCACCTGCAAGGCGCAGGAACAGGTCATGGATCGGCTGAAGGCCGAGAACCCGGAATACGAGGCCAACATCACCTTTATCGCCGTGGATTGGGACACCTACGCCCGGTCGCAATTCACCCAGCGGCTGCGTGTGCCACGCCGGTCCACGCTGGTGGTGCTGAAGGGCGACGGCGAGGTCGGGCGCCTGATCGCCGACACCCGCGAGGTCAAGATTCGGGAGCTGATGGACGCCGCGCTGGCGGCCTCCTCCGTCTGAGGGCGCTCAGAGGTAGAGCAGCAGCACCAGCGAGATGGTGAAGAACGATGCCGCCGTGGCCCCGACCAGGGCCATGGCCGCCAGCCCGGAATGGCCGCTGTCCTGCGCCAGAATGGTGTAGATCGTATACATCGGCAGCACCCCGGTCAGCAGCGCCGCAAAGACCAGCTCGGGCGACAGTGCGCCCAGCCCGAACAGCACCGGCAGTCCCAGACACAGCCAGATCATCAGCGGATGCACGATCAGCTTGATCGCCGCGATCTGGCCCGCGATCTTCACGTCGCCGCGCATCTCCAGCCCCACCAGCGTGCCGCCGATCACGAACAGCGCGATGGGCGCGGCCGGGGCCGACAGCAGCGACAGGAACCGATCGGCGGTGGCGGGCAGGGGCAGGCCGGTCAGGGTAAAGGCCAGGCCCAGCAGCAACCCGATCACCATCGGCCGGCGCAGGACGGACAGCACCGGGCGGCCCACGCGTTTCAACAGGCTGGCGCCCTCGTTCGGGCGGGCGGCCTCCAGCAGGGTCAGGCCGATGGGGGTGCCGATGAAGTTCTCCACCAGGAAGTTCATCGCCAGGACCGGGGCCGCGACTTCGGGCATGACGATCAGAAGCATCGGATAGCCGATGAAGGCGGAGTTGGAGCAGCCGGTGCCCATCACCGCCACCGCGCGCCGCATCGGGCCCAGCCCCTGCACCCGCATCACGGTCCAGGCCACCGCCTGCGTCGCCGCCGCGCCCGTGCCCACGGCGATCAGGTAGCGGATATCCAGAACCTCTCCCAGATCACGGGTGGCAAAGGTGTAGAACAGCAGCGCGGGCAAGGAGACCTGAAGCACGAAGCGCCCCAGCGTCTGCATATGTTCCGGTGCAAAAACCCCGCGCAGCGTCAGCCCGTAGCCCAGGGCGATGATCGCGAAGATCGGCAGGGTGACGGAGAGAACGTTCAGCATTCAGCCGATCCGCCCGCCTGCCTCGCCGATCTGGCCGCGATGCAGCAACAGGTGGTCCAGCACGACACAGGCCATCATCGCCTCTCCCACCGGGACGGCGCGGATGCCGACGCAGGGGTCGTGGCGGCCCTTGGTGATGATCTCCGCCGCCTCGCCCGCGCGGGTGATCGTCTGCCGTGTCTTCAGGATGGAGGATGTCGGTTTCACTGCAAAGCGCACCACCAGATCCTGCCCGGTGGAAATGCCGCCAAGGATGCCGCCCGCGTGGTTGGAGGAATAGACCGGCTGGCCGTCATTGCCCATGAAGATCTCGTCGGCGTTTTCTTCGCCGGTCAGGGTGGCGGCGGCCATGCCCTCGCCGATCTCCACGCCCTTGACGGCGTTGATCGACATCATCGCGGCGGCCAGGTCGGTGTCCAGCTTGGCATAGATCGGGGCACCCAGCCCGGCCGGGGCGCCGCTGGCGATCACCTCGACCACGGCGCCGACGGAATTGCCCGATTTGCGCAGCCCGTCCAGATAGCCGGCCCAATGTTCTGCCGCCCCCGCATCAGGGCACCAGAACGGGTTCTGATCCAGGATCGACAGGTCCAGCGCCTCGCGGTCGATCCTGTGCGGGCCGATTTGAGTCATGT
This sequence comes from Pseudooceanicola aestuarii, assembly GCF_010614805.1. Classification (NCBI taxonomy): domain Bacteria; kingdom Pseudomonadati; phylum Pseudomonadota; class Alphaproteobacteria; order Rhodobacterales; family Paracoccaceae; genus Pseudooceanicola; species Pseudooceanicola aestuarii. The sequence goes on from NZ_JAAFZC010000001.1 coordinate 1,250,344, forward strand.
AGCCGGTGATCCGCAGATCCGGTGCCAGATGCGCCAACGCGGCGCGGGCCACCCCGCCGGCCGCCACCCGTGCGGCCGTTTCGCGGGCCGAGGACCGGCCGCCGCCGCGATAATCGCGGATGCCGTATTTCTGCCAATAGGTGATGTCGGCATGGCCGGGGCGGAACTTCTCGGCGATCTCGGAATAATCCTTGGACCGCTGGTCGGTGTTGCGGATCATCAGCTGGATCGGGGTGCCGGTGGTCCGGCCTTCGAATGTGCCGGACAGGATCTCCACCTGATCGGGTTCCCGCCGCTGGGTAGTGTATTTCGACTGGCCGGGTTTGCGCCGGTCCAGCCAGATCTGCAACGCGGCCGCGTCGATGGGGATGCCTGGCGGGCAGCCATCCACCGTGGCCCCCAGAGCGGGCCCATGGCTTTCGCCCCAGGTGGTGACGCGGAAGAGGTGGCCGAAGGTATTGAAGGACATGAAAGGCTCCGGGCTGGTCCGCTTCGGGTTAGCTCAAAGGCGCGGAGGGTGCAATTGTCCGGGTGACGGCCAGGCGCGGTTGCCCTTGCTCTCCCGTCTTCGGCGTTCTAGTTTCGGCCCTACCTCGGGGTGCCCCAGTGGCTGAGATGCACGATGCGAACCCGTTGAACCTGACCCGGTTAAGACCGGCGGAGGGAAGGTAAGGCCCGATCCCACAGAGGGTAGGCCGCTTTCTTCTTCGCCCGTAGCAACGAAAGGAGGATGCCATGAAGCATCTGATATGTGCCGCGGGTTGTCTGGCTGCCAGCCAGGCCCTGGCCGCGGACCCCGTTCTGACGGTGTATACCTACGACAGTTTCAATACCGAATGGGGCCCCGGCCCCGCCATCGAACAGGGGTTCGAGGCCTCCTGCGGCTGTGACGTGGAATTCGTCGCCGCCGGGGATGGCGCCGCCCTCTTGTCGCGCGTCCGGCTGGAAGGCCCCCGCAGCGAGGCCGACGTGGTGCTGGGTCTCGACACCGCGCTGATCGGCGCGGCGGCAGAGACGGGATTGTTCGCCGATCACGGCGTCAGCGCGGAATACGACCTGCCCATCGCCTGGGACGACAGCCGGTTCGTGCCCTTCGATTGGGGCTATTTCGCCTTTGTCGGGCAGGCGGGCGCCGATCACCCCACCTCCTTCGAGGCGCTGGCGGAAAGCGATCGCAGCATCGTCATCCAGGACCCTCGGTCCTCCACCCCCGGCCTGGGGCTGCTGATGTGGGTCAAATCCGCCTATGGCGACCGCGCGGGCGAAATCTGGGAGGCGCTGGCAGACAATGTCGTGACCGTCACCCCCGGCTGGTCCGAAGCCTATGGGCTGTTTCTGGAAGGCGAGGCCGATCTGGTCCTCAGCTACACCACCTCTCCGGCCTATCACCTGATCGCGGAAGAAGACGACAGCAAGGTCGCGCTGCCCTTCGACGAGGGGCATTACATGCAGGTGGAAGTCGCCGGCATCCTGGAGAGTTCCGATCAGAAGACGCTGGCGCAGGATTTCCTGACCTATCTGCTGGGATCGGATGCGCAGGCGGTTCTGCCGACGACCAACTGGATGTATCCCGCCGTCCTGCCCGAAGGCGGGCTGCCCGCCGGGTTCGAGACGCTGATCCAGCCCGAAACGCCGTTGCTGATGTCGGCCGAGGAGGCGCAGGCCGCGCGGGACGCGGCGCTGGATGAATGGCGCGGCGCCCTGTCGCAATAGGCGGCAGGCTGGGCGTCGGGGCGGCGCTGACCGTCGCCCTGTGCCTGCTGGCCCCGCTGGCCGCGATCCTGTGGCGGGCGGGGGGCGGCGTGGCGCCGGGAGCGGCGGATTGGGCTGCACTTCGGTTCACCCTGCTGCAATCGGCGCTGTCGGCGCTGGTCTCTGTCGTGCTGGCGGTGCCGGTGGCACGCGCCCTGGCGCGGCGGCGGTTTGCCGGGCGCCGCGCGCTGATCGTGCTGACCGGCGCGCCCTTCATCCTGCCGGTGGTGGTGGCGGTGACCGGGCTGCTGACCGTCTTTGGCCGCCAGGGCGTGGTGAACGATCTGCTGGGTCTGGCGGGGCTGGACCCGGTGCGGATCTACGGGTTGCACGGCGTGGTACTGGCCCATGTCTTCTTCAACATGCCGCTGGCGGTACGGATGCTGTTGCAAGGGTGGCAGGCCATCCCGGCCGAACGCTTTCGCCTGGCGGCGCAGCTGGATCTGCCGCCCTGTCAGGTGTTCCGCCTGTTGGAATGGCCGATGTTGCGGGCCGTGGTGCCCGGCGCGCTGGCGGCGATTTTCGCGATTTGCCTCGGGTCGTTTGCCGTGGCGCTGATCCTGGGCGGTGGGCCGCGCGCCACGACGGTTGAGCTGGCGATCTACCAGGCGTTCCGCTTTGACTTCGACCTTGGTCGCGCGGCGATGCTGGCACTGGTGCAATTCGCCATCGTGGCCACCGCCGCGCTGGTGGCGTTGCGCGTGACCGTGGCCGACGGCAGCGGCACCGGGCTGGACCGTGCCGTGATGCGCCGGGATGCGCCGGGGGGGGCGTGGCGTCTGCTGGACGCTGCGGTGCTGTCCGTGGCGGTGGTGTTCCTGTCCGGGCCGTTGCTGGCCGTGGGTTGGCGCGGTGTGGGCGGGCTGGACCGGATGCCGGACGGGCTGTGGCAGGCGGCGGGCAATTCTCTGGTGGTGGCGGTGCTGTCGGCGCTGCTGGCCGCCGGGCTGGCCCTGACCCTTGCCGCCGCCCGCCGCCGCTGGGTGGAGGTTCTGGGCCTGATGCCGCTGGCCCTGTCGGCGCTGGTGCTGGGCACCGGCTATTTCCTGATCGCAAACCCGCTGATCGCCCCCAGCCGCCTGGCGCTGGCGATGACGACGCTGGTCAACGTTCTGATGGCTCTGCCGTTCTGCCTGCGGGTCATCGCCCCGGCCTTGGACCGGGTCGAGCGGGACCACGGCCCGCTGGCGGATCAGCTGGGCCTGCGCGGGCTGGCGCGGCTGCGCTGGCTGCTGCTGCCACGAATGCGACCTGCGCTGGGCTATGGCGCGGGGCTGGCGGGGGCGTTGTCGATGGGGGATCTGGGGGTGATCACCCTGTTCGCGGATCCCGAGCGCGCCACCCTGCCGCTGTTCATGTACCGCCTGATGGGCGCCTACCAGATGGAGGCGGCAGCAGGGGTCGGGCTGTTGCTGCTGTGTTTGAGTTTCGGGCTGTTTGCCTTGTTTGATCTGGGGGGCGGGCGTGCTTGATCTTGATGCTGTGGAATTGATCCAGGGGGACTTTTCCCTGTCCGCCGACCTGCATGTGTCGCAGGGCGCGCGGGTGGCGGTGATCGGGCCGTCGGGGGCGGGCAAGTCCACGCTGCTGAACGCCATCGCCGGGTTCGTCGATCCGCAGGCCGGGCAGATCCGATGGCAGGGGCGCGGACTTGACGGGCTGGCGCCGGGGCAGCGGCCTGTGGCGATGCTGTTCCAGGATGGCAATCTGTTTCCGCATCTGGATATCGCGCGCAATGTCGGGTTGGGCCTGCGCCCCACGGGCCGCCTGACGCGCGAAGATCGCGCGGCCATCGCGCAGGCGCTGGACCGGGTCGGCCTGTCCGGTATGGGCGACCGCCGCCCCGGCGCGCTGTCGGGCGGACAGCAAAGTCGCGCGGCGCTGGCCCGAGTGCTGATGCAGGACCGGCCGCTGTTGCTGCTGGATGAACCCTTTGCCGCGCTGGGCCCGGCGCTGCGCGCCGACATGCTGGACCTGGTCGCCCGCGTGGCCGAGGAAACCGGCGCGACCCTGCTGATGGTTTCCCACGCGCCCGAGGACGCGCGCCGCATCGCCGACAGCGTGATCATGGTGGACGAGGGCCGTGCCGCCGCTCCGGTGCCTATGGAGCAGGCCTTTGCCGATCCGTCCCCCGCGATGCGCCGCTACCTGGGAGAGGGATAGCGGGCGGCCTGCTTGCGCATCATATTCAAATATATTTATATGACGCCAGCGCCGCAGAGGCCACGCCAACCGAACGGACCCGCCATGACCAGTCCCCGCCCGCAAACCGGTCGCCGCGCCGCGCTTGCCCGATATCTGCCCATCCTCGACTGGTCGCGCGACTACGGGCGCGCCACCCTGACCAACGACCTGGTGGCGGCGGTGATCGTGACGATCATGTTGATACCGCAATCGCTGGCCTATGCGCTGCTGGCGGGATTACCGGCGGAGATGGGGCTTTATGCCTCTGTCCTGCCGCTGGTCGCCTATGCGGTGTTCGGCACCTCGCGCACGTTGGCGGTGGGGCCGGTGGCGGTGGTGTCGCTGATGACGGCGGCGGCGGTGGGGAACCTGGCGCTTCAGGGGACGGCGGAATACGCGGTGGCGGCGATCACCCTGGCCTTCCTGTCGGGGGGGATCTTGCTGGTGATGGGGCTGTTCCGGCTGGGGGCGTTGGCGAATTTCCTGTCGCACCCGGTGATCGCGGGCTTCATCACCGCCTCGGGCCTGCTGATCGCCACCTCGCAGCTGAAACATATCTTCGGCGTGCCCGCGCAGGGCCATACGCTGCCCGAATTGCTGGGCAGCCTGATCGGCAATCTGGGGCAGACCAACCTGATCACCCTGGCCATCGGTGCTGCGACCATCGGCTTTCTGTTCTGGGTACGGCGCGGGCTGAAGCCGCTGCTGCGGTCCCTTGGCCTGCCGCCGCGCCTGGCGGATCTGCTGGCCAAGGCGGGGCCTGTGCTGGCGGTGGCGCTGTCCACGCTGACGGTCTGGGCGCTGGACTTGCAAGAGCGGGGCGTGCGCATCGTGGGCGAGGTGCCCACCGGCCTGCCGCCGCTGACCCTGCCGTCCTTCTCCGCCGATCTCTGGGGACAGCTGTTCCTATCGGCGCTGCTGATCTCTGTCATCGGTTTCGTCGAAAGCGTCTCTGTCGCGCAGACCCTGGCGGCAAAGCGGCGCCAACGCATCGCCCCGGATCAGGAGCTGATCGGGCTGGGCGCGTCCAACATCGCGGCGGCGGTGTCGGGCGGCTACCCGGTGACCGGTGGATTCGCCCGGTCGGTGGTGAATTTCGACGCAGGCGCGGAAACCCCGGCGGCGGGGGCCTTTACCGCCCTGGGCATCGCGGCGGCGGCGCTGTTCCTGACGCCGCTGCTGTATTTCCTGCCGCAGGCGGTGCTGGCGGCGACGATCATCGTCGCGGTGCTGGGGCTGGTGGATCTGGCGATCCTGCGCCACAGCTGGACCTACAGCCGCATGGATTTCGCCGCCGTCGCCGCGACCATCCTGCTGACGCTGGGCGCGGGCGTGGAAATCGGGGTCAGCGCGGGCGTCGGCCTGTCGGTCCTGCTGTTCCTGATGAAGACCGCGCGCCCCCATGTCGCCGAAGTCGGGCTGGTCCCCGGCACCCAGCATTTCCGCAACATCAAACGGCACAATGTGCTGACCACTCCTGCGCTGGTGACCATCCGCATCGACGAAAGCCTGTATTTCGCCAATGCGCATTTTCTTCAGGATCTGATCTATGATCGTGTGGTCTGCGATCAGCCGATCCGCCATGTCGTCCTGATGTGTTCGGCGGTGAACGAGATCGACCTGTCCGCGCTGGAAAGCCTGGAGGCGATCAACACCCGGCTGACCGAGCTGGGCATCACCCTGCACCTGTCCGAGGTCAAGGGCCCGGTGATGGACCGGCTGAAACGCTCGCATTTTCTGGACGACTTGTCGGGCCAAGTGTTTCTGGCGCAATACGATGCCCATGTCGCCCTGACGGGGTCGGCGGAGACCGGCGCGCCGCCCGCGCGACAGGAGTATTGACGGCGGCGGCCCGGACAGGTTTACCAAGGGCATGGCTTGGCAAGGTGACATTATCGGCGACGGCTCCGTCTGGGGGCCCGGTGGACGGGAGACGCGGCGCGCGGGCGTGGCGCGGATCGTGGTGGGCGACCCCTCGGTGCTGCCTGACCGCATTCCCGCGAAACTGCTGCCAGAGGCGCTGGCCGGGGGAAACCATCTGCCGCCGCTGACCGGGATGCCGGCGGATCTGCGACTGCGGCTTCTGGGCTTTCAGACCTTGAACCCCCATTGGGACGGTGTGGCCATCGCACCGGGGCCGGACCGCACGGTCTGGGCCACCCTGTCAGCGGGGGAGGTCATCCATGTCCAGGGCGCTCTGACCGGAAAGCTGGCGCATTCCCTGCAATGCGAGGGTGTCACCCGCCCCGAGGGGATCGAGGCGGCGCTGTCCCGGCCTGAACGCCTCGCCATGTTGCTGGACGAGGCCCGCCAACCCGAAGTGACCCTGGGCGCATTGATCGGCGCCGAAATGGCCGCCGCGAAATCTCTGTGGCTGGGGCAGCAGGCGGTATTGATCGGCTCTGGCCCCTTGCGGGGCGCGTATCTGGCGGCATTTCAGGCGCTTTACGTGCCGGTGACCGACACGATGGAAGACGCGGTGACGCGCGCCGGGTTCCGTGCGCTGGCGGGCCTGTTGCACGCCGGCTGAACTGCCGGGCGCCAGGCCTACGCCGCCTGCGCCATGCCGCGTCGGCGGGGGCCGAACATCGCGGCCAGCGCCAGGATCAGGCCGGCGACACAGGCGATCATGCCCGCCGCGCTGACCGTATCGGCATAGCCCAGCCACAGCGGCCCGTATCCCGCCAGTACGTAGCCGGCAACGGCCGAGAGGATCGCGAAGCCTGCGCTCCACCCTATCTGGGCGGGCAGGCTGTCGGTCATCATCCGCGCGGCGGCGGGGGGGCAGATGAACATGGCGATCACGATGATCGACCCCACCGCGTCAAAGGCCGCGACCGCCGCGATGGCCGACGCGATGACCAGCCCGATCCCCAAGGCGCCCGTGGGGATGCCCAGCGTGCGGGCGAACCCCTCGTCGAAGGTGGCGATGACCAGCGGACGCCAGACGATCCACAGGAACAGGCAGATCACCACCAGCACCACGGCCATGCGCGGCAGCTCCGGCGGCAGGGTGGACAGCGCGGCGGGGTCCAGCAGCGACCCCCAGCCGGTGGCGTCGAACCAGATCAGGCTTTCCAGGTTGCCATAGAGCGCGTGCTGCACGTCCAGATGCACGGAAGAGGTGTCAGATTGCTCCAGCAGCAGCACCCCGGCGGCGAACAGCGTGGTGAAGACGACGCCCATCGCGGCCCCCGGCTCGATCCGGCCGGCGCGGCGGACGCCCTCGATCATCGCGACGGCCAGAACGGCGGCCCCCATGGCGCCCAGCATCATCGGCCAGGTCGATACTTGCCCGGTGATCAGGAAGGCCACGACGATCCCCGGCAGCACCACATGCGAGATCGCATCGCCGATCAGCGCCTGGCGCCGCAGCACCAGAAAATTCCCCGGCAGCGCACAGGCCAGTGCGGCCAGCGCGCCGATCAGCATCGGCGGCAGGGACAGGGCGACGAATTCGTTCATGCCAGGCGCTCCGGCTTCAATCTGCGGTCCAGGCGGGCGATCTGATCGGGAGTCAGCACCGTCTCGATCCGGGTCAGCCCGTCATACCGGGCGGCGGCGGCCTCTTCTTCGGGGTTGGCGCGCAACAATTGCCAGCGCCTTTCGTCCAGCAGCGCCCGCCCGGCCCGGGCGCGCCCGGCCTCGGTCGGGACGCCATCGGGGCGGATCAGCCCTTCGCGGTGCAGGATGCGGCGGGTGAAATCCTCGTAGACCGGCTGGTTCTGTGCCAGCGCCAGCAGTCCCTGGTGCAGATGCACCCGGCGGCGCAGGCGCAAGCGGCGCAGCCCGGTGGCCAGCAGTCCGCGCCGGGGCGACAGCAGCAGGGAGACGGCAAAGGCCGCGAACCCGGTCAGCACGATGATCGGCCCGGTGGGCAGCGCCGGCGCAGAGGCCGAGATCAGCGCCCCGATCACCCCCGCCGCGCCGCCGATGACCCCGGCCAGCGCGGTCACGCGGTCCCAGCGGTCGGACCACAGCCGCGCTGTGACCGGCGGGATGATCAGCAGGGCGACGATCAGGATCAGGCCGACGATCTTCAGCCCGGTGACGGTGACCGCCATCACCAGCCCCATCATCGCCAGGTCGATCCGCGCCAGGTTCAGGCCCGAGGCGGCGGCGAATTCCGGGTCGAATCCGGCCAGGATCATCGGGCGGCGCAGCAACAGCGCGGCGGCCAGCGCCAGCGCCCCGCCTGCCGCGATAACCAGCGCATCGGCGCGCAGCATCCCGGCGGTGGCGCCCAGAAGAAATGTCTCAAGCCCGGCCTGACGTCCGGCGCTCATGGATTGGATGATTGTCAGCAGGACGATGCCGGCGCCAAAAAACACCGACAATACCGCGCCGATGGCCGCGTCCTCGGTCAGGCGGGTGCGGCGGGTCAGCCACGACACGCACAGCAGCCCGGCCCCGGCAGACAGGGCCGATCCGGCCATCAGCCCGGCCAGCGACCGCCCGTCGCCGCCCAGGGCGACCATGACGATGAAGGCCAGCGCCACACCCGGCAGCGTCGCGTGGGAAATCGCGTCGGAAACCAATGCCCGCTTGCGCAGGAACAGGAACGTCCCCGTTACCCCCGCGGCAATGCCCAGCAGGCCGGCGCCACTGGCAACCAATGCGGCGTTATACCCGATGTCAGGCAGAAAATCCGGCCACATGGATCAGGCCCGTGCCCCGGCCAGCGGGTCGATCTGTGCCACCGCCAGCCGACCGCCATAGGCGGCTTGCAGGTTCGCATCGGTAAAGGCCTCGGTCACGGTGCCTTCGGCGATGCGGTGCTTGTTCATCAGGAACACCCGGTCGAAGTAATCGGGCACCGTGGACAGGTCGTGATGCACCGCGACGATGCTGCGGCCTTCGTCCTTCAGCGCCTTGAGCACGGCGATGATCGCCTTTTCGGTCGCCGCATCGACCCCGGCAAAGGGTTCGTCCAGGATATACAGCTCAGCGCCCTGGGCCAGGGCGCGGGCCAGGAAGACGCGCTGTTGCTGGCCGCCGGACAGCTGGCCGATCTGGCGGGTGGCAAAGGTCTCCATGCCGACGCGGGCCAGACAGGCCATCGCATGATCGCGCTGCGCCCGGCGCAGGCGGCCGAACAGGCCCAGCCTGCGGTAGAGACCCATGGTCACGACATCAATGGCACGGGTCGGGAAATCCCAGTCGACCGACGCCCGCTGCGGGACGTAGGCAAACCGGTGGCGTGCCTGTTCCAGCGGCGCACCATACAGCGTCACGGCGCCGGAAACGGCGGGAACGATGCCGATCGCCGCCTTCAACAGGGTCGATTTGCCAGCGCCGTTCGGCCCCACGATCGCCGTCATCTGTCCCGGTGCCACCGTCATGTCGATGGAGAAGACAGCCGGACTGCCGCCATAGGACACGGTCATACCGCGCACGGCCAAGGGGCTGGCCGACAGGTCTTCGGCGTCGGGGCGCCGGCCCTCGGTCGTGGCAAGGGTCAGGTCCATCGCTCAGGCCTCCCGGTTCAGCATGTTCTGCATCCCCTGCGGCGGCGGCGTGCCGCCCAGGGCCTCCGCGATGATCGTCACATTGTGGTCGATCATGCCGGGATAGGTGCCCTCGTAGGTGCCGGGCACGCCCATCGCGTCGGAGTAGAGTTCCCCGCCGATGCGCACGTCGTGGCCGCGCGCCGCCGCCCCTTCGATCAGGGCGCGGACATTGCGGTCGGAGACCGAGCTTTCCACGAAGACCGAGGCGATGCCACGGGTGACCAGGGTATCGACGACTTCGGCAATGCGGCTCAGCCCGGCCTCGCTTTCGGTGGAAATGCCTTGGATGCCCAGAACCTCGAACCCGTAGGCGCGGCCGAAATAGCCAAAGGCGTCGTGGGCGGTGACCAGAACGCGGGCCGGTTCCGGCACGCTGGTCAGCATCTTGTCTGCGTAATCGTCCAGCGCGATGATCTGGCCCAGATAGGCCTCGGCCCGCTGGCCGATGGCCTCGGCCCGGCCCGGCAATGCTTCGGCCAGACGTTCGGCGATGGCGGCAACGGGGGTGCGCCACAGGCCGGGATCCATCCAGACGTGGGGATCATGGCGATTGGTGTAATCGGGGTGGGAGATCAGGCTTTTGCGTTCGATCTCCTCGGCGGCGGCAAAGACCGGCTTGCGGGTGGACAGCTCCTTCAGGAACTCCTCCATCTGCGCCTCAAGGTAGAGACCGTGCCAGATCGTCAGGTCGGCGCGGGTCATGGCGACGATGTCGGATCGGGTCTGGCGATAGGAATGCGGATCGATGCCCGGCCCCATCAGCCCGGTGACGGAGACATCCGGCCCGCCGATGGCCCGAACGGCATCGGCCAACATACCTGTGGTTGCGACCACGTGCAGCGGGGCGGCGGCGGCGGCGGGACGGGCAATGGCGGTCATCGCGGCAGCCGTCGCGGCAGAGGAGGCAAGGAAGTGGCGGCGGGTCAGGGACATGGGAGCCTTTCGCGGGGTCATGAGTTGAGAACGATTCGCAATTCATCCGGTTCCCGAAGATACTGCGAATGGTTCGCATCTCTGTCAAGCCTCCTGCGAACCGTTCGCAGGACAAAGCGCGGCCCTGCCGGTTTTCGCGGCAGGCAGGGCCGGCCGGGCCGTCGGGGCACGCTTGCGCGCCGGGCAGGGCCATGCCACGGTTCGGGTGTCGAAAGCGATGCGGGAGACAGCAATGCAGCAGGCCGGAACGACGACCCCAGAGGCGCAATTGCCCCAGGCGGTGGAGCCGCGCAATCCGGGGATGGCGCTGGACATGGACTGGGTGTTGCGTGCCCAGGCGAACCGGTCGGCCATCGAACGCCGCGCCGCCACCCTGCCCGGACGGCGCAGCGTGAAGAAGGCGCACCAGGCGGCATGGCTGTGCAAGGCCGTCAGTTGCATCGACCTGACCACCCTGGCCGGCGACGACACCGAAGGCCGGGTACGGCGCCTGTGCGCCAAGGCCCGCCAACCGGTGCGCGCCGATCTGCTGGAAACGCTGGAGATGGGCGGGCTGACCACAGGCGCGGTCTGCGTCTATCACGACATGGTGCCCGCCGCCGTCGCCGCCCTGCGCGGCAGCGGCATCCCGGTCGCCGCCGTTTCCACCGGGTTCCCCGCCGGGCTGTCGCCCTTTCACCTGCGGGTGGCGGAGATCGGCGAAAGTGTCGCCGCCGGGGCCGAGGAGATCGACATCGTGATTTCCCGCCGCCACGTGCTGACCGGGAATTGGCAGGCGCTCTATGACGAGATGAAGGCCTTTCGCGAGGCTTGCGGTCAGGCCCATGTGAAGGCGATCCTCGCCACCGGAGAGCTGGGGACCCTGCGCAACGTGGCGCGCGCTTCGCTGGTGTGCATGATGGCGGGGGCGGATTTCATCAAGACCTCCACCGGCAAGGAAAGCGTGAACGCCACCCTGCCGGTAACGCTGGTCATGCTGCGCGCCATCCGTGACTACCACGAGCGGACAGGCCACCGCGTGGGGTACAAACCCGCCGGGGGAATTTCCAAGGCCAAGGACGCGCTGACCTATCTGGCGCTGATCAAGGAAGAGCTGGGCGACCGCTGGCTGATGCCCGATCTCTTCCGCTTTGGCGCCTCGTCGCTGCTGGGCGATATCGAGCGGCAGCTGGAACACCACGTGACCGGGGCCTATTCGGCCAGTTGGCGCCATGCGGCAAGCTGAGCGGGCCGGGCCGAAGATGCGTATTCGTAGAAAGATGAAGGGGCCGAGAGGATGAACGTCAGGGACATTTTCGACAGCATGGACTACGGCCCCGCGCCGGAGGCCTCGGGCGATGCGCTGGCCTGGATCGTGGATCAGGGCAGCCAGTTCGGCGCCTTCATCGACGGCGCGTTCGAGGCGCCGGGCACGCTGTTCGAGACCAGGAACCCCGCCAATGGCGAGGTCCTGGCCGAGGTGACGCAGGCCACGGCGGAGGATGTCGACCGCGCCGTCGCCTCAGCCCGTGCCGCGCAGTCGGGCTGGGCCGATCTGGGCGGACCGGGCCGGGCGCGGCATCTCTATGCGTTGGCGCGGCTGGTGCAGAAGAACGCCCGGCTGCTCGCCGTTCTGGAAACGCTGGACAACGGCAAACCGATCCGTGAAAGCCGCGACATCGACGTGCCGCTGGTGGCACGGCATTTCTACTATCACGCGGGTATGGCCCAGTTGATGCAGGCCGAACTGCCCGACCGGCAAGCTCTGGGCGTCTGCGGTCAGGTGATCCCCTGGAACTTCCCGCTGCTGATGCTGGCCTGGAAGGTCGCCCCGGCGCTGGCGATGGGCAATTGCGTGGTGTTGAAGCCGGCGGAATATACCTCGCTCACCGCGCTGGCCTTTGCCGATCTGTGCCGTCAGGCCGGGTTGCCGCGCGGGGTGGTCAACATCGTCACCGGCGATGGCGCCGTGGGCGAGATGATCGTGGGCCACGCGGGGGTGGACAAGGTCGCCTTTACCGGTTCCACCGAGGTGGGGCGGCGCATCCGCCGCGCCACTGCCGGGCAGGGCAAGGCACTGACTTTGGAGCTGGGGGGCAAGTCGCCCTACATCGTCTTCGAGGATGCCGATATCGACAGCGCGATCGAAGGGCTGGTCGATGCCATCTGGTTCAATCAGGGGCAAGTCTGCTGTGCCGGATCGCGCCTGCTGGTGCAGGAGGGCATCGCGGATCAGTTCCACACCCGGCTGAAGGCGCGGATGGACAAGCTGCGTATCGGCGATCCGCTGGACAAGAGCATCGACATCGGCGCCATCGTCGATCCCGTGCAGCTGGAGCGTATTCGCGGCCTTGTCGCGGGGGCCGGGGGCGAGGTGCATCACGCCGCCTGCGACGTGCCGGAGGGCTGTTTCTACCCGCCTACGCTGATCACCGGGCTGGAACCGGCCGATCCGCTGATGCAGGAAGAGATCTTTGGCCCGGTCCTCGTCTCCACCACGTTCCGCACCCCGGCGGAGGCTGTGCAGCTGGCCAATGACACGCGCTATGGTCTGGCGGCGACGCTGTGGTCGGAGAATGTGAACCTGGCGCTGGACGTAGCGCCCAAACTGGTGGCGGGCGTGGTCTGGGTGAACGGCACCAACATGTTCGACGCCGCCGCCGGGTTCGGCGGGGTCCGCGAAAGCGGGTTTGGCCGCGAAGGCGGGTGGGAGGGGCTGATGGCCTACACCCGGCCCAAGGCGACGCCCGCGCCGCTGACCCGGATCGAACCGGCAGAGGGCGGAACGCCCGACACGATGCAGGGGCTGGACCGGACGCCGAAATTCTACATCGGTGGCAAACAGGCCCGCCCCGACGGCGGTTATACCCGCGCGGTGGTGGGCGCCGAGGGGCGCGTTCTGGGTCAGGTCGGCATCGCCAACCGCAAGGACATCCGCAATGCGGTGGAGGCGGCGCGCCAGGCTGCGGGTTGGTCGGGCACCACGGGGCATCTGCGGGCGCAGATCCTGTATTACATCGCCGAGAACCTGGAAGCGCGGGCCGATGAATTCGCCGCCCGCATCGACGCGCAGGTCGGTGGCAATGGCGGGGCCGGAGAGGTGGCGGCCAGCGTGCAGCGCCTGTTCACCTATGCGGCCTGGGCAGACAAGTACGGCGGCGACGTGCGCTCGGTCCCGATCCGGGGGGTGGCGCTGGCGATGCGCGAACCCGTGGGTGTGATCGGTGCGCTCTGCCCGGACGAGGCGCCGCTGCTGGGGCTGCTGTCGGTCATGGCGCCGGCCATCGCCATGGGCAACCGCGCCGTGCTGGTCGCGTCGGAGCCGCATCCGCTGAGCGCGAGCGATTTCTACCAGGTTCTGGACACCTCGGACGTGCCCGGCGGCGTGGTGAACATCCTGGCCGGCCCGCATGAAGATCTGGCCCCCGTGCTGGCCAGGCATCTGGATGTCGATGCGGTCTGGTCGTTTTCGTCGACCGACCTGTCGAAGGTCGTGGAGGAAGGCAGCGCCGGGAACCTGAAACGGACCTGGGTGAACAACCGGCAGGCCCGCGACTGGACCGGGGCGGAGGGCGAAGGCCGCGCCTTCCTGGATGCCGCGACCGAGGTCAAGACGGTCTGGGTGCCCTACGGCGCCTGATCGCGCGCGATTTGGCCTCGCCTGGCCGTGATGGCCGATCTGGCCGGGGACGGTGCCGCGCGCTATGCAAAAGATGACAAAGGCCGCGCCCGGTGACAGGGCGCGGCCTTTGCGCGTTTTCGGGAACGGCGCGGCGATCACATCTCGATCGGCATGATCTCCGCCACTTCGACAGAGCCGCCACCGGCCACCATGGGATTGTCCGCCGCGATCTTGCAGGCGGCGTCCATGTCCGGTGCGGAGACGATGGAATAGCCGAAGGCGGCGTTGGGCACGCTGTCGCTGATCCCGTCGGCGGTGACGGATTTCGACAGGCCCACCGGATCGCCGGGCTGGTCGATGGCGGCGGCGTGGGTTTCCATCCAGCGGCCCCAGGCGGCCATCGCTTCGGCCTCCTGGCCGGGTTCGGGCTGCATCGGTTTGTCGGCGTGGTAGATAAACAGGTACTTGGGCATCGAAATGGTCCTTTCGGGTTCGGTCTGCAAATGGGGTCGGTCGGAAAAGGGCGGGCCGTCAGGCCAGGTGACGGTCCAGGCACAGCAGGGTGGAGGTCCAGCCACGGCTGTGGCTTTGCGCCGCCTCCAGGGTGGTCAGGCCGCGATGGGTCAGGGTCAGCCGGGCGCCGGTATCGGTGCGCGTCACCTCGAAGGTCACGAAGCTTTCAGCGCCGCGCGCACCGCTGCCGTCATGCCAGGCCCAGGTGAAGGAGACGCGCCCGGCCCCCTCCCGTGGCGGCTGCACCGAGGTGACCTGCCCGGAGACGTGAAATCGGTCGCCGCTTTCGCGCCCCTCCATCACGCAATGCCAGGGGCCGGGGGCGGTGAAATCCATGGCGCAATCGACCTGGCGCACCCCTTCGGGGCCGAACCATTGCATCAGTTGATCGGGCTGCGTGACCGCCTGCCACAGACGATCCGGGGCGACGGGATAATCGCGGATGAAATCGGCGTCGAAGCTGTCGGAATCCTTCATCAGGTGTCTCCTTCGGGGTCGAGGGCCAGCAGCCCGTCCAGCCGGTCCAGGCTGTCCGCCCAGACCGCGCGGTGATCCATGGTCCAGCCGTTGATGCGCTTCAGCGCCTCCGGCCGGATGGAGTAGAGCCGGCGCGTCCCCTCCGCCCGCTGCGCGATCACCCCGGCCTGGCGCAGCACCTTCAGGTGGCGCGAGACCGCAGGCGCGGTGATGTCCAGCCCCTGGGCCAGGTCACCGGCGGGCAATTCGCCATCGCTCAGAAGCCGGTCCACAAGGGACAAGCGGGTTTCATCGGCCAAGGCAGAGAAGGTGCGGGCAAGATCATTCATGCCCACATGTTTGCAGAAACAGTTAATTAACGCAATAGTTAATTAATGGAGGTGTAAATAAGAAGGAGCCGGGATCGTTCAGCCCGGCGTGATGAAGTCATCCGCCGAATAGCCCTGTAGGTACAGCAGGCTGGTCAGGTCGCCGAAATTCACCCGCAGCGCGCATTCCGCCGCGACCACGGGTTTGGCGTGCAGGGCAACCCCCGCCCCGGCGCGGCCCAGCATGCCCAGATCATTGGCGCCGTCGCCCACGGCCATCACCTGATCCTCGGTCAGGCCCAGCCGGGCGGTGATCTCCTCCAGCGCCTGCACCTTGGCCTCCCGGCCGAGGATCGGCAGTGCGACAGTCCCGGTGAGGACGCCGCCATCCGCATGCAGCACATTGGCGCGATTCTCGTCAAAGCCCAGCTGCGCGGCAATGGCCGACGTAAAGGCGGTGAACCCGCCCGAGACCAGTGCGCAATAGGCGCCGTCGGCCTTCATCGTGGCCAGCAGCTGCGGGCCGCCGGGCATCAGCTGGATGCGGGTCTCCAACACGCGGGCGATGACCGTTTCGGCCAACCCTTTCAGCAGGGCGACACGTTCCGTCAGGGCGCCGTCGAAATCCAGCTCTCCGTTCATGGCGCGGGCGGTGATCTGCTTGACCTGAGCGCCGACACCGGCCTCTTCGGCCAGTTCGTCGATGCATTCCTGGCGGATCATCGTGCTGTCCATGTCGGCCAGCAGCATCCGCTTGCGCCGGCCTTCGGTGGGCTGGATGTTCAGGTCGACGCGCTGACCTTGAAGATCGGTCCAGACCGCCCGGAAATTGTCCGGCACCTGCGGCAGGGCGAATTCCGCCGCCTCGTCGGGGGCCAGCCATTGCAGGGCACCGCCGCCCCAGGCGTTGCGCAGCGCCTCGGCCAGGGCCGGGTTCAGGGCGGGGGCGGCGGGGTCGGTGGTCAGGGTGGCGGTGAACATCGGCGGGCTCCTGTCGCGGTCGCGACGGGATAAACCATGGCACGACCTCCGGCGCCAGCCCCGTGACGGCGCCGGGCGGCGAAGTTTCCGATAGGCGACAGGGGCGTCGCGCGGGGCGGGAAAACGACCCATCGCCCGGAGAAAGCGGCGCGATGGCCGCTTGCCGTGCCCCCGAATCCCCGCTAGGAGCGGCAGCGGGACACCCCTCCCCAACGAGGGGCGCTTATCTGGAAGGGTAGCTATATGGCTATTGATGCACCGGCGACGCGGCCGACGAATCCGCGTTTCTCCTCTGGCCCCTGTGCCAAGATCCCCACATTCGAAATCTCGGCGTTGTCCGATGCCGCCCTGGGCCGCAGCCACCGCGCCGCCGTGGGCAAGGACAAGCTGAAGGCCGCGATCGAGGAGACGCGCGCGCTGTTGGGCGTTCCGGCAGAGTACAAGATCGGCATCGTGCCCGCCTCGGACACCGGGGCGATGGAAATGGCCATGTGGTCCCTGCTGGGCGCGCGCAAGGCGACGATGCTGGCCTGGGAAAGCTTTGGCGCCGGCTGGGTCACCGATGTGGTCAAGCAGCTGAAGCTGGACGCGGAGGTGAAGACCGCCGATTACGGTCAGATCGTCGATCTGGCACAGGTCGATTTCGACACCGATGTCGTCTTCACCTGGAACGGCACCACCTCGGGCGTGCGGGTTCCCAACGGCGATGCCATCCCCGCCGATCGCGGCGGGCTGACGATCTGCGACGCGACTTCGGCCGCGTTTGCCCAGGATCTGCCGTGGGACAAGCTGGATGTGACGACCTTCTCCTGGCAGAAGGTGATGGGCGGCGAGGCGGCGCATGGGATGCTGATCCTGTCGCCGCGCGCGGTGGAGCGGCTGGAAAGCTACACCCCCGCCTGGCCCCTGCCCAAGATCTTCCGCATGACCAAGGGCGGGAAGCTGATCGAGGGCATCTTCAAGGGCGAGACGATCAACACCCCCTCCATGCTGGCGGTCGAGGATTACCTTGTCGCGCTGGATTGGGCGCGCAATGTCGGTGGGCTGTCCGGGCTGATGGCGCGGGCCGATGCCAATGCGCAGGCGATCTGGGAGTTCTGCGCCGCGCGGGACTGGATCGACAACCTGGCAGAGGATGACGCCACGCGGTCCAACACCTCGGTCTGTCTGAAGTTCACCGATGCGCGCATCACCGATGGCGCTACCTTCGCCAAGGCCGTGGCCAAGCGGCTGGAGGCCGAAGGCGTGGCGCTGGACATCGGGGCCTATCGTGACGCCCCTGCCGGGCTGCGCATCTGGTGCGGCGCGACGGTAGAGACGGCCGATATCCAGGCGATGCTGCCCTGGCTGGAATGGGCCTTCGAGGCCGAGATCGCCGCGTTGTCCCAGGCGGCCTGATCCTTCCGTGATGCATTCCGGGCGGGGCCATGACCCTGCCCGACTTCCCCCAGTTTCCGGGCGCAGTGACGCCCCCGCAAGGAGCCCATGACATGGCCCCCAAAGTTCTGATTTCCGACAAACTGTCCCCCGCCGCCGTCCAGATCTTCAAGGATCGCGGCATCGATGTCGATTTCCAGCCCGACCTGGGCAAGGACAAGGACAAGCTGGCCGAGGTGATCGGCCAGTACGACGGTCTGGCGATCCGCTCGGCCACCAAGGTCACCGACAAGATCCTGGCCAATGCCACCAACCTGAAGGTGATCGGCCGCGCCGGGATCGGCACCGACAACATCGACAAGGACGCCGCCTCCAAGAAGGGCGTGATCGTGATGAACACGCCCTTCGGCAACATGATCACCACCGCCGAACACGCCATCGCGATGATGTTCGCAGTGGCGCGCCAGATCCCCGAGGCCTCGGCCTCCACCCATGCCGGGAAGTGGGAGAAATCCCGTTTCATGGGGGTGGAGCTGACGAACAAGACGCTGGGCGTGATCGGCGCGGGAAACATCGGCGGCATCGTCTGCGACCGCGCCCGTGGGCTGAAGATGAAAGTCGCGGCCTATGACCCGTTCCTGAGCGCGGAGAAGGCCGCCAAGATGGGCGTGGAAAAGGTGGAGCTGGACGCCCTGCTGGAGCGCGCCGATTTCATCACCCTGCACGTGCCGCTGACCGACCAGACCCGCAACATCCTGTCGCGCGAAAATCTGGAGAAGACCAAGAAGGGCGTGCGCATCATCAATTGTGCCCGTGGCGGATTGGTGGACGAGGCCGCTCTGGCCGACATGCTGCAATCGGGCCATGTGGCCGGTGCCGCCTTTGACGTCTTTTCCGAAGAACCGGCGACGGAAAACCCGCTGTTCAACCTGCCCAACGTGGTCTGCACCCCGCATCTGGGCGCCGCCACCTCCGAGGCGCAGGAGAACGTCGCGCTTCAGGTCGCCGAACAGATGTCCAACTACCTGCTGGACGGCGCGGTCGAAAACGCGCTGAACATGCCCTCCATGACCGCCGAGGAAGCCAAGGTCATGGGCCCCTGGGTCAAGCTGTCGGATCATCTGGGCGCCTTCATCGGCCAGATGACGGACGAACCGATCAAGGCGATCAACATCCTGTATGACGGCGTGGTCGCCGACATGAACCTGGCGGCGCTGAATTGTTCGGCCATCGCGGGGATCATGAAGCGTGCCAACCCCGATGTGAACATGGTGTCGGCCCCGGTGGTCGCGCAGGAACGCGGCATCAAGATCTCCACCACCAACCAGAACAAATCCGGCGCCTTCGACGGTTATGTCAAGGTCACGGTGGTGACGGAGAAACGCGAACGTTCGGTCGCCGGGACGGTGTTCAGCGATGGCAAGCCGCGGTTCATCCAGATCAAGGGCATCAATATCGATGCCGAGGTGGGCGCCCATATGCTCTATACCACGAACGAGGACGTGCCGGGCATCATCGGCACCCTGGGCCAGACCATGGGCACCAACGGTGTGAACATCGCCAACTTCACCCTGGGCCGTGCCGCGCAGGGTGGCGAGGCGATCGCGCTGCTGTATCTGGACGAGGCGCCGAACGACACGGCGCTGGAGCATTTGTCCAAGACCGGCATGTTCCGCCAGATCAAGCCGCTGGAATTCGACGTCGCCTGATCCGGCTCTGCGCCGTCAGATCGCACCACAACGGGCCGCGCCATCGGGTGTGGCCCGTTTGCGTTTGCGGTGCCAGGGGGGGCGCGTGGTCAGGCCCGGCGCGGCCGGGCGTGCACCACGATTACCACCAGGAACAGCGCCATGGACAGCAGGGTCAGCAGCGATCCGACCTTGGCCATCGCCTCGCCGGTTTCGCGGATGGCCATGACGATGCCGGGCACGATCAGCACCACGCCCAGCACGGCCAGCGCCGCCTGCGCGCGGGCCAGCCAGCCCTCCGCCGCCTGCGGGACCAGGTGGTAGAACGTGCCAAAGACGGCAAAACTGACAAATCCCAACAGGTTCAGATGCGCATGGGCCGGGGCCAGCGTGTGATCGGCGGTGGCGGACATCTGGATGCCCCAGGCCATGCCGATCAGGGCCAGAAGGGCGGCCAGGGTGAAATAGAGAAACGGCAAGGTTTTCATGATCGGATCCCTTGTTGAACGCGGAAGACGACAGGCCGGGCGCCGTCTGCCGGCGCGAGTGGTTGACCTAGGGTCATCAAAGCATCCCCGGGCAGGGGCTGTCACCTGTTTTGGCGATGGCGGCCTGCCCTTGGCATTCGCGGCGCTTCGCGTCAGGAAGGGGCTGACCGAAGTCAGGAGGGCAGGATGCGGATCTACGCCATCGGAGATATCCACGGCCAGCGCGCCTTGCTGGAGGAACAGATCGCCCGGATCGACGCCGACGGCGGCGCGGAGGCCCGGCTGGTGTTTCTGGGCGATCTGGTGGATCGCGGGCCGGACAGCCAGGGGGTGATCCAGCTGATCCTGGACGGCATGGCCGCCGGGCGACGCTGGCGTTGCGTGCGCGGCAATCACGACCAGATGTTCCTGGATTTCCGGCGCGACGGCACGGTGGTCAATCCCAACGTGGCCTCCGGCCTGCCCTGGCCGCACCGGCGGCTGGGCGGGCTGGAGACGCTGCGCAGCTATGGGGTGGATGTCGATCCGGCGCGGCCCAACGCGGCGTTGCAGGCGGATCTGGCGCGGGCCATGCCCGCCGCGCATCGCGACTTCCTGACCGGCCTGCCCCTGTGGATCGAGGAGGCCGGGTTCCTCTTTGTGCATGCCGGGCTGCGCCCCGGTGTTCCGCTGGCTGACCAGAACCCGCAGGACATGATGTGGATTCGCGATGCCTTTCACCGCTATTCGGACCCCTGGCCCTGGCTGGTGGTACATGGGCACACCCCGGTGGAGATGGCGACCCATTATGGCAACCGGGTCAATCTGGACACCGGCGCGGGCCACGGCAAGGCGCTGACCACAGCCGTGTTCGAAGGGGGCGAGGCCTATGCCCTGACCGCCAGCGGGCGGCGGCGGCTGGTGCCTAATCCTGCCTGACCAGCCCGGTCACGGCCGCGGCGCCCAGGGCGGTGATGATCCAGCCCGCCGCCTTGATGAACCAGCGCAGGTACCAGCCGTGCCAGCCCAGAGCCGACCGGCTGGTCGATGGCGCCCAGGCGTCTTCCTGCCCCAGCGAGATCAGGGGCACGGCCAGATCGGCGGCATAGGCAAAGCCGTTGAACGTCTCCCAATCCTGTCCCGCCTGGCCCGGCCTTGACCAGAAGGCCGCCGGATTGCCCGGGTGATCGCGGGTGGCGGCGATCCAGTCGGCCGATATCAGGATCGGCGCGGCGTTGGGGGTCATGTCACCGGCCCGCCAGACGGCCGCGTAGTACAGGCCCCCGAACCCCACCAGAAGCACCGCGAGAAACAGCGCCCGCGCCGGACGATAGCCATATCCGACGGACAGTCGCATCACCGCATCGCCCAGCCAGCTGGCATGCCACGTCAGGCCGCGGCGGCCCTGCGCTTCGGCCCGCATGGCGCGGTCCTCGCGACGCAGGATCGCCTCCTTGCGCATCCGCACGGTGCGCGCGTCGGAGCGGTGGCCCATATGGGTCAGCACGCGGGCCAGCTGTTCATAGGGCTGCGCGGTGAACGGCGTGTCGGCGGGCCGCCGGTCCAGCCAGTCCAGCCGGGAGGCCACGCCGGTTTCCGCATGCCGGGAGAAATCGTCATAGGTGAACCCGTCCAGCCGGATCGGGTAGCTGGCGCCCGGCCCGGCGGGTTCGTCGCGCAGGCGCCGCACATGGGCGCCCGCCAGGTTGACGATGCCCGACGCGATCTGGTTGTCCCGCAGATACAGGATGCCCCCCATCCGTGCCCGCGCCAGGCTGAGCGCGATGCCTGGCCCGTGTTCTTCGCTGGGGCGGAACAGGGTGTCGCGGGCGGGATCGCGATGCGGGGCGACGGCGCAGCGGGTGATGAACAGGTCATGCCCGATCTCGGCGGAGGCAAGGAAGATCGCGCCATCCGACGTCAGCTCTGTCTCCGTCTCGGAATAGGGGTAATTGCCCAGGTAGACGGACCCCTCCACCGTCAGCGACGGGGCAAAGAGAGCATCGCGATCCTCCGCCTGAAGGTCGGCACCGCAGATTTGCAGGTCGCCAGTGATCCGGGTGCCCGCAAGGCTGATCTCTCCCCGGATGGAGGTGCCGCCGCGCAGGTAGACCGGCCCGCCGAAGATGGCGTGATCCGCGTTCAGCCCGGTCAGGTGGCAGCCGGTCAGGATCAACCCGCGCAGCCGCGCTCCGAACAGATGCACCGGCCCCGCAAGATGGCATTGCGCCAGCGTCAGCCCGGCGGACAGCGTAACCTCGCGCAACACCAATGGCCCGTCGATCCGGGCGCCGGTCAGGGTCAGCCCGCCCGGCGGCAGCGGCGTGGTGGTCAGCAGATGCGCCAGGAAGGCGGCGCGGATCGTGGTGTCCGGCGTCGCCTCCGCAGGAAAGGCGCCATCGCCCAGAGTGGCCAGCCCGGACCCGGCACAGGCGTCGGCCAAGGTCTCTTCGGCGGGGGAGAGGGGGGCGAAATCGGGATGCGTCATGGGGTGACGTTGCATGATCCCCCGCAAACGGGCAAGACAGGGCCAACCATGCGACGGAGGACCCCATGGAAGATATCGTCATTCTCGGCGGCGCACGTACCGCCATCGGCACCTTCGGCGGCGCGCTGGCAGCCGTCCCCCCGGCCCGGCTGGGCGCCACTGCCACCCGCGAGGCGCTGTCCCGCGCCGGGGTCGAGGGCGGCCAGATCGGCCACGTGGCATTCGGCCATGTGATCAACACCGAACCCAAGGACATGTACCTGTCGCGCATCGCCGCGATGGAGGCCGGCATCCCCGACACCACCCCCGCCATGAACGTGAACCGGCTGTGCGGTTCCGGCGCGCAGGCCATCGTCTCGGTCGTGCAATCGCTGGCGATGGGCGATGCGGATTTCGGCGTCGCGGGCGGGGCGGAGAACATGTCGCGCTCGCCCTTCATCGTGCCGCAGCAACGCTGGGGGGCCAAGATGGGTGACGTGGTGACGATGGACATGATGCTGGGCGCGCTGAATTGCCCCTTCGGCACCGGCCACATGGGCGTCACCGCCGAGAATGTCGCGGACGAACACACGATCACCCGCGCGGATCAGGACGCCTTTGCCCTGACCTCGCAACAGCGCGCGGCCCATGCGATCGCCGAGGGGCGCTTTGCCGATCAGATCGTGCCGGTCATGGTGAAGGTGAAGCGCGACGAAGTCGCTTTTGACACCGATGAACATGGCAAGCCCAACACCACCGCCGAGGGTCTGGCCGGTCTGCGCCCGGCCTTTGCCAAGGACGGGACCGTGACGGCGGGCAATGCCTCGGGCATCAACGACGGTGCGGCGGCACTGGTTCTCGCGCGGGGGGAAGCGGCGCAAAAGGCGGGTCTGACGCCGCGCGCCCGCGTGCTGGGCTATGCCCATGCCGGTGTCCGGCCCGAGGTGATGGGCATCGGCCCGATCCCCGCCGTGCGCAAGCTGCTGGAGCGGACAGGGCTGAGCGTTTCCGATTTCGACGTCATCGAATCGAACGAGGCCTTTGCCGCGCAGGCCATCGCCGTGAACCGCGAGTTGGGTCTGGACCCGGCGCGGGTGAACCCCAACGGCGGCGCCATCGCCCTGGGCCACCCGGTCGGCGCCACCGGCGCGATCATCACCGTCAAGGCATTGTACGAGCTGGAGCGGATCGGCGGCAAACGCGCCCTGATCACCATGTGCATCGGTGGCGGACAGGGCATCGCCCTGGCCATCGAGCGCCCCTGATCTGAATAATCGGGACGGGCGGATGGGCTGTCACCCGGTCGCGCCCCGGCGGTTTCTTCTTTGCGGGCGACGGTATTGCCGTCGCCCGTTTGTCTATCCGCCCCCCGCACGGCGGGCACACCGGCACGCGCCGCTAGGCGCCGTCACCGCCGTTCCTGCGCCCTGTGGCACGGCGCGCCTGCCGAAGGCCGACCGCCCCGGCAAACAGCGCCGTGAGCGCCAGCAACGTCCAGAGTTCGAGCCCCCGGTACATGCTGCCCTGGGGGTCGCCGCTGGGATTGTCCCAGGCGAAATAGGCCCCCCAGAGATACAACAGCAGCGCCGCCATCCCCGCCAGGACCACGGCGGAGGCCCGCCCGGATGACATCGGGCGCAGGCACAGCAGCAGGACACCCGCAAGAAGGATCAGGTAAAGCACGCGGTCTCCTTTGGTTCCAAGGTCGGCCGATGGAACCCGCTGCCCCTTCGGGGGGCAAGGCGGATGGGCGGTTCCGCGCCTGTGGGGCGGGGCGGATCGCCGGGCTATCGGGGCCACTGGCCTCCGCACCCGGCGGCGGGGCGCGGTGGCTGAAGGACAGGGGGCACAGCCGGGGCGGCGGCTGGGGCTGCGCCGGCAGGGGCGTCCGGTGCCCGCCTAAGTCGCCGCCCGCCCTAGCCCCCCGGCAACAGCCCGGACAGCCGGTGCCAGGCGATCCGCTCCACCTGCTGGCAGGCCTCGGCGAATTCGGTCTCCTGGTCATGGGCCAGCCGCGTCTCGAACGCGGCGAGGATTCCGGCCTTGTCGTGATCGCGCACCGCGATGATGAAGGGAAAGCCGAATTTCGCCGTATAGGCGTCGTTCAGTGCTTCGAACCGGCTGCGTTCCGCATCGGTCAGCGCGTCCAGCCCGGCCGAGGCCTGTTCCGCCGTGCTGTCTTCGGTCAGGCGTTGCGCCGCCGCCAGTTTGCCGGCGAGGTCGGGATGGGCCTGCAAGACCTTCAGCCGCGCCTCGGGGCTGGCACGGCGAAAGATCCGCGCCAGGGCGTGCCACAGCCCCGGCGCGCGGTCGTGGGGCGGGCCCAGCTCCAGCCCATGCGCGCCCTCGGCGATCCAGGCGGAATGTTCGTAGATCCCGCCGAAGGCCTCCACGAAGGCGTCGCGCGGCATGAGGGAAGGGCGCAGGGCCTGCACCTGCGGCGGGTGGGTCGCGGCCCAGTGGCGGGCGATGTCGATGCGCCGCGCGCACCAGACATGCGGCTGGGCCTGGATGTAATCGATGAAGCGGCGCAGCGCCTGCACCCGTCCGGGGCGGCCCAGGATGCGGCAATGCATTCCGACGGACATCATCTTCGGCGCGCCCGCCTCCCCCTCCGCATAGAGGCAATCGAACGTGTCCTTGAGATACGCGAAGAACTGATCGCCCGAATTGAACCCCTGCGGCGTGGCAAAGCGCATGTCGTTGGCATCCATCGTGTAGGGGATCACCAGCTGGTGCCCGCCCGAGGTCTCCCGCCAATGCGGCAGATCGTCGTCGATGGCATCGGAGACCCAGTCGAACCCCAGTTCGCCGGCCAGGTCGACGGTCTGCATCGAGCAACGTCCGGTATACCAGCCGGTCGGGCGTGCGCCGGTCAGTTCCTCGTGCAGGGCGATGGCCTCCTCCATCACCGCGCGCTCCTCCTCCGGGGGCATGTCCTTGTGCTCCACCCATTTCATGCCGTGGGACGCGACCTCCCACTCCGCCTGCTGCATGGCGATCAGCTGCTCGGGGGACCGTGCCAGCGCGCTGGTCACGCCGTAGACCGTCAGCGGAATGCCCGCCCCGGTGAACAGACGGTGCAGCCGCCAGAAGCCGGCGCGGGCGCCGTATTCGTAGTTGGATTCCATGTTCCAATGGCGCTGACCGGGCCAGGGGGCGGCCCCCACGATCTCCGACAGGAAGGCCTCGGAGGCGGGATCGCCGTGCAGGATGTTGTTCTCTCCGCCTTCTTCGTAATTCAGCACAAAGGAGACGGCGATGCGCGCGCCGCCGGGCCAGCGGGCGTCTGGGGGGGTGGGGCCATGGCCCGCCAGGTCGCGGGGATACCGGGTCACTTCGGCGCCACCTCTTGCACCGGGGCGCCGCCCGATTTCCACGCGGAGAACCCGCCGCCCAGATGCGCCACCGGGGCCAGGCCCATATCCTGCGCCGTCTTGGTCGCCAAGGCCGACCGCCAGGCGGAGGCGCAATAGAAGACAAAGGTGCGGTCCTCGGCAAAGACCGTCTTGTGATAGGGGCTGTCCGGGTCGATCCAGAATTCCAGCATCCCGCGCGGGCAGTGGAACGCGCCGGGAATGCGCCCCTCGCGCTCCAGCTCCCGCCGGTCACGCAGATCGACGAACAGGACACGGGGATCCTCCAGCCGCGCTTGGGCATCCTCGATGGAAAGGGTTTCGATCTCCGCTTCGGCGGCGTCGATCAGGTCGCGATATCCGACTTTCATGGGGCTCTCCCTGCCTGCTGTCCGGGCCATCTTACGCCGACAGAAAGGGAGGGCAAGGCGCGGCTCAGGGCTGGTGCGCCGCCTTGATCGCGGCCTTGGCCTTGCCCAGGGTGCGGTGGGACTGCCCGTTCCAGATGTAGCGGTGGTTGATCTTCTCGATGGTCTCGCCCATGTAGCTGGATGTTTCGGGCGGCGCGCCTGCCGGGGCCATGTACGGACTCGCGGCGGGCGGCGCGGCGGAAGGTGTTTCACCGCCCGGCACGGCCAGCGCGCGGTGGGAATTGTCGGCAATGTCCAGCACGGCCTGGGCGATCTGGACATTCACCACGCAGAACAGGCCACCGATCACGACACCAAGCCCGGGCAGGGCCAGGGCGGCGCCCATGTAGGATTGGCCGGTCAGGGCGATCACGACGGTGCCCACGCCGATTGCGACCATCCCCCAGCCAAGGGCAGAGACAAGCGGCAGGATATTGCGGGCGGTCCCGTAACGGGTTGGGTACATGGCAGGCTCCTGAAAATGACTTTGCAAATGGGCAAAGCATCGGGCCTGTGCGCCCGCCGTGTCAATCCGGGACCCGCGCTTGCGTCCCTGGCCTCCTTCGCAGGCCAGCTGCGCCGCTACACGCCCTGTGCGTGGCTCACCGTGCGTGGCTCAGCTCTGCCAGCAGGGCGTCGTGCACGGCGGGGCCGGCGGCGACGACGCCGGGCACCTGGGGATGCGGGTTGTTGAACCGCAGCGGCGCGCCGGTGCGGTCGCTGACATGGGCGCCGGCCTCCGTCAGGATCAGGGCACCCGCGGCGATGTCCCACTCCCAGCTGTCGCGCAGGGTCAGCATCGCGTCGAACCGGCCTTCGGCGACCAGCGACAGGCGATAGGCCAGTGAGGGGCGGTATTGCCGCGACACCTCGGGCACCGTACCGATCCAGTTGCCGGGGTCGTAGCTGGGGCGCGCGGCCAGCACCGTGGCGCCAGGCAGCGCACCCCGTGCAGAGCAGCGGATCGGCGCGCCGTTCAACGTCGCCCCCAGCCCGCGCCCGGCGGCGTATAGCGCGCCACCGACCGGCAGCAGCACGGCTGCGGCGCGGATCTGGCCGCCCTCGGCGATGGCCAGGGAATGCGCCCAGGCGCTGTCGCCCTTGACGAAGGCGCGGGTGCCGTCGATCGGGTCGATGATGAAAACGCGGTCCTGGTCCAGACGTGCGGCGCTGTCGGGCGTTTCCTCCGACAGCCAGCCATAGCCGGGGCGCGCTCCGGTCAGGCGGTCGCGCAGCAGGGCGTCGACGGCCAGGTCGGCCTCTGTCACCGGGCCGGCGTCATCGGGTTTTTCCCAGGTTTGCGGATCGCGGCGGAAAAACCGCATGGCGACTTCTCCGGCGGCACGGGCCGCATCGGTCAGAAGGGCCAGATCGGCCTCAACGTCCTGCAAGCGTCATCCCTTCGACCAGAAGGGAGGGGACGACCGTCCCCAGCCAGGTTCGCGCATCGTTGGCGGGGATGATCCGTTGCAGCATGTCGCGCAGGTTGCCGGCGATGGTGCATTCCTGCACCGGGTAGGTGATCTGCCCGTTCTCCACCCAGAAGCCGGAAGCGCCGCGCGAGTAATCGCCGGTGTCGGGATTGATCGTGGACCCGATCAGCGAGGTGACGAGCAGCCCGGTGCCCATCTGCGCCAGCAGGTCATCGCGGCTCTGCTCTCCCTGGGTCAGGGCGATGTTGTAGGTGGTGGGCGCGGGCGGCGCCGACAGGCCGCGCCCGGCATTGGCGGAACTTTCCAGCCCCAGCTTGCGCGCGTTGGCCAGATCCAGCGTCCAGCCTTGCAGCACACCGTCGCGGACGATATCGCGCGGCGCGGTGCGCAGCCCCTCGGCATCGAAGGGACGGGAGCCGCGGACCCGCACGCGGTGCGGATCTTCGGTCAGGGACAGCCCGGCGGGCAGCACCTGTTCGCCCATCGCCCCGCGCAGGAACGAAGAGCCGCGCGCCACGGCCGCGCCGTTCACCGCGCCCAGCAGGTGCCCGATCAACCCGGAGGAGATCCGTTCGTCATAAAGCACCGGGTAGCTGCCCGTCGGGGGCTGCTGCGCGCCCAGCATGGCGGCGGCGCGTTCGCCGGCACGGGTGCCGATGTCCTCGGCGCTGCGCAGGTCGGTCTGGTAGATCCGCGCGTCGTGATCCGCGTCGCGCTGCATGGTGGCGCCGGTGCCGGCGATGGCGACGCAGGCGAGGCCGCGGCTGGTCAGCCGGTAGCCGCCGGAGAACCCGTTGCTGGCCGCCAGGTGCACATCCGTCGCCCCGTAGGAGGCGCTGGCGACCTGCGCCTGGCTGACGCCGTCCACGGCGAGGCAGGCGACCTCGGCCCGGCGGGCGTCGTCTTCCAGCGCGGCGGGGTCAGGTTCGGCGCTGTCATCAGCCAGGTCCAGCCCGGCGGCATCGCGCACCTGCGACAGGGCGGCGGGATCGGCCAGCCCGATATGGGGATCTTCCGGCGCCTCCCGTGCCATGGCGACGGCCCGTTCGGCCATCAGCTTCAGCGTCTGGGCCCGCACGTCCGAGGCCGAGACACAGGCCTGACGTTGCCCCACCATCACCCGCAACCCGAATTCCACCCCTTCGGAGCGTTCGGCCTGTTCCAGCGTTCCGGCGCGCACGTCGATGGACAGGGACGTGCCCTGGCGGGCGATGGCATCGGCGCCATCGGCCCCCGCCTCGCGGGCGGCATCCAGAAGGGCCTGGGTGAGATCGGGAAGGGAATGCGGCATGGGGGCTCCGGTTGGGTTCCCGCCTGACCTAGCCTGCGGGGGCCTGTCGATCAAGCCGGGGCCAGGCCGGGGGCAGTGTGGTTGGCACGATGGGACGCGTGCGGATCCAGTAGGGGCGCAGGGGGCGCAGGGGAAGGCGCGGATTGGGCCACGCCGGCCCGGTGGCACCCGAACGGAAAACGGCCCGGCGGGGGGCACCGGGCCGTCGGCGTTCGGGATGCCGCCCGGCAAGGGGCGGCGGGGGCCCGCAAGGGCCGCGAGGTTACTGAAGCGGGATCGGGTTGCCGTTCACCGTCAGATCGCCGCCCGGACCCATGACGATATGGGCCTTCAGGTCGTCGGGACCGTCAGCCGGTTCGCCCAGCTGGGTGATCATGCCCGAGAACATCATGACCTGCGGCATCGGCAGCAGACCCATGTTGCCCAGGTTGGACAGCAGACCATTCACCCCGGTCAGTCGCAGATCGGCGGTGCCGAACGCGTTGGGGAAGGGGCCAAAGGGGCTGGGCGCGGCATTGTCCACGGTCAGATCGGCGGTGCCTGCGATGCGGGCACCGGCGGCCTCCAGCAGCAGTTCGTCGATCTTCAGGGCGTCGACCTCGCCCGGGGCA
The DNA here is from genome assembly GCF_010614805.1 of Pseudooceanicola aestuarii. NCBI lineage: Bacteria > Pseudomonadati > Pseudomonadota > Alphaproteobacteria > Rhodobacterales > Paracoccaceae > Pseudooceanicola > Pseudooceanicola aestuarii. The sequence goes on from NZ_JAAFZC010000001.1 coordinate 1,279,703, forward strand.
CCGCCGGTTTCACCCAATTGTGCCATCTGCGTTTCGTCCACGAGATCGACAAAGAGACGGCCCAGACCGCTGATTGCCAGTTTCAGGGTCACCGGGTCATGCGGCAGGCTGCCCTGCGGGTCGATCCCGGCCCACAGCATATCGGGCACGGCCACATCGGCCAGCGTGATGGAGGTGCCGAATTCCGTCGCATCGTCAGAGGCCAGCAGCGGCAGCGTCAGGCCGAAATGCGCCTCGCCCGCCGTGGTTTCGACGGGGAAGGGCAGGTCGCTGCCCTGAACCGCGATCGTCAGATCGGTGGAGGTGGTGCCGTATTCGATCCCGGTGTCGCCCATGCTGCCCGCAAAGGTGCCGCCCTGACTGGTGGAGCGGAAGCCAAAGCTTTCGGCGTCCTGCGTTTCGGTCGCGTCCTGTTCAAACCGCATTTCGGTACGGCCGGTGCCAAAATCCATCGACATGCCCATGGCATAGCCGCCGCGCAGCGCAACGGCCATGTCGGTGACATCCAGCCCGGTGGGCAGGGTCATATCGCCGTCCAGTGTCAGGTCCGTCATCTCGCCCTGAAGGTTCAGAATGCCGGGGCTGTCGCTGTCGGTTTCCCGCGCGTCGATATCCACCAGATAGCCCAGCATCGCGGCAGTCATGTCCTGCGTGATGGAATAGCCGCCATCGACCAGGATGGTGGAGGTGCCTTCCATCCCTTCCATCCGGGCGGAAATCTCGCCGGGCACCTGTTCGGTGCCGTCGGAATCGACGAATTCCAGCAGCCGCATGGCAAAACTGTCGGCGACAAAGCTGGTGTCGACCGCGTCGGGGGTGCCGCCGATGATCATTTCGAAGCCGGTGGTGGAATATTCGCCGTTGAGGGTGAAATCTTCCTGCGCTTTGCCCGAGACCGAGAACGGGACAGTGCCGGGCAGGGTCAGGCGGGTGGTGCCGTCGCCCATGTCCGTGAGGATCAGGCCGCCCATGTTCATGGAGATCGTCCCGGCGTTGCCGTCGATATCCGGCAGATCCATCGACATGGTCAGGTTCTCGACCCGCAGGACGGACCCTTCGTCAGAGGTGTCGGCGGTGATCTCGTAACCGAAGGCGGAAAGGTATTCCTGGTAAAAGGCCCAGCTGTCCGCCGGGGACATTTCGGCCTGGGCGGGCGCGGCCAGCGCGACCTGCCCGGCGGCCAGGGCGGTCAGGGTCAAAAGGCGATAGGTCATCAAACGGGTCTCCCGGATCAAAGCTCGCGCGGAGTTTCGGCGCTGTCGCGGACACGGTCAACCCGCCGGTCGGCAATCTCGGGCTGGACCGGCCCGGTGACGGCGATTACTCCTTGGGTCGGGGTCCACAGCAGGGCCGCGCATCGAATTGGAGGCCAAAATGACCGATCTTGCCGGAAAAACCGCCATAATCACGGGAGCGAGCCGCGGCATCGGGGCCTCGGCCGCGCGGATCTTTGCCGATGCGGGCGCAAATGTCGCCCTGTTGGCCCGGTCCGAGGACGAAATCGCCCAGCTGGCCGGAGAAATCGGCAAGCAGGCGGTGGCGATCCCCTGCGACGTCTCCCGGTTCTGGGAGGTCGAGGCGGCGGTCAAGGCCACGGTGAAGACATTTGGCGGGCTGGACATTCTGGTCAACAACGCCGCCATCCTGAAGCCCATCGCCCATCTGGCGGATGCCGATCCCGAGGCCTGGAATCACCTGATCGACATCAACGTGAAGGGCGTCTTTCACGGAATGCGCGCGGCCATGCCGGTGATGCAGGCCGCCGGCGGCGGGACGATCCTGAACATCAGCTCGGGGGCGGCGCATTCCCCGCTGGAAGGCTGGTCGGCCTATTGCACCTCCAAGGCGGCAGTGGCGATGCTGACCCAGATGGGCGCGCATGAGGGTCAGGCGCAGGGGCTGCGGGTCATGGGCCTGTCGCCGGGCACCGTCGCCACCCAGATGCAGCGCGACATCAAGGCCAGCGGCATGAACCCGGTCAGCGAACTGGAATGGGAGGACCACGTGCCCGCCGACTGGCCGGCCCGCGCGCTGCTTTGGATGTGCGGGTCGGATGCGGACGATTACCTGGGCCAGGAGGTGCGCCTGCGGGAACCGGAAATCCGCGCCCGCGCCGGCCTGACCGAATGATCCGCAGCACGGATCAGGGCGGCGGGCTGTGGCGGGTCACCATCGACCGACCGGAGAAGGCCAATTCCCTGACCGCCGAGATGCTGGAGACCCTGGCCGACACGTTCGAGGGGCTGGTGGAGGCCCGTGCCGTGGTGCTGACGGGCACCGGGCGCGTGTTCAGCGCCGGCATGGATCTGGCGGCCGCGTCGGAGGGGCTGGGAACCTCCCCGGTGTGGGAGCGCCTGTCCACGGCCATCGCAGCGCAGAAGGGGCTGACCATTGCCGCGCTGAACGGCACACTGGCAGGCGGGGCGACGGGGATGGCATTGGCCTGCGATTTGCGGCTGGCGGTGCCTGACGCGCGGTTCTTCTACCCGGTGATGAAGCTGGGGTTCCTGCCGCAGCCCTCGGACCCGGGCCGGATGGCGGCGCTGATCGGCCCGGCACGGACCAAGCTGATCCTGATGGGCGGCGCCAGAATCCCGGCGCAGGAGGCGCTGACCTTTGGCCTGATCGACCGCATCGTCGATGGCGATGTCGTGGCGGAGGCCGAGGCCCTGTGCGCTGACACCCTGACCGCAGCGCCCGATCACGCCATGGCGATCAAGGCAATGTGCGGCGGCTGAGACGCAGGAGAGGCGGCGGCGCAGACGAAGGTGGCGAAGACGGCCCCTTGCGCGCCGTGCGGCGGAGGGGATAACCCACCCGGCACGGAACGCGGGCGGTACGCGATTGGCCCTCGGACCCGACCCCCCAGAACCGGCCTCGGCCGGGCCGAACCAGGATGCGGAGAAATCATGCCACAGGCATTGGTGATAGGCGGCGGCCCGGCCGGGCTGATGGCGGCAGAGGCGATGGCGGCACGCGGCCTGTCCGTCACCGTGGCGGAGGCGATGCCGACCATGGGGCGCAAGTTCCTGATGGCGGGCAAATCCGGCCTGAACCTGACCAAGGACGAAGCGCCAGATGCCTTTCGCGCCGCCTTTGGTGCGGAGGCCGCAGCGTTGCACCCGGCGCTGGCGGAATTCGGTCCGGCCGAGGTGCAGCAATGGGCGCAGGGGCTGGGGCAGGAGGTCTTTACCGGCACCTCGGGCCGGGTCTTTCCAAAGGTCATGAAGGCCTCGCCGCTGTTGCGGGCCTGGCTGGCGCGGCTGACAGAGGCCGGCGTGGCGCTGCACAGGCGCTGGCGCTGGACCGGGTTCGACGGGGCGACGGCGATTTTCGACACCCCGGACGGGCCGCAGCGGGTGACGCCCGATGTCACCGTTCTGGCCTGCGGCGGCGGGTCTTGGCGGCGGTTGGGTTCGGATGGTGCCTGGACGGCCTGGGTCGGAGCGGTGGCGCCCTTTGCGCCGGCGAATTGCGGGTTTCACGTCTCCTGGTCATCGCATATGGCCGCGCATTTCGGCGCCCCGGTGAAGGCCGTGACCCTGAATGCGGGCGATGCGATGGTGCCCGGTGAATTCATCCTTACCGCACGCGGCGTGGAAGGCGGCGCCGTCTATCCCCTGGCGCCGCTGCTGCGCGCGGGCGCCACGCTGCGAGTGGACCTGGCGCCGGATCTGACGGCAGCGGAGATTACCGCCCGGCTGACGCGCGGCAAAGCCGGCGACAGCCTGCCCAACCGCCTGCGCAAGGCGCTGTCCCTGCCGCCGGTGAAACGCGCGCTGTTGAACGAATGCGCCCGGCCGTTGCCGCGCGATCCCGCCGCGCTGGCCGCCGCGATCAAGGCGCTGCCGCTGCCCGTCACCACCCCCTTCCCGCTGGACGAGGCGATTTCCACGGCGGGCGGGCTACGCCTGTCGGCGCTGGATGCGGGGCTGATGCTGCGGGCGCGACCGGGCACCTTCGCGGCGGGCGAGATGCTGGATTGGGAGGCGCCGACCGGCGGCTACCTGATCACCGCCTGCCTGGCCACCGGCCTTTGGGCCGGTCGGCACGCCGCCGATCATGCCAGCCGGCGGTCCGCCGACCTCGCGGACGACCCCGGCGCGGACTCCGCAGGCGACACGACAGCGCCCGAGGCCCGGTAAGCGCCTGCGCTCGGCCTCTACCAATGCGCCCCCGCCCCTACCAAAGAGGGTGGGGCAGGCGGCGCCGGTGGGGCAGGCCGCCAGGGGAATCGCGCAGCAGTGGGAACAGGCGCCTATTACGCCTATTGCGCCGACTGCGTCGGGATCAGCCAGCGGAAGTCCGCTCCGACTCCAGGGCGCGCTGAAAGGCGGGGCGGTCGAACATGCGCTGCGCAAAGGCGCGCAGGCGGTCGCTCTCTATCGGGAATTTCGCACCCATCGCCCAACGCAGCGTATGCGCGGCCAGGAAATCGGGCACGGTGGGCGTGTCGCCCGTCAGGTATTCGCCCTGCATACGGTCGGCCAGCGCCTGCGCATTGCGGCCGAATTCCCATTTCAGCTGCGGGCGCAGCTCGGGGATGCGGTGTTCTTCGGGGACGATGAACATGTGGCGGGTGGCGGTCCAGATCACCCCCTCCAGGTCGTCCAGAACCTGGTGCATGATCGCGTCCTGCTGCCCCCGCGCGACGGTGCCGGGCGGGGCTGTGAACTGGCCGTGCTTGTCCGCCAGGTAGGTCAGGATGGCGGCACTGTCGGTGATCGCGTCGGCGCCGTCCAGAAGCACCGGGATCTTGCCCAGCGTCGATTGGGCCGTGACCTCGGGCGTGTGGGATTTCGCCAGCACGCGGGTATAGGGCTGGTCCAGTTCCTCCAGCATCCAGATGACGCGGATGGTGCGATTGTTGGTGGCGCCGATGACGGTGTACATTGTCTGATCTCTCCCCTGTCAGACGGTGAAACGGGGCGGCGCGGCTAGCGCGCGGCCATCATGGCCAACCGGATCAGCATCCGTTCGACCAGCGCCATGGCAGGCGCGTGCTGGTTGGCAGAGCGCAGCGTCAGGTCGCATTCGGTGATCAGCGTCAGCGCCTGTTCCAATCGCGGCGCCCCCCATTTCGAGGCCTGCCGCTGCACCCTGTCCCGGCGCGGGCCAAAGACCGGAGGACGCAGCGCACCGATCCCCTGCCCCGGACCGCCGGGATGGGCGGCAACAGCGTATAACATGCGAAAATGGCGCAGCGCGGCAATGCACAGAGCGACCGGCTGGGTGCCCTGGGCCTGCAACTTGCGCAGCACCGGCCCGATCTCTCCGGTGCGGGCCTCGGCCACCAGGGCCAGGATGTCGTCCAGGTCGGCCTCTGTCGTGGCGGGGGCGCAGGCGGCGATGTCCTCGGCGCTGAGGGGGCTGACATCGCCGTGCTTGTACAACGCCAGCTTTTCCACCGTCTGGCGGAAGTCGCCGGGATCCAGCACCAGCGCCAGGGCGGTCAGATCGCGCAGCGCCTCCTGCGGGGCGTTGCCCAGCCCGGCCTTGTCCAGGATGGCGGCGATTTCCTCGCGGCTGGGCGGGTCGTCATAGACGCCGGTGGCATAGGCGTTGGCGTGCCCCTCGAAGGCCTTGCGCAGTTTGGACGCGGCTTTCAGCTGGCCGGCGGTGACGATGATCTGAGCGTCGCCCTCCTGCCAATCCTGGAGCGTGGCGAGAATCGGGGCGGCCAGGGCCTCGGTCGCGCCTTCGACCAGCACGACGCGCGGGCCGGGAAAGAACCCCTGCGCCTTCACCGCATCGGCCAGCTGGGCCGGATCGCGGCGCAGTTCCGTGGCCTGCATCCGGGTCAGGCGCATCTCTTCCTCCCCGGAGGGGCCGATCAGGTTGTCCACCAGTTCCTTGCGGCGCAGGGCGATGCGCATCGGATCGGCGCCGTAGAACAGCAGGCCGGTGCGCCGGGCCTCGGGGCGGGCGGCATAGCCGGGCAGATCGCGCGGAGACAATTTCACGGAATCAGGCCGCGCCCTGTGCGTCGGCATGGGCGTCGGCGATCAGGCGGGCGATCAGCTGATCCACCAGGATCCGTACCACCCGTTCGCGCGCATCTGCCCGTGCCGCCCGCGTCGCCACGGTGGAGCCGGTGGTGGAGTAGGAGGCGAAATTCTCTTCCCAGCCCTGCCCCAATTTGCGGCCTGTGGCGATTTCCGTCAGGGTGTAATCCACCCGGCCCAGCACGTTGAACCGTGCGGTGACGCTGTCGGAGGTGATGGCCAGCGGCGCCTCGTACAGGCTGAGTTTCAATGTCAGATCATAATCCGGCGCGGTGGCGCGGCCCAGGCGCTGCTCAAGCTCCTGAACCAGGACGTAGCTTTCGCGGGTGTTGGGATCCGCGATCCGCGTGCGGTTCAACAGCAGGTCGCCGCCCCCGCCCGGCGCATAGGCGGGGGTAAAACCGCAGGCCCCCAGGGGCGCCGCGGCCAGCATCATCAGCAAAGAGCGTCTGTCAGGCGACCACATTCACGATCCGTCCGGGAACGACGATAACCTTCTTGGGCTGGGCCCCGTCCAGCGTCCGAATGACAGCTTCGTGGCTGAGCGCGATTTTTTCAACCTCTGCCTTGTCCAAATCGGCCGGAACGGTGATTTCCGCCCGCCGCTTGCCGTTGATCTGGATCGGCAGGGTGACGGTATCGTCCACCAGAAGATCGGGATCGGCCTGTGGCCAAGGCGCCTGCGCGATCAGGCCCGAGCCGCCCAGATGGGCCCAGATCTCTTCGGACAGGTGGGGGGTCATGGGCGACATCAGCTGCGCCAGCACGCGCAGCGCATCGCGCCGCGCCTCGGTCCCGGCCCCGGATTTGGCGACCGTGTTGGTAAAGGCGTATAGCCGCGCGATCGCCGCATTGAAGCCAAAGCTTTCAATGCCCATGGTCACGTCGTGGATGGCCTTGTGCGTTTCGCGCAGCAGCGTCTTGTCGGCCTCTGCATTGGCGGGGGTGTCACCGGGATCTGCGGCCAGACGGAAGACCCGCGCCAGGTGCTTGGAGGCGGCTTCGGCCCCGGCGGCGGTCCATTCCACATCGCGTTCCGGCGGGCTGTCGGACAGCACGAACCAGCGTGCGGTATCGGCGCCATATTGCTCGATGATGGCCACCGGATCGACGACGTTGTTCTTGGATTTCGACATCTTGGCCGAGGGGATGATCTTCACCTCCGTGCCATCGGCCAGGAACCCCTTGCCCTCGCGCAGGGTGACATCCTCGGGATAGTGGTAGACCGGGCGGTCATTGGCATCACGGGTCTGGTAGATCGCATGGGTCACCATGCCCTGCGTGAACAACGCGTTGAACGGTTCCTTGGCGCTGTCGGGCAGGTGGCCGGTGATGTTCATCGCGCGGGCGAAGAACCGGGAATACAGCAGGTGCAGGATCGCGTGTTCGATGCCGCCAATATATTGATCGACATTCATCCAGTAATCGGCATCCGCCGCCACGGTGGGCGTATCCGCGCGCGGCGCGGTGAAGCGGGCGAAATACCACGACGAATCGACGAACGTGTCCATCGTGTCCGTTTCCCGCCGCGCGGGGGCGCCGCAGGCGGGGCAAGGCGTGTCGCGCCAGGTCGGGTGCCGGTCCAGTGGATTGCCCGGCGTGTCAAAGGACACGTCGTCCGGCAGGCGGACGGGCAGGTTTTCCTTTTTCTCCGGCACCACGCCGCAGGCGTCGCAATGCACCACCGGGATCGGGCAGCCCCAGTAGCGCTGCCGCGACAGGCCCCAGTCCCGCAGGCGGAACTTGGTCACGCCATGGCCGACGCCGTTCGCCTCGCAGAACTCCACGGCGGCGTTCACCGCGTCCTCGCCGGTCTGGACCTCTGCGCCCGCGATCAGGCGGACATAGCGGACCTTCTCGGTCTTGGCGGGGACGAAGGCGGCGTTTTCGGGGTAACCTCCCTCCAACGGCTCGAACGTGGGCACGATGGGCAGGCCGTATTTGGTGGCAAACTCGTGGTCACGCTCGTCATGGGCGGGGCAACCGAAGATGGCGCCGGTGCCGTAATCCATCAGGATGAAATTCGCGATGTAGACCGGCAATTCCCACGAGGTATCAAGCGGATGGCGGACCTTCAGCCCGGTGTCATAGCCCTTCTTCTCCGCCGTCTCGATCGCCTCGGCGGTGGTGCCGCCCTGGCGGGCATCGGCGCAGAAGGCGGCGATCTTCTCGTCCCGGGCCTCCAGCGCGCGGGCCAGCGGGTGATCGGGGGAAATCCCGACAAAGCTGGCGCCCTGCAACGTGTCGGGCCGGGTGGTGTAGACCTCCACCCGGTCAAAGCCCTCGGCCTCCTCGGTCAGGCCAAACGCGAATTGCAGCCCGCGCGACTTGCCGATCCAGTTGGCCTGCATCGTCTTCACCTTGGCAGGCCAGTCGTCCAGCCCGTCCAGCGCGGTCAGCAGTTCATCCGAGAAGTCGGAGATCTTGAAGAACCATTGCGTCAGTTCGCGCCGTTCCACCAGCGCGCCGGAGCGCCAGCCGCGCCCGTCCTCCACCTGTTCATTGGCCAGCACGGTCATGTCGACCGGATCCCAGTTGACCACCGCGTTCTTGCGGTAGACCAGCCCCTTTTCCAGAAAATCGAGGAACAGCGCCTGCTGCTGGCCGTAATATTCCGGGTCGCAAGTGGCAAACATGCGCGACCAATCGAGGCCAAAGCCCAGCGGTTTCATCTGGCTGACCATCGTGTCGATGTTGGAATAGGTCCAGTCCTTGGGGTGGCCGCCATTGGCCATCGCGGCGTTTTCCGCCGGCATCCCGAAGGCATCGAATCCCATGGGGTGCAGCACGTTGTGCCCGGTCGACAGCTTGTACCGCGCGATCACGTCGCCCATCGTGTAGTTGCGCACATGCCCGATATGGATGCGGCCCGAGGGGTAGGGGAACATCTCCAGCACGTAGTATTTCGGCCGGTCCGGGTCGCGTTCGGCGTGGAAAACGCCGGCCTCGTCCCAGGCCTGCTGCCATTTGCCTTCGATTTCGGACGCGGAATAGCGTGACATGGGCTGTGCTCTTTCCTTCTCGGGTTCCGGGGGCGGTTGATAAGGCCGCGCCGCTCAAGGGTCCAGTGCCCAGCGAGGAAAACCAGCGTGGAAAACCGGTGCGTCCGGCGCTTTTCACGCCCGGATGGGCGCGGTAAGAGCGGGGCAGTTCTTTTTCGAATATGGCAATTACAGTGAAAATCCTGTTCATCCACCAGAATTTCCCCGGACAATACAAGCATCTTGCCGCCGCCCTGGCGCAGCAGGGGCACGATTGCGTTGCGCTGACCCTGCGGGTCAAGGAGCCGGGCACATGGCGCGGCGTGCGGTTGATCCCATACAAGGTGCTGCGCCAGACCCGGCAAAGCGTGCACCCTTGGACGCTGGACCTTGATACCAAGATCACGCGCGCGGAATCGTGTTGGCGCGCCGCGTGCCAGCTGCGCGACCAGGGCTTCACCCCCGACGTGATCATCGCCCATAACGGTTGGGGGGAGCCGATGTTCCTGCGCGATGTCTGGCCCACCGCGCGGATGGGGATCTATTGCGAGCTGTATCACCTGCCGGATTACCCGCATGTCGGGTTCGACCCCGAATTCGCCGGCACCGAAGGCGAGGGGGGACGCCTGCGCCTGCGGCTTAAGAACCTGAACAACCAGATCCATTTCGACGTTGCACAGGCGGGCATCAGCCCGACGGCGTTTCAGGCCGATACCTTTCCCCGGCCGTTCCGCGACCGGATCGAGGTGATCCACGACGGCATCGACACCGCCGCCCTGACGGCAAAGGACGATGCCCGGCTGACCTTGCCCGACGGCAGTGTCATCACCCGGCAAGACGAGGTCATCACCTTCGTCAATCGCAATCTCGAACCTTATCGCGGCTATCATGTCTTCATGCGCGCGCTGCCCCGCCTGCTGCGCGAACGGCCCGGAGCAAAGGTGCTGGTGGTGGGCGGAGACCAGACGTCCTATGGCCGCAAGCCGCCAGAGGGTCAGACGTGGAAGCAGATCTTCATCGACGAGGTGCGCGGGCAGATTCCCGACGCCGATTGGGCGCGGGTGCATTTCCTGGGGCGCATCCCCTACGACCGCTTTACCGCGCTGTTGCAGGTGTCGCGGGTGCATCTCTACCTGACCTATCCTTTCGTGCTCAGCTGGTCGCTGCTTGAGGCGATGTCGGTTTCGGGGGCGATCGTCGCCTCCGTCACCGCGCCGGTGGCCGAGGTGCTGCGCCACGGAGAGACGGCCCGACTGGTCGATTTCTTCGACGGCGACGCGCTGGTTGCGGAGACGCTTCGCCTGCTCGACAACGCAGGGGAACGCGCCCGCCTGGGCGCCGCGGCGCGGGCGCATGTGGTGGCGAATTACGATCTGTCCACCCGCTGCCTGCCACGCCAGCTGGACTGGGTGAACCGCCTGGCCGCCATGCCCGCCGACCCGCTGCCGGTCTGAGCAAAGGACCGGGCAGATACGAATCGAAAAGGGCGGCCCGGATGGGACCGCCCTTTCGTCATCTCGATGATGTCGCGATCAGAAGCGGCCGTCGGCGACGCGCATCTGGCGGGCGCGGGTCAGGATCGCGTCTTCGACGGCGCGTTGGGTGCCGGTGGCGACCGGGCGTCCGCCGCGGGTTTGCAGGGCCAGGTTCAGCGACCGCGCTTCCAGCGCCGGATCCTTGACATGGATTGTGGCGCGGTAGGCCTGGCCGCCGCCGGGCGGGGTGCCGTAGCCGGTGGTGATGACCCCGGTGAACGGGTCGACCGTCTGTACCGGAAGGAAGTTCAGCACATCCAGGGAGGCATTCCACAGGTAGCGGTTCACACCGACCTTGGTGCCATCATCGCGCTGCCGGAATAGTTGAAAGATGGACGTGCCGTTGCCCCGTTCGATCGGGTTGCCGACGTTTTCCTTACGGGCGAGGCGATCCGTCTCGGTCTCTCCGCCGGCATCCCAGCCGCCCAGGAAACCACCACCGCCGCCGCGGCCGCCACATGCCGCGACGGTGCCGATCAGAAGAAGGGCCGCCATCAGGCGCATTATGCGAGAAAAGGTCATGTCACCGCCCCGAAACCATTGGTCTTTGCATCGTCCTAACCAAGCAAGTGCAGGGGGGCAAGGTTTTTGGGCAAATCAGACCCCGGACGGCCCCTCGCGCACAGCCGGGCCAAGCGGCGGCGAAGGGGGCGATGCGGCAGGTTGCGGGGGCGGGAAGGGGGCACATGTCACGCCGCCGCCGGGAACAGATGCACATGCGGGCGGGCGCGCGCACATGCGCGGGACGCGCGCGGCCGGAAAACCGGCAGCCGGACCGCAAAGCCCGCGCAGGGCGCCCCCGGACCCGGTGCCACGGCGGCGTTCCTGCGTCCCTGTGGCAGCACTGTGGCAGAGTTGCACCAATTCCGGGGGCAATCTCTGGCGGGGGTGCCGGGCGCTTGCAAACGGGGGGGGAAAAGAGCGAAAGACCATTGCATACCCAAATCGGATTCCCCGTTTTGGGGCTGACTGAGAAACCGAGGGAAAAACCATGAAAAAGATTCTCTTCGCCACCACCGCGCTGATCGCCACCGCGGGCATGGCTGCCGCAGAGATCAAGCTGTCCGGCTACGGCCGTTTCGGCGCTCTGTACGTTGAGGGTGGAAGCCCCGAGACCCGCATCGAGTCCCGCTTCCGCGTGAACATCGACGGCACCACCACCGCCGACAACGGCCTGACCTTCGGCGCACGCGTCCGCATGCAAGCCGACGACTCGTCCTTCGACGGCCAAGGCTCCGCTGGCGCGGCTGGCCTGTCCGGCGCACGTTTCTACGCGATGGCCGGTGGCCTGACCGTGGGTGTGGGCAACATCCTGGGCGCCATCGACTCCATGCCGAACCTGTACACCGGTTCCATCGGTCTGTCCGGCCTGGGCTATGCCAACGTCGTGTCCTCCTTCGGCGCAGACGACTTCCAATCCACCGGCACCGGCCGGAACGGCGTTGAAGTCATCTACGACGGCGGCCAGTTCGGCGGCCACATCTCCTACTCCAACTCCGACGCTGACGGCACCGTCAACGGCGTGACCCTGGAGCGGACTGCTGGTCACGTTTCCGCGACCTTCAACACCATCACCGTTGCCCTGGGTTTCCAGGACTCCAACGTCGCGACCGACACCGAGTGGGCGCTGACTGTTGGCGGCAAAATCGGCATGGGCACCGTTGCTCTGGCCTATGCTGACAACGGCACCGCAGGCGACAAGTTCACCCTGTCCGGTGACTTCGAAGTTGGCTCCGCCACCTCCGTTCAAGCCTACTACACCAACGACGAAGCCCAAGTTGACGAAGACGCGTTCGGCATCGGCTTCAAGCACGACCTGGGCGGCGGCGCCTCCCTGCGTGGCGGTGTTGCAGAAACCCACGGCACCACCCGTGCCGACATGGGCGTTCTGTTCGCCTTCTAAGGCGAACACAGGAGCGATCCTGTTTCGGGGGGCGGGTCTTCGGACCTGCCCCTTTTCTTTTGCGCGGCTTTCGTGTTCCTTCGCCCCGACCCCCAGCCCGGACCAGGAACGGAGCCTGCCGCCATGTCTCTCAGTGAAATTCAGTCCCGCATCGCCCGCGCCGCGCAGGATTGCGGGCGTGACCCCGACACGATCCGCCTGATCGCCGTATCCAAGGTGCAGCCCGACGCCCGTGTCCGCGCGGTCCTGGACGCGGGGCAGCGCAGTTTCGGAGAGAACCGCGTGCAGGAGGCCGCCGGCAAATGGCCCGCCTTCCGCGCGGATTTCGACGGTATCGACCTGCACATCATCGGTCCGCTGCAATCCAACAAGGTTCGACAGGCGATGGAGCTGGCGCAGGCGATCCATTCCGTGGACCGCCCCAAGATCGCTCATGCCATCGCCCGCATCGCCGACGAAACCGGCGCCTGTCCCGACCTGTTCATCCAGGTCAACACCGGTGAAGAACCGCAGAAAGCCGGGATCCTGCCCGCCGATCTGGACGGGTTCGTCACCGAATGCCGGGGGCTGTCACTGCCGGTGCGCGGCCTGATGTGCATCCCCCCCGTCGAGGAAGAACCCAGCCTGCATTTCGCCCTGCTGGCCAAGATGGCGGCGCGCAACGGGCTGGAGGGGCTGTCGATGGGCATGTCCGGCGATTTCGAGAAGGCGATTTCCTTCGGGGCGACCCATGTGCGTGTCGGCTCGGCCATTTTTGGCGACCGCCAGCCCTGATCGGGCGCGCATCACCCCTGCCAGAAGAGATTTGGAACCTCCGGCTCCCTCACCTTGTTGTGAGAGCAGGCCGTGGAAGTCCACGGCTGAAATCCATATCCGAACTGACAGGAGACCGTGATGAATATCGCACGTTCACCCCAGCAATTCGCCCAGACCGACGCCTATGCCACCCGTCTGCGACACGGGGAACAGATCATCCCCCGGCAGGATCCCGTCTTGTGGTCCGACTGGACCCCGGACGCGCCGATCACGCAGGAGGAGGCCCGCCAATATGACGAAAACGGGTATCTCGTCCGCAAGGATGTCTTTGACCCCGACGAGATCCGCGCCCTGATCGACGCCTCCGACAATCTGCGCGAAAACGGTCAGCGCATCCGGGCCGAGGATCTGGTGACCGAACCCGGTGGCGACGCGGTGCGCACCATCTTCCGCCTTGACGACCATTCCGACATCTTCAACCGTTTGGCACGCGACGCACGGGTGGCGGGGATCGCGCGGTTTCTGCTGGGAGATGACGTCTACCTGCACCAGTCGCGACTGAACTACAAACCGGGCTTTACCGGCAAGGAATTCTACTGGCATTCCGATTTCGAGACCTGGCATGCCGAGGACGGGATGCCCCGGATGCGCGCGGTGTCGGCCTCCATCCTTCTGACCGACAATTCGGAGTTGAACGGTCCGCTGATGCTGGTCCCCGGCTCGCAGGGGCAGTTCATCGCCTGTCAGGGCGAGACGCCGGAAAACAATCACGAGCAATCGCTGAAACGTCAGGAAATCGGCGTGCCCCGGCCCGAAACGATCGACAAGCTGGTGCAGGAGAACGGGTTGGACGTGGCCACCGGGCCCGCTGGCACCATCGTGTTCTTCGATTGCAATACGTTGCATGCGTCGAACGGCAATATCACGCCCTTCCCTCGGTCCAATGCGTTCTTCGTGTTCAACGCGGAATCGAACCGTGTGACCGAACCCTTTGCCGCGAATGCTCCGCGGCCGGATTATCTGGCCGACCGTGGCGATGCGCCCCGCCTGGAACCGGTGTCGGGCAAGATCCGGGGTTGACTGCTGCGCTCCCCGGCCCGTGCTGCGGCACGGGTCAGGCGAGTGCAGTGGCCCGACCTGCCAATAGCGGCACGATCAGCGTCGTCCCCGGCGGGGCGGCGCGCACCACGTCGTGCAGGTGGTCGGGGCGAAAGGCGATGCAACCCTCTGTCGGAAAGCCGGGGCGCCGCCAGCGATGCAGAAAGATTGCGGAGCCGCGCCCGGCCTGCGCGCGCGGCCAGTTCCAATCCGTCAGAAGAACCAGATCATAAAGCGGGTCTGCCCGGCGCAGCGTCTCGTGGCTCGCGGCGAAAGGCGCGCGGACAAGGTGATTGTAGCGGGGATGATCCGCGGCATCGCACCATAGGTCGCCGGGCCGGATCGGCCGCGCCCAGGGCACGGGGGGGGGCATGCGGTCGGGCCGGTACAGGCAGCCGACGATCCGGTGCCGGCCGACGGGGGTGGCGCCGTCGCCTTCGCGTTTCGTGGCACTGATTCCACCCCGCCCGATCACGCAAGGGTAGAGCCGGGCGCCGGCCTGCACACCGCGCGGGGTCAGGCGCAGAGTCACAGCAGATGCCCGGATTTCGCCGCCTTGGTCGCCAGGTATGCGGTGTTGTGGCGGTTCTCTCCGACCTTGAGGGGGACGCGTTCGACGACCGAGATGCCTTCGTTCTGCATCATCGCAATCTTGCCGGGGTTGTTGGTCAGCAGGCGGACCTGGCCGAACCCCAACCCGCGCAGGATCGATGCGCCGATGCGGAAGTCGCGTTCATCGTCCTCGAACCCCAGGCGGTGGTTGGCCTCTACGGTGTCGAACCCCTGATCCTGAAGCGAATAGGCCCGCATCTTGTTGGCCAGCCCGATCCCGCGCCCCTCCTGGTTGAGGTATAGCAGAATGCCGGCGCCCTCTGTCCCCATCTGGGTCAGGGCGGCGCGCAGTTGGGGACCGCAATCACATTTCAAAGACCCCATCAGGTCGCCGGTGAAACAGGCCGAATGCAGCCGTGTCAGCACCGGCGCGTCGCGGGCTGGTTTGCCGATTTCCATTGCGTAATGCTCCTCCCCCCCGTCTTCGGGGCGAAAGACATGCAGGCGCCCGGCCTCCGAGACCTCCAGCGGGACACGCGCCGCGACCACCGGGTGCAAGGGGCTGGAGGCGGACAGCGCCGCCGCCGACCCTTCCAGCGGTAGCAGCGTCAGGTCGTGCTGGCGGGCCAGGGTGGCGGCCTCGGCCGTTTCCAGGACCACGGCGGCGGGCATGAGGCGGGCGGATTTCGTCAGCGCCAGTGCCAGGCGATGCAGGGCGGCATCGCCGTCGCGGGCCGACAGCAGCGGCCCCTTCATCGGGCGGCGCAGGTCATCTGCGGGATCGGCCACGGCGCGCACCCAGTCGCCGCGCGCATCGGCGGGCAGCACCACGCGCGCCAGATCGCCGTCATAGGCCCGCGCCTTCAACGTCTCGGCCCGCCGCGCGGTGATCGCCAGTACCGGCTGGCCCGGCATGTCCAAGACCTCCGCCAGCCGGGCGGAGACCAGCGTTTCCGCCGCCAGCACCACGGCACCGGCCTGTCCGGTGCGCAGCATGACGGGCAACCCCAAGCGCAGATCAGCCCGCGCGCGGGCGATGCGTTCGATGATATTGGGTCCAAAGGCCATGGCCATACCTCCTGGATAGGCGCCCTGCATAGCCGCTTCTTTGCGGGTTTGAAACATATCGCCCGAGGAATACACGTCCCCGTGAGAGGCTTGCCACAAAACTTGTCGTGGCGGTGATGCACGGCCATGTGATCCGCAACGCCAAGGAGGATAACATGGCACAGTTGAAGAAAATTCTTCTGGTCGACGACGACGAGGATCTGCGTGGCGCGCTAAGCGAACAGCTTGTCATGACCGAGGATTTCGACGTCTTCGAAGCCGGAAATGCATCCGAGGCGATGCAGAAGGCCAAGGAAGGCCTGTACGACCTGATCATTCTGGACGTCGGCCTGCCTGACAGCGATGGACGCGAATTGTGCCGCCTGATGCGCAAGCAGGGGGTGAAAAGCCCGATCCTGATGCTGACCGGCCACGACAGCGACGCCGACACCATCCTGGGGCTGGACGCCGGGGCGAACGACTACGTGACCAAGCCGTTCAAGTTCCCCGTGCTGCTGGCCCGCATCCGCGCCCAGCTGCGCCAGCACGAGCAATCGGAGGACGCGGTGTTTCAACTGGGCCCGTATTCCTTTCGCCCCAGCATGAAGGTTCTGGTGACCGAGGACGAGCGCAAGATCCGCCTGACGGAGAAGGAGACGAACATCCTCAAGTTCCTCTACCGCTCCACCGAAGGCGTGGTTCCGCGCGACGTGCTGCTGCACGAGGTCTGGGGCTACAACGCCGGCGTCACCACCCATACGCTGGAAACCCATATCTACCGGCTGCGCCAGAAGATCGAGCCGGACCCCTCCAACGCCCGGCTTCTGGTCACCGAAAGCGGCGGCTACCGTCTGGTGGCCTGAAATCGCCCCGTCCGGGCCGTCCTCCGCCGAACCTGTGCCCTATTTGCGCCAGATCCCGCCGGTAGACAGAGGACAGACCCCAGAGGGGAACCATCCCGCGCATGTCCGGGTTCGACATGCAACCTCCCTGTTGGACTGCCCGGGCCTTGCGCCCGGGCTTTTTTTTGGCTGAGGGCTTGCAGCCGCCCCTCTCCCGCACCCTTGCGTCCGGGAATACCGGGCGTATCGTGCGCGCAGACAACCGGGACCGCTGCCTGAATGACCCCTCGACTGCCCTCATGACACTATTTTTGATCGTGATTTCCCTGCTCTCGGCGGTGTTCTTTTCCGGTGGGCTGGTGCTCAGCCAGGTTGGGTTGCGGCGAAGTGCGCCGTTGGATGCGGCGGCGATTTCAGTGCCGACCAGCGCGGTGATGTTCCTGATCCTGTCCCCCGTGGCGGTGGATTGGAGGGGGTTTGACTGGCACGCGGTGGCGTTGTTCGCCGCGATCGGGCTGGTCTATCCGGCGGCGGTCACCATCCTGAATTTCGTCTCCAACACCCGAGTCGGGCCGGCGCTGACCGGGGCGGTGGGCAATGTCACCCCGATCTTTGCCATCCTGTTGGCCGTATTGCTGCTGGGCGAGGCCCCGCATCCGGTGCAGATGATCGGGCTGGCGGGGATCGTCGTGGGGATGACGCTGATCGCCTCGGCCCGGCTGCGAAGCCATCCGGGGGGCACGTTGTGGGTCTTTGCCGTGCCGCTGCTGGGGGCGATGTTTCGCGGCGGTGTGCAGCCGGTGCTGAAGCTGGCCTATCTCGACTGGCCGGATGCCTTTGCCGGGGCGCTGTTCGCTTACCTGACCTCGGCCAGCGTGATCTGGATCGCACGGGCGGTGCATGGCGGCAGCCGGCCGACGCGGGCGGATCTGCGGCTGTTCGCGGCGGTGGGGATCTGCAACGGCCTGGCGCTGGTGACGCTGTACCTGGGCCTCTCGCTGGGGACCGTGACGCAGGTGGCACCTCTGGTCGCGCTCTACCCGCTGTTTACCATGGTGGCGAACCGGGTGGTGCTGGGCGACCGGACGATTACGCCGCGCAGTGCGGCGGGCATCGCGGTGTCGGTGCTGGGCGTGGGGCTGCTGTTGTCGGTCTGACAGGACGCCGCCGGAGGCTATTTCTCGGGAAAGCGGACGACGCCCAGGTCCAGCCCGTCGCCGGCCCCGGCACGGAAGGCATGGACCCCGTCGGGCAGCTGACGAAAGATGAAGCACCCCCGCGATTGCGCGGTCCAGCACAGCTGGCCATCGGGTTGCAGGGACCATTCACCGACATGGGGCGTGACCTTGCCGCGCGATTCGACGCGGCCGATCATCCGGCCATCGGGCTGGAACAGGGAATAGGAGGTGCCGCCGCGATTGTGCCAGATCAGGGGCCGGTCGATGATCTGGGCCATCACCTCGGCTGAGGACAGGGTATAGGGGCCGGCGGTCTCCGGCTTTTCGCCGGGCAGGGGCGCGGTGATGCGGGTTTCGGGGCGGGGGGCGGCGGCCCCTGTGTCAGGTGCGGGATCCGGCGGGGGGGCGGGTGTGTGGATGTCGGTCAGCCCGTAGGTCGCCGCCGCGTCCGGGTCGACGGGCCGCAGGCGGAAGTCGGGCACCGGATGCAGGCCGGGCGCCGGGCACAAATCGTCCAGCGCGGTGATCGCGTCGCGCGATCCGCCCAGGCGGATGTCCACCGTCACCATGGAGCCGTATTCTCCCAGGTGCAGCCGCGCGTTCAGCCCGGCGGCGAGATCCTCGACCATGGGGGCATGGGCCTCCAGCACGTCGGCGGCATAGGACAGGCCCGCGGGGGTGTTCAGCCGGGTCATCAGCATCTGGCCGACGATTTCCTGCCGCATCTCGATTCGCAGTGTCAGGCGGTCGGGCGCGTCCTCGCCCGGCAGGGAGATCACCCATTGCAACGGCGCATCCGCGCTGCGGCAGGCAAGGGCAAAGCAGAAATAATCCGTACGCTCCGCCGGATCTGCGGGACAGGTCACGGCGCCGCGGCCGCTGGCGGTGACGAAACTGTTCCAGTCCTGCGCCATGGCCGGGGGTGCCAGTCCAAGTGCTGCGGTCACGGCAAAGATCAATCTGGTCATCGGTCGCTTCACCTGTTGGGGGGCAGATGCTAGTCACAAGGCTACGCGCCGCAAGCCCCCGTCCACAAGAAATTACCACAGGACCGCCTCATGCCCTTTACCCTTGCCACCTGGAACATCAACTCCGTTCGCCTGCGGGAGGGGCTGGTTGCCCAGCTTCTGCGGGACGAGGCCCCGGATATCCTGTGTCTTCAGGAATGCAAGTCCCCGGTGGACAAGATCCCGACAGAGACATTTCGCGACCTAGGCTACACCCACATGATCGCGCGCGGCCAGAAGGGCTATAACGGGGTGGCTATCCTGTCCAGGCTGCCGCTGACCGATGCCGGCGATCGCGACTTTGCCGCCCTGGGGCACGCCCGCCACGTCGCCGCCCGGCTGGAAGACGGCACCACGATCCACAATTTCTACGTCCCCGCCGGCGGCGACAAGCCCGACCGGGAGGTGAACGAGAAATTCGGCCAGAAGCTCGACTACCTGACAGAGATGCGGGACTGGTTTCATGCCGAACGTCCCGAACGCGCCATCCTGGTGGGCGATCTGAACATCGCCCCGCGCGAGGATGACGTCTGGAATCACAAGCAGTTGCTGAAGGTCGTCAGCCACACCCCCGTGGAGGTGGAGCATCTGGCCCAGACCCAGGATGCCGGTGGCTGGGTGGATGTGACGCGGCAGGACATCCCGCAGGGCAACCTGTATTCCTGGTGGTCCTACCGTTCGCCGGACTGGGACGCGGCGGACAAGGGGCGGCGGCTGGATCACGTCTGGGCCACGCCCGACATCTCCGGCGCGGCGCATGGCTCGCGGGTGCTGCGCGATGTGCGGGGCTGGGAAAAACCGTCGGATCACGCGCCGGTGCTTGCGACGTTTGACCTGTAGGGCGGTGTCGGGGCGGGGCCTCCTTGGATTCCCGGCCCCGTCGCGCCATATAGGCGGCAAGTGTTTTCACAACGGATGGGTCTCATGATCGAACTAGGAACAGGAAACGCCGCGGCCCCCGCAGGCGGACATGTCACGGATGTGAGCGAGGCCAATTTCATGGCCGAGGTCGTCGAAGCGTCGCAGACGGTTCCGGTGATCGTCGATTTCTGGGCGCCCTGGTGCGGTCCCTGCAAGACGCTGGGTCCGGCACTGGAAGAGGCGGTGAATGCCCAGGGCGGCAAGGTCCGCATGGCCAAGATCAACGTGGACGAAAATCAGGGGATCGCCGGCCAGATGCGCGTGCAGTCGATCCCGACGGTCTATGCCTTCTGGCAGGGGCAGCCGGTGGATGGTTTCCAGGGCGCGCTGCCGCCGTCGGAGGTGAAGCAATTCGTCGAGAAAGTCGCCGCCATGGGCGGAGAGGCCGAAGGCGGCGGCCTGGCAGAAGCGATCGAGGCGGCGGAGGAAATGCTGTCCGAAGGCGCGGCGGTCGATGCCGCCCAGACCTTTGCCGCGATCCTTCAGGAAGATCCGGCCAGCGCTCCGGCCTATGGCGGGTTGGTGCGCGCGCATATCGCCATGGATGACCTGGACCAGGCGGAGGCGATCCTGAACGGCGCCCCGGCGGAGATCTCAAAGGCGCCCGAGCTGGAAGCCGCAAACGCCCAGCTGGAACTGGCCCGTCAGGCCCAGAACGCCGGTCCGGTGGCCGAGCTGACCCAGCAGGTGGAGGCCGATCCGGCCAATCATCAGGCCCGGTTCGACCTGGCGCAGGCTCTCTATGCGAAGGGGGAGGTTCAGGCCGCCGTCGATCAGTTGCTGGAATTGTTCCGGCGGGATCGGGAATGGAACGAAGGCGCTGCGAAGCAACAGCTTTTCACCATTTTCGACGCGTTGAAGCCGCAGGATCCCATTGTTCTCAGCGGTCGGCGCAAACTGTCGTCGATGATCTTCGTCTAGGGGCTTTTCGGCGGGTCGTGCCGGGCTAGATGTCCGGGATGATCCGCCAAGCCGACCTTCCCGAGATCCTGCCGGTGTTCCCCTTGCCGGGGGCCTTGCTGCTGCCGCGCGCGCGGTTGCCGCTGCATCTGTTCGAACCGCGCTACCTGACCATGCTGGAAGATGCGCTGAAGACGCGCCAGCGGCTGATCGCGATGGTCCAGCCGCACGAGGTGCCTGGCCGCGATGGCGCACAGCTGCACCGCATCGGCTGCGCCGGTCGCGTCTCTCAATTCTCGGAAACGGAAGACGGCCGTTACATGATCACGCTGGCCGGGGTCTGCCGGTTCCGCATGGTCGAGGAGATCGGAGGCTTTACCCCCTATCGCCGCGCCCGCGTCGACTGGACCGGGTTCGAGGGGGATCTGGGCGCTGCCGATCACGATCCACATCTGGACCGCGGCGCGTTTCTGAACCTGCTGGAACGCTATTTCGAGGATCGCAACCTGGACACCGATTGGGGGTCGCTGAAGGAGGCGGAGGACGAATTGCTGGTCAATTCCCTGTCCATGCTGCTGGATTTCGACCCGGAGGAAAAACAGGCCCTGCTGGAGGCGCCGTCCCTGCCGACCCGTCGCGAGACGCTTGTGACGCTTCTGGAATATGCGCTAAGAGGCGGCGACGGAGATCTGATCCAATGACTGACACAGCCGAACCCGCGACGAACCATATTCCCACGCCCGGCAGCCCCGCAGCCGACCGACCCGCCGCTGGCCCCGTCGGGTTCGACCGCCGGATGCTGGAAGCCCTGGTCTGCCCGCAGACGCAGGCCACACTGCGCTATGATGCGGAGCGGTCGGAACTGGTGTCCAAGGCCGCCGGCCTGGCTTTTCCGATCCGCAACGGCATACCCGTCATGCTGATCGACGAGGCGCGGCGGCTGGACGCCTGAACGCCCAGCCCCCTTCTTTCTGCCTCGGGATGTCGGGCCGGAAATGCCTTCCCGGCCACCCGTCCCGGTGATCAAGAAATCTTGACCACCTGCTTGCCGGTGTTGCCGCCGGTCAGCAGCGCGCGGAAGGCCTCCGGCGCGTTTTCCAGCCCCTCGGCGACATCCTCCACATAGGCGATCTCGCCGCTTTTGACCTTGGGTGCGATTTCCCGCACGAACTCGCCAAAGCGGGCGACGTGGTCGGTCTGCAACAGGCCGAAGATCTGCAAACGCTTCACCAGCACCCGGCGCCAGAACTTGCCCAGCGGGATCTGCCCGGTCTCGTCGGTGGCGCCGTTGTACCAGGCGATCATGCCGCAGACGATGATGCGTCCGCCGATCTTCATCAGGGGCAGCACGCCGCCCAGCGTCGGCCCGCCGACATTCTCGAAGTAGAGGTCCACGCCATCGGGGCATTCGGCGGCCAGCGCCGCCCGCATCTCTGACGCGGAGCCATGGGCGCGGTGATCGACACAGGCGTCAAAGCCGAAGGTCTCCACGGCCATCTTGCACTTCTCCGGGCCGCCGGCGACGCCGACGACGCGGCAGCCCTTCAGCTTGGCCAGTTGCCCCACCATGGAGCCGACCGGCCCGGTGGCCGCGCCCACCACGACGGTCTGCCCGGCCTCCAGCGCACCATAGGCGGTGATACCTGCCCATGCGGTGAAGCCGGGCATCCCCAGCACGCCCAGGGAGGTGGAGATGGGCGCCGCGTCAGGGTCGATCTTGCGCAGCTGTTTCGCCGGCAGGACGCCATGGGTGGCCCAGCCGAACATGCCAAAGGCCATGTCGCCCTTGGCGAACCTGTCGGAGCGCGATTCGATGACCTCGCCCACGGTACCGGCTTCCATCGTGCCGCCCAGCGGAACAGGGGAGGCATAGCTTTCGGCGTCGTCCATACGGCCGCGCATGTAAGGGTCCAGCGACATGTAGCGCACGGCCACCAGCACCTCGCCTTCCTGCAACTCTGGAAGGGGGGCTTCTTCCAGACGGAAGTTCTCCTCCGTCGGCATCCCCTCAGGCCGTTTCGCCAGAACGATCTTCTTCATGGTCTCTGTCATCTTGAACTCCTCGGTTTCGCAGCCAAGTTAATCTTCCTGTCCGGAATGCCAACCCGTCCGGCGATGGACAGCCGAGGCACATACCCGTAAGAAGGCCCGATCATGGCGAAGCAAAAGGAAAATCCGAATTACAAGGTCGTGGCGGAGAACCGTCGCGCCCGGTTCGACTACGCCATCGAGGATGACCTTGAATGCGGTGTGCTGCTGCTCGGCTCCGAGGTGAAGAGCCTGCGCCTGGGTCAGTCCAACATCGCCGAAAGCTACGCCGCCGTGGAAAACGGAGAGCTGTGGCTGGTGAACAGCTACATCGCCCCTTACGAGCAGGCCATGTTCGGCCACGAAGACCGGCGCCGGCGCAAGCTGCTGGTGTCGAAAAAGGAATTGTCCCGCCTGTGGAACGAGACACAGCGCAAGGGCATGACCCTGGTTCCGCTGGTGCTGTATTTCAACCATCGCGGCAAGGCCAAGATCAAGATCGGCATCGCCAAGGGCAAGAAGACCCATGACAAGCGGGAAACCGCAGCCAAGCGCGACTGGGGCCGCCAGAAACAGCGCCTGTTGAAAGAGAACCACTGACATCGCCGCAAGCCCGTGCTCAGGCTTGCGGATCACCCGTCCCGGCGCTAGGGGGAAGGGGTTTTTCGCGAGGAGGCGCTTAGAATGCAGGACGACCCCAGGACGCTTGTTTCCACCGAATGGCTCGCCCGGCACCTGAAGGATCCCGATCTGCGTATCCTGGACGCCAGCATGTACCTGCCCGGCAGTGACCGCGACGCCCGTGCCGAATATTCGGCGGCGCATATCCCCGGCGCCCGGTTCTTCGATATCGACGACGTGTCCGACAACCGGTCGGACCTGCCGCACATGGTGCCGCCGGTGGAAAAGTTCATGTCCCGGATGCGTGCAATGGGCGTGGGTGATGGCCACCAGGTGGTTGTCTATGACGGCGCCGGGCTGTTCTCCGCCGCGCGGGTCTGGTGGCTGTTCCGCCTGATGGGCCAGATGGACATCGCCGTGCTGGACGGCGGTCTGCCGAAATGGCAGGCGGAGGGCCGCGAGGTCGAGGACATGGAACCCATCGTGCGCGACCGCCACATGACGGTGCGGCGTCAGAACCAGATGGTGAAGGATGTCACCCAGGTCTCCGCCGCGTCCAAGCTGGGCGATTACGAGATCATCGACGCCCGCGCCGCCGCCCGGTTCAAGGGCACCGCCGACGAACCCCGCCCCGGCCTGCGCAAGGGGCATATCCCCGGCTCGAAGAATGTGCCTTTCACGGATCTTCTGAACGCCGACCAGACGATGAAGGACACACCCGCCTTGCGCGCCATCTTCGAGGGGGCGGGCGTGGATCTGAAGAAACCCGCGATCACGACCTGCGGGTCCGGTGTCACCGCTGCCGTCCTCTCCCTGGCGCTGGAGCGTCTGGGCAAGTCCGATCATGCGCTCTACGACGGCTCCTGGGCCGAATGGGGCGCCTTTCCCACCCTCCCCGTTGCCGAAGGAGACGCCTGAATGTTCGAAGCGCTGAAACCGCAGCCCGCCGACAAGATCCTCTCGCTGATGGAGGCCTATCGCGCCGATCCGCGCGACGGCAAGATCGACCTGGGCGTCGGGGTCTACAAGAACCCGCAGGGCGTGACCCCGATCATGCGCGCGGTGAAGGCCGCTGAGCAGCGGATCTGGGAGCAGCAGGAAACCAAGGCCTACACCGGGCTGGCCGGTGATCCCGCCTATGGCGACGCGATGATCGCACTGGTGCTGGCCGATGCGGTGCCCCGTGACCAGGTCGCCGCCGTGGCCACGCCGGGCGGCACCGGCGCCGTGCGCCAGGCGTTCGAGATGATCCAGCGGGCCAATCCGCAGGCGCGCATCTTTGTCTCTGATCCGACCTGGCCGAACCACCTGTCGATCCTGAAATACCTGAAAATCGAAACCGTCCCCTACCGCTATTTCGACGCGGAAACCGGAGGCGTGGATTTCAACGGCATGATGGCCGATCTCGACGGGCTGCGCGCGGGCGACGTGGTGCTGCTGCACGGCTGCTGCCACAACCCGACCGGCGCCAATCTGACCATGCCGGAATGGCAGGCCGTGGTTGAAAAGCTGAACGCTGTCGGCGCCACACCGATGATCGACATCGCCTACCAGGGCTTTGGCGACGGGCTGGATGCGGATGCGGCGGCCACGCGGATGGTCGCGGCCTCGGTGCCGGAATGCCTGATCGCGGCCAGCTGTTCCAAGAACTTCGGCATCTACCGCGAACGCACCGGCCTGCTGATGGCCGTGGGGCAGGACAGGTCGCGCCATGGTGTGACGCAGGGAATGCTGGCGTTTCTGAATCGCCAGAACTTCTCCTTTCCGCCGGATCACGGCGCCCGCGTCGTGGCCACCATTCTGGGCGACGAGGCGTTGCGCGCCGATTGGGCGGCCGAGCTGGAGGAGATGCGCCTGAACATGCTACGCCTGCGCGAACAATTGGCCGGCGAATTGCGGACCCTCTCGGGCTCCGATCGCTTCGGCTTCCTGGCGCAGCATCGGGGCATGTTCTCCCGCCTGGGCACCACCCCTGAGAAGGTCGAGGCCCTGCGCCGCGATCACGGCGTCTACATGGTCGGCGACAGCCGGATGAACATCGCCGGGCTGAACGCCGACAGCGTGCCCATCCTGGCCCGCGCGATCATCGACGCCGGCGTCTGATCCCGACTATCCCCCACGCAAAAGGGGCGCGCCCTACCGGGTCGCGCCCCTTTTCCATCTTTCCCGCGATACGCCGGAGGTGGATTGCCCCCCTGCTCAAGAGGGGGCAGCCCCCCCCTTTCTGCGGTCTCAGTTCATTAGCCCGGCATGACGCATGGCGGCGCGGATCTGGTCCCGCGTGCCGTCCTCGATCGGGGTCAGGGGCAGGCGCACCTCCTCC
This sequence comes from Pseudooceanicola aestuarii, assembly GCF_010614805.1. Lineage (NCBI taxonomy): Bacteria > Pseudomonadati > Pseudomonadota > Alphaproteobacteria > Rhodobacterales > Paracoccaceae > Pseudooceanicola > Pseudooceanicola aestuarii. The sequence goes on from NZ_JAAFZC010000001.1 coordinate 1,305,400, forward strand.
GAACACAGGCCCAGCTCTGCCATGGCGAATTTCACGCCGCACAGGCCCGGCTCCACGAAGATGGCTTCGTGCAGCGGCATCAGGCGGTCCTGGTATTCCAGCGCACGGGCGTAATCGCCGGACAGCGTCGCCTGCTGGAACTCCGCGCAAAGACGCGGTGCCACGTTGGCGGTAACGGAAATCGCGCCGGTCCCGCCATGGGCGTTGAACCCCAGGGCAGTGGCGTCCTCTCCCGACAGCTGAATGAACTCAGGCCCGCAACTGGCGCGTTGCATCGACACGCGCTCCAGCTTGCCGGTGGCGTCCTTCACGCCGACGATACGCGGCAATTTCGACAATTCGCCCATGGTTTCGGGGGACATGTCGATGACCGACCGGCCGGGGATATTGTAGATGATGATCGGCAGATCGCAGGCGTCATGCATCGCCTTGAAATGGGCATAAAGGCCACGCTGCGTCGGCTTGTTGTAATAGGGCGTCACCACCAGCGCCGCATCGGCGCCGACGGATTGCGCATGACGGATCAGGCGGATGCCCTCGGTGGTGTTGTTGGACCCGGTGCCGGCGATCACGGGGATGCGCCCGGCGGCGGCTTTGACCACCTCTTCGATGACGGTTTCGTGTTCCCGGTGGCTGAGCGTGGGGGATTCGCCCGTGGTGCCCACCGGGACCAGCCCGTGCGAGCCTTCGGCCACATGCCAGTCGACCAGCTTCTTCAGCGTCTCCAGATCCAGCTCGCCGTTCTTGAACGGCGTGACGAGGGCGGGGATGGACCCGTTGAACATGGCACGCTCCTTTGCTGGGCTGGAAAACGGCGGATATCCGCGCGTTCGCCGATGGATTGGCCGCCTCCCGCATTCGTTAATTGGATGAGAGGCGACCCTTGATAAGGTTCCGGCTGTCTATCCGGTTTCAGTTATAAAAATGCAAGTGATTGTGCGAATTCTCATCCAGACCATCGGCCTGCTGTTGCTCCTGGCCCCTTCCGCGCAGGCGAATGCCGATCCGGCGCAATCCGGCGCGCAGGCCACCGCCGCCACGGTGACACCGCCGCTCGCCGCGATCGCGCCGCGTCCGCTGGCCTCCGCGTTGCTGGCGGCGGATCGCGGCGACTGGCCTCGCGCCGCCGATCTGGCGCAGCGGGACGGGCCCGTGGCCTCTGCGCTGGTTGAATGGCACCGCCTGCGCGAGGGGCTGGGCACACCGGAGGAAGTGCTGGGATTTCTCACCGCGCATGGCGATTGGCCCGGCCTCGCCTACCTGCGCCGACAGAGCGAGCCGGGTTTCACCGGCGCGCCGCCCGCCAAGGTTCTGGCCTTCTTCCGTGATCATCCACCGCAGACCGGACGCGGCGTGCTGATCCATGCCCGCGCCCTTGAGGCCGCCGGAGAGGCAGGAGAGGCCCAGGCCAGCGTGGTCCTGGCCTGGCGCAGCATGGCGCTGTCGGATCTGGAACACCGCAGCTTTCTGGCCGGCTGGCCCGATCTTCTGGCCGACCATCACGCCGCCCGGCTGGACATGGCCTATTGGCGCGACCTGTCGCAGGACGCCGCCCGCATGAAGACGCTGGTCGCCGCGCCTGACTGGGCGCTTTATCAGGCCCGGCGCGCGGTGCGGCGCGGACTGGACAGCGCCGACGCGATGGTCAAGGCCTTGGGACAGGCCGGGGCGGAGGATCCCGGCATCGTGCATGCCCGGTTCGCGCGACTGGCCGCCGCCGGTGATCACGCGGAGGCCAAGCAGGTGATGGCCGCGCAGAGCCGCAGGGCCGGTGCCCTGGGTAATCCCGACCAATGGGCCAATTCCCGCCGCAGCTACGCGCGGGAGGAAATGCGTCGTGGCAATCCCGACCTGGCCTATGAACTGGCCGCCGGGCACCAACTGGTCGCGGGCGGCAATTTCGCCGATCTGGAATGGCTGGCGGGCTATGTCGCCCTGCGCAAGCTGGACCGCCCGGCCATCGCCCTGACCCATTTCGAGGCGCTGCGCGATGCCGTTGTCACCCCGATCTCCATGGGGCGCGCGAATTACTGGATCGGCCGCGCGCAGGAGGCGCTGGACCAGCCGGAGGCGGCGCAGGCGGCCTATGCGGCGGGCGCCGCGCATCAGACCAGCTTCTATGGTCTGCTTGCGGCGGAGAAGGCCGGCCTGCCGATCGATCCGGTGCTGGCCGGAACGGAACGCGGCGCGCATTGGCGAGACACGGCGTTGGGTGCCTCCGACCTGCGGACGGCGGGCAGCCTGTTGATCGCCGCCGGGCAGCGCAACCTGGGGGAACGGTTCCTGATGCACCTGGCGGAGGCTCTGCCGGAGGCAGAGCTGGCCGGTCTGGGCGCGATGCTGGAAGACATGGGGGAACCGCATCTTGAGGTCATGCTGGGCAAGGAGGGGGCCAAGCGCGGCATCGTCCTGCCGCGCCATTACTACGCCCTGCACCCGATGCGCGACATGGACCTGCCCGTCGCGCCCGAAATGGCCCTGGCCATCGCCCGCCGCGAAAGCGAATTCGACCCGGGAGTGACCAGCCATGTCGGCGCGGGCGGGTTGATGCAGCTGATGCCGGGCACCGCGCGCGACGTGGCGCGCGATCTGGGCGTGACCCATGACGCGGCCGATGTGCTGGGCGACTGGGCCTATAACGCGCGGCTGGGATCGGCCTACCTGGCGCAGCTGGGCGCGCGGTTCGACGGCAATGTGGTGCTGGTCTCCGCCGGGTACAACGCCGGGCCGGGTCGGCCGCTGCGCTGGATGGAGCTTTACGGCGATCCGCGATCCTCCGTCGTGGACGTGGTCGACTGGATCGAACACATCCCCTTTCGCGAGACCCGCAACTATGTCCAGCGCGTCGCCGAAAGCCTGCCGGTCTACCGCGCCCGGCTGGGCCGTGACCCGCTGCCGGTCCCCTTCTCCGAGGAGCTCAAGGGATCAAGCGTTCTGACGCTCCCGCCAGAGCGTGAAGAGACCCGCGCCGACGATTAGCACCGCCCCCAACGCGACGTTGTTGCGGATCGTCTCGCCAAAGACCAGCAGCCCGATCGCGGAGGCAAAGACCAGTTGAAGATAGGCAAAAGGCTGCACCGCGCTCGCCTCTGCCAGTTCATAGCAGCGGATCAGCGTGTAATGCCCGGTGGCTCCGGTGACGCACAGCACCGCCATCCAGATCCAGTCCGGGCCGGTCATCGGCTCCCAGTACCAGATGCCTGCCGCGGTCAGGCAGACGCAGCCCACGACCCCGGTCCAGAAGAACGAGGTGGCCGAGCTGTCGCGCCGCGCCACGAACCGCGTCAGCAGGCCATACAGCGCGAACATCAGCGCGGCGGCCAGTGGCACGATGGCCTCCACCGCGAACACGCCCCGGCCGGGTTGCAGGATGATCAGCACGCCGACAAAGCCGACGGCGATCGCCAGCCAGCGCCGCCAGCCGACATGTTCGCCCAGCACCGGGCCCGACAGCGCCGCCACCAGCAGCGGATAACAGGTAAAGACCGCGTGGCTTTCCACCAGCCCCAGCAGGGTGAAGGCGGCGATCATCACGCAAACCTCCGCTGCCAGCAGAGCGCCGCGAAAGATCTGCACGCCCGGTTGCGAGGTGCGCGCGGCGTTGACGATCCCGCCGGCCTTGCGCCCCGCGACGGTGATGACGAAAGCGGCAAAGAACCAGTAGCGGATCATCACCACCATCAGCACGTTGTATTCTCCGGCGAGATGCCGGGAAATGCCGTCCTGCACCGCGAAGATCACCGTGGTGATCACCATCAGCAGGATCCCGGCCTTCTGGTTCTGTTCGGTCATCTGCGCCGCGCCCGTGTCATGTGTCGCTTCCGCCCGTATCCCGGTGTCCGGTCAACTTCAAACCCTGCCTCTGCAAGCCCGCGCCTGACAAAACCGGCAGCGGTATAGGTGGCGGCGGTACCGCCCGGCGCGGTGTGGTCGTGCACCGCCTGCAACAGCGGGGCCTCCCACAGCTCGGGGTTCCTGGCGGGAGAGAACCCGTCAAGGAACCAGGCATCCGCCGCGCCATCCCAGTCGGGCAGGGTCTGGCGGGCGTCGCCCTCCACCATGCGGAACTCCAGCCCGGGCAGGGTGATCCGCGCCGCGTCCAGATGCGGGGCCAGCGCCGCGATTTCCGCCGCCAGCCCCGGAAAGGCGGCGCGGGCGCGCCTGACATCGGCGGGTGCCATCGGGAAGGCTTCGAACGTGGTGAACCGCAGCGGCCCCGCGATCCCCGCCTGCCGCCAGGCGTGCCAGGCGGTCAGCAGGTTCAGCCCGGTGCCGAACCCCAGCTCCGCGATGTGAAATCCGGGGTGGAATCGTGCCGGCAGGTCATTGCCGTCCAGAAAGACGTGCCGCGTTTCTGCCAGCCCGTCCTGAAGGCTGAAATAGGGGTCGTCGAACCGGGTGGCGACGGGAACATCGCCGTCTTTCCACGTCAGATCGGGTGGCTGGCCCTGCATCGGGCTTTCCTCTAGGGCTGTGATGATCGGGGCGACCATGAGGGGGCACAGCCGAAATGACAAGCGTGGACGTGACCGTGCGCGGCGCGGGAATCCTGGGCCTGTCCTGCGCCTGGGCATTGGTGCAGCGCGGTGCGCGGGTGCGGGTGATCGACCCGGCCGGGCCGGGGGCGGGATCGTCGGGCGGGGTGGTGGGCGCGCTGGCCCCCCATGTGCCGGAGAACTGGAACGAGAAGAAGGCGTTCCAGCTGGACAGCCTGCTGTCCGCAACCGCCTTCTGGGACGGGGTGGAGACGGCGGGAGGGCAGTCCGCCGGCTACCTGCGGTCGGGCCGGTTGCAGCCGCTGGCGGATGCGGCGGCGGTGGAGCTGGCCCGCGCCCGCTGCGCGACGGCGGCAGAGCTGTGGCAGGGGCGCGCCACCTGGCAGGTCATCGCGGCGGCCGAGGCGCCGGGCGCGTGGCGTCCCGACAGCCCGTCGGGGTTTCTGGTGCATGACACGATGACGGCCCGACTGCACCCGCGCCTGGCTTGCGCGGCGCTGGTGGCGGCGCTGGCCGTGCGGGGCGTGCGCGTCCTTGGCGACGGGGCGGAGGAGGGCGCTGTGCTGCACGCCACCGGCGCCCCCGGCCTGGTCGAGCTGAGCCGCCACGCCGGCCGCCAGATCGGCGTCCCGATCAAGGGCCAGGCGGCCCTGCTGCGCCACGATGCCGCCGCGCTGCCGCAGATATTCGCCGGTGGGGTACATGTGATCCCCCATGTCGACGGCACCACCGCCATCGGATCGACCAGCGAGCGGGACTTTGCCTCCGCCGCGCCGGATGGGCTGCTGGACGGGGTGATCGCCGCTGCCCGTGCCGCCGTGCCCGCCCTGCGCGATGCGCCGGTGATCGAACGCTGGGCCGGGATGCGCCCGCGTGCGCGGACCCGCGCGCCGGTGTTGGGCCATTGGCCCGGGCGGCCCGGCCATTTCATCGCCAATGGCGGGTTCAAGATCGGGTTCGGCATGGCGCCCGGCATTGCCCATGCCATGGCGGCGCTGCTGCTGGAGGAGGACGACAGCGCCATCCCGGCGGGTTTCCGGGTGGAGCCTCTGTTCCCCACCGCGACCTAGAGCGGAGCGCCGGGCCGGGGCCTTTGGGGCGCGAAGACGGGCGGGGGCGAAGATCGGCGGGGGCGGATCACGCGATGGGCCATCGTCCGACATCCGGGGGGGGCAGGGCTGGGGCGTCCGATGCCCCGGCCCCCATGCGACAGGGGCCGGGTGCGTGGGTCAGCTTGCCGCGCGGACGCGGAAGACGCCGGTGGCGCGGGCGATCTCGGTGCCCAGATCGTCCGAAATCAGTGCTTCGGCAAAAAACGTCTTCGCCCCGCCGCCGGTCTGGCGCCCCTCGGCGATCAGGACCTTGCCCTTGGGCTGGGACAAGAAATTGACCGACAGGTTCAGCGTCATCGCCAGCTTGCGGTTCGCCAGGTCGCCGGTATAGCAGCCACAATACCCCATGCAGGTATCCGCCATGACCGAATGCACCCCGCCATGCAGGATGCCGTAGCGGTTCATCAGAAACCCCTCCATCGGCAGTTCGAACCGGGCGTACCCTTCGGACCAGCCGGTGATGCGCGCGCCCATATGCTGTTGAAAGGGGTAGGGATCTTCGACCAGTGCGGGATCGATCGGGGGCATGTCCTGCATCATGGTCATACCGTCCGCGCGGCTTTCAGCCCCGCTTCGGCAAAGCGGGGAACGGCGGCGCCCATCTGCTTGGCCCGTTCGGGGTTGGAGGCATTGCCGTCCAGCGCGCGCTTGTAGACGCCCTGAATGATACCGGCCATGCGGAAGAACGCGAAGGCCAGGTAGAAGCCAAAGCGGTCGATCCCGTCGATGCCCGCCCGTTTGCAATAACTGGCGACGAATTCGTCATCCGTCATCAGACCCTCGGCGCGGCGGTCGATCCCGGCCAGCCCGCGCGTGTCGGGGCCTGCGGGCATGGACCATTGCATGATCACGGCGGCCACGTCGGCATAGGGATGGCCGGTGGTCGACAGCTCCCAATCCAGCACGGCGGCGATATTGGGCTTGCCCTTTTCGAACAGCAGGTTGTCGATGCGGTAATCGCCATGCGCCAGGGTGCGCAGCCCGTCATCGGCGGGGATGTTGGCGTTCAGCCATTCGATCAGGTCGTCCATCGCGGGGATCGTGTCGGTTTCCGAGGCGCGGTATTGCTTGGTCCAGCGGCCGATCTGGCGTTCGTAGTAATTCCCGGCCGGGCCGTAATCGGACAGGCCGGCCGCGTCCAGATCGACGCCGTGGATGGCGGCCAGCACGCGCGACATCTCGTCATGGACAGCCCAACGGTCGGAGACAGCCAGTTCCGGCAGGTTGGGCAGGTTGAAATTGCGGCCATCCACCTCGTCCATAACGTAGAACATGGAGCCGATGACATCCTCGTCCTCGCACAGCACATGCACCTTCGCCACCGGCACGTCGGTGTCATACAACGCCTTCTGCACGCGGAACTCGCGGTCCACGGCATGGGCCGATTTCAGCAGCACACCGGGCGGTTTGCGCCGCAGCACGTAGCGGTGGCCGGGCGTGATCAACCGAAAGGTGGGGTTGGACTGGCCGACGTTGAATTTTTCGGCCTCGATCGGGCCTTCGAAGCCGGGCAGGTTGTCCTTGAGCCACGCCGCGACGGCCGTGGTGTTCAGTTTGGTCGGATCCTCGGTGCTCATCTCGTCTCTTTCAGGCGTAGGTCAGCAGGCGGCCGGCATTGGCCGCCGTGATGTGCGGCGTCTCGTTGAAGCCGTGGAAATAGGTTGATCGCGGGGTGAACACGATGCGGTTCACCGCCGTGTTCTTCATCTGCAACTGCATTTTGGTCTGATGCACGCCCGGCGTTTCCAGCAAGGCGGAAATCGCCTGCGAAATCGCCCCGCCGGAGGACACGGCGAAGACCGTTTCCACGCCTTCGCGCATCAGGGCGCGGCAGGCGTCATCGACGCGGGTGGTGAACTGCGCCCATGTTTCGGGCGGGTTCGGGATCTCGTCGCGCTGCCATTCGGCCACGGTGTGGCGCAGGGTGCGAAAGTGGCTTTTGTGATCGGTCATCATGCCCTCGGGTTCGCCCCCGGCGGCATATTTCGCCTTCAGCAGACCGCCGAAATCGTATTCGTCCAGGCCGGGATGTTCCTCGGGCTGCAATTGCCGGTCCATGCCGCGCAGGATCCCGGCCAGGGTCTCCTTCTGGCGGCGCAGGCTGCCATGGGCGACAAGGTCGGGGAGGATGCCCTGTTCGGCGAACCAATGGCCAAGGGCACCGGCCTGTTCGTGACCGACTTCCGACAGGACGTCGTAATCGGCGGCGCCGAACGACGCCTGACCGTGACGGATGAGGTAGAGTGTGGGCATGGGCGCCTTTCCTTCGGAAAGATCCCGGCGCGGGGCCGGGATCTTCTGTCAGCGTGTCACGGCAGGGGTTACAGGACTTCGAACAGGCCCGCCGCGCCCATGCCGCCGCCGACGCACATGGTGCAGACGACGTATTTGACACCGCGCCGCTTGCCCTCGATCAGCGCGTGGCCGACCATCCGGGCGCCGGACATGCCATAGGGGTGGCCGACGGAGATGGCGCCGCCGTTGACGTTCAGGATGTCGTGGTCGATGCCCAGCACCTTGGCCGATTGCAGAACCTGACAGGCAAAGGCCTCGTTCAGTTCCCACAGGCCGATGTCATCCATTTTCAGCCCGTGTGCTTCCAGCAGCTTCGGCACCGCATAGATCGGACCGATGCCCATTTCATCGGGGTTCAGGCCGGCGGCCATCACGCCGATGTAGCGGCCCAGCGGTTGCAGGCCGCGCTTCTCGGCTTCCTTCGCTTCCATGATCACGGAGGCAGAGGCCCCGTCGGACAGCTGGGAGGCATTCCCTGCGGTGATGAACTTGCCTTCCTTGACGCGCTGGCCGTCCTTGAACACCGGTTGCAGCGATTGCAGACCGTCCAGCGTGGTGGAGGGGCGGTTGCCTTCGTCCTTGTCCAGGGTCACCTCCTTGAAGGTGATCTCCTTGGTCTCCTTGTTCATCACGCCCATGGTGGAGGTCAGCGGCACGATCTCGTCATCGAACTTGCCGGCCTCCTGCGCCGCAGCGGTGCGCTGCTGGGACCGCAGGGAGTATTCGTCCTGCTCCTCGCGGGTGACACCGTAGCGATCGGCCACGATCTCGGCGGTTTCCAGCATGGTCATGTAAAGCTCGGGCTTGTGCTCCTTGATCCATTCGTCGCGGGCGCGGTCGGTGCGGATGTTCTGGTTCTGCACAAGAGAGATGCTTTCCACGCCGCCGCCGATGCAGACCTGCATGCCGTCATGCACAACCTGTTTGGCCGCCGTGGCGATCGCCATCATGCCAGAGGCACATTGACGGTCCAGCGACATGCCGGCGATGGTGTCGGGCAGGCCGGCACGGATCACCGCCTGACGGCCGATGTTGCCACCGGTGGAGCCCTGCTGAATCGCGCAGCCGATCACGCTGTCCTGAATTTCGGACCCGTCCAGACCGGCGCGGGAGACGGCGTGCTTTACGGCATGGCCGATCAGTTCCTGCGCCTGGGTGTTGTTGAACGCGCCGCGAAAGGCCTTGCCGATCGGGGTGCGCGCGGTGGAGACGATCACTGCGTCACGCATTTTGGTATTCCTTCTGGTCAGTTTCCGGTTCAGCCCTCGTCGGGCAGGTCGATCCCGCGCCGACGGGCGGCCATGCGGGCGTATTTCGTGGTCTGGGCAAAGGCACCGGGCATGATCTCCTGCCCCTCCTCCGCGCGGATCTCCGCCATGCGGGCGGCGATGGTGTCGGGGTCCAGCTCGTCATCGGCAAAGGCGACGCCGGGGGTCTCGTAGATGCGGGTTTCGGCGAAACAGCCACCGCCCGCGCCCAGAATCATCCGGTTCGGCGCGTCTTCGTGCACCAGCGTCAGCAGGCCGGGGGTGATGGTTTCGGGGCCCAGCAACTCCATCACCTGATCGGGCAACAACCCTTCGGTCATGCGGGTGGCGGCGGTGGGGGCCAGGACGTTGGCGCGGATGTCGTATTTCTGACCTTCCTGCACCAGCACATTCATCAGCCCCACAACAGCGGTCTTGGCCGCGCCGTAATTCGACTGTCCGAAATTGCCGTACAGCCCTGAGGCAGAGGTGGTATAGACGATCCGTCCGTAACCGTTCTGGCGGAAATGCTCCCACAGCGCCTTGGTCGGCACGACCGAGCCCATCAGATGCACGTCCAGAACCCTGCGGAAGTCGTCCAACTCCATCTTGGCAAAGGTCTTGTCGCGCAAAATGCCCGCGTTGCAGACCAGAATATCGACCTTGCCCCAGCGGGCAATGGCCTGATCCACCATGTCCTGCACCTGATCAGGATCGGTGACATTGGCGCCATGGGCCATGGCCTCGCCGCCCGCCGCCTCGATTTCCGCGACGACGGCGCGGGCCGCCTCGCTGGACTGGCCGGTGCCGTCGGTGGCGACACCAAGGTCATTCACCACGACCTTGCAGCCGCGTGCGGCCAGGCCCAGCGCATGGCTGCGCCCCAGACCTACGCCCGCGCCGGTGACGATGGCGACCCGGCCATCAAAACGGATTGTGCTGCTCATGCCGTGGCCTCCGCGAAATAGCGACGACCGAGCCATTCGGCGACCATCGCGGGTTTCTCCTGGCCCTCGATCTCGACGGTGACGGCCATGGTGGTCTGCACCTCGCCGGGGCGGATCTCCTCGAATTTCGCAAGGACAAAACGGCCCCGGATCCGGCTGCCCGACGGCACCGGGGAGACAAAGCGCATCCGGTTCATCCCGTAGTTCACACCCATGGTCACGCCTTCCATGGTCGGAATGTCATAGACCATCGCCGACAACATCGACAGGGTCAGGAACCCGTGCGCGATTGTGGTTCCGAAGGGCGTGGCCTTGGCCGCCTCCGGGTCGACATGGATGAACTGGTGATCGCCGGTGCAGTCGGCAAACTGGTCGATCCGCTCCTGCGTGACGTCGAACCAGCGCGAGACGCCGATTTCCTTGCCCACGCTTGCCTCGAACTCTTCCCGCGTCATGGTCGCCATGCGCAGCCTCCCCCTCGAAATATCCAAAATTACACGGGCGCGCCCCGGCCTCCTGCCACGACGCGCCGATCCGATCCGGTGTCAGAACCCCCGGGCCGCCGCGACGCGCGCGGCGTGAAAACCGTAATCGCCCAGCCATTCCGCGCCCACGCGGGCGCGTTTCATGAAGAACCCCATGTCGAATTCATCGGTCATGCCGATGCCGCCATGCATCTGCACCCCTTCGCTGACCGCCAGTTTCGCGGTGGCCGTAGCGCGGGCCTTGGCGACGGAGACCGCCAGTTCGGCGGCGTCGGGGGCCTCGTCCAGCACGCGGCCGGCATTGGCGATCGCGCTGGCCGTCACCTCGATCTCCGACCAAAGATGCGCGGCGCGGTGTTGCAGCGCCTGGAACGAGCCGATGGTGCGGCCGAACTGCTTGCGCTCCTTGAGGTAGCCGGTGGTCATGGCAAAGGCCCCGGCGGACAGGCCCGCCAGTTCCGCTGACAGCGCGGCGCGCCCGGCGTCCAGCGCGCGGGCCAGGGCGGACAGGCCGCCGTCCACCTCGCCCACAACGTCCTCGCCCGTGGCCTGCACCCCGTCAAAGTCGATGTCGGCGTGGTCGCGGCTGTCCACGGTGTCGCGGCGGTGGCGTTCCAACCCGGCGCGGGCGGCGTCAATGTCGAACAAGGTCAGGCCCGCGTCCTCTCCCGGCGTGCCCGCCGTCCGGGCCAGCACCAGCAGCCGATCCGCGCTGCCGCCGTCGGCGACAAAGCACTTGCGCCCCGACAGGCGGAACCCGTTGCCCGCGCGTTCGGCCTTCATCGTGCTGCGGGCGGGGGCGTGCTTGGGCCCTTCGTCCACGGCCAGCGCATAGGTCACGGCGCCGCCTGCGATATCGGCCAGCCGGTCACCCGCCGCCTGCCGCAGCGCCGTCGCGGCGATCACGGCGGTGGAGATGAACGGCGCCGCCGCAAGGGTCTGGCCCATCTCGCCGGACAGGATGCCTGCGGCGCGATGGCCCATGTCGGACCCGCCTTGCGCTTCGGGCACCAGAACTCCGGTCCAGCCCATCTGCGCCATTTCGCGCCACAGGCCGGGATCGTGCGGACGTCCGGCATCGCGGTTGGCGCGCAGGGCGGAGACGGGACTTGCCTCGTCGAGAAAGCCGCGCGCGGCATCGCGCAGCATGGTTTCGTCTTCGGTCAGAAGAAGGCTGCTCATGGTCCGGCTTCCTTATTTGGAGGGCAGTTCGAGAACGCGTTTGGACAGGATGTCCAGCATCACTTCGCTGGTGCCGCCCTCGATCGAATTGGCCTTGGTCCGAAGCCATTCCGGGGCCAGCACGCCATGGGCGCCGTCCCAATCCGTCCCCTCGCTTCCGGTGGCGGACATCAGCAGCTCGTACCGGCGCTTGTTCAGCTCCGTTCCCATGTATTTCAGCATGGCAGAGGCATTGCCGACCCCGCCCTGTTTCGCCATGTCCTTGTACCGTTCCAGGGTCATGCCCATGGCCAGGCTGTCGATCTCCAGCTCCATCGCCTGGGCGCGGATCACCGGTTCGTCCAGCACTTCGGGCGCCAGGTTGCCCATGAACTCCCCCAGGGAGCGGCCGCCCAGGATGCCGCCTGCGGCGCCCGATCCGCCACCGCCGATCATCTCGCGTTCGTGGGTCAGCAGATGCTTGGCCACGTCCCAGCCACGGTTGATCTGGCCGACCTGCGCGGGGATGTTTTCTCCGTAGCTTTTGGGCACCTTCACGTTGTCGAAGAAGGTCTCGCAGAAGACGGAGGTGCCGGAGATCAGGGTGATCGGCTTGGTGGTGACGCCTTCGCTTTCCATGTCGATCAGCATGAAGGAGATGCCCAGGTGCTTGGCCGCGTCGCGGTCGGTGCGGACCAGCGCAAAGATCCAGTCGGCATGGTTGGCGTAGGAGGTCCAGATCTTGGATCCGTTGACCAGCCAGTGATCGCCCATATCCTCGGCCCGGGTCTGGACCGAGGCCAGGTCAGACCCGGCGCCCGGTTCGGAATAGCCCTGACACCAGCGGATTTCACCGCGCGTGATCTGCGGCAGGAAATGACGTTTCTGTTCTTCGGTGCCGAACTCCAGCAGGGCCGGGCCCAGCATCCACAACCCGAAGCTTTCCAGCGGGCTGGGGGCATTCAGCCGGGACATGGCTTCCCGAAAACCCTTTTCCTGCTCTCGGGTCAGCCCGGCACCGCCATAGGCCTGCGGCCAGCGCGGGGCGGTCAGCCCGGCGGCGGCGGCGTTCTCCAGCCAGATTCGCTGTTCCTCGGAGGAAAAGGTCCACCGCTTGCCGCCCCAGCAGATATCGCGGTTCCGCGCAGGCTGGGAGCGAAGCTTTTCAGGGCAATTCTGCGTGATCCATTCTGCGATTCCTGCGGCCGACTGGCCGGAATCGTCCGAAAGTTGTGACATTCCGTTCCTCCCCAACGGTGATGTTTTGCAATGCAGAATAGAATTTCACTGCACGCTTGACAAGGAGGGGTGGCCTGTCTTTCTATCGTTTCACTACGTGCGACCGGGAACCATCGGTCAATCGGAAAACGGGAGGAAAATCATGAAACTTGTAAAGACTGCCGCGCTTGCGGCCGCCGTCTCTGTTGGTGCCATGTCGGCAGCCATGGCAGAAGTGAAGGTCGCATTCATTGATCCGCTGTCGGGCCCCATGGGTTCGTCCGGTGAATCCGCGTATCTGTCGTTTCAGATCCAGATCGAGAAGCTGAACGAAAAGGGCGGCCTGAACGGCGAGGAGGTCGTTCTGACAGGCTATGACAACAAGGTCAGCCCCAAGGAATCGCTGGTGCAGCTGCAAAAGGCCATCGACAGCGGCGTGCGCTACATCTTCCAGGGCAACGGTTCGTCCGTGGCCGCCGCGATCATCGACGCGGTGAACAAGCACAACAAGCGGAACCCGGGCGAGGAAGTCCTGTTCTTCAACTATGCCGCGGTGACCCCGGACTTCACCAATGACATGTGCTCTTTCTGGCATTTCCGCTTCGATGCGCATACCGACATGAAAATGGCGGCCATTACCGACTGGATCGCGTCGCAGGAAGACATCAAGAAGGTCTACCTGATCGGCCAGGACTACGTGCACGGCGAAGCCGTTGCGGGGGCCGCCGAAAGCCAATTGGCGGAAAAACGCCCGGATATCGAGATCGTCGGCAACGAACTGCACCCGCTGGCAAAGGTGAAGGATTTCACCCCCTACGTGCAGAAGATCATTTCCTCCGAAGCGGATGCCGTGATCACCGGCAACTGGGGTCAGGACATGACCCTGCTGGTCAAGGCCGCGTCTGATTCGGGATCCGAAATCCCCTACCTGACGTTCTACGGCGGTTCCCTTGGGGCTGTTGCGGCGCTGGGTGATGGTGCGATCGACACGCTGTACCAGGTGACCGAGGGTCTGACCGACCTGGAGTCCACGGATGAGCAATACGCCCTGATCGAGGAATACAAGGAACGGTTCCCCGATTACGACTATTACTACCACCGGGCCTTTGTCGCGATCGACATGCTGGCGGCCGCCGCCGAGAAGGCCGGCAGCAACGATCCGATCGCCGTCGCCAAAGCCATGGAAGGCCTGACCGTCGAGTCCGCCTACGGTCCCGTCACCATGCGGGCCGAGGATCACCAGGCACAGCAGAACCTCTATATCTCCACGGTGTCGGACGATTACCGCTACAACGTCGACAACGTCGAATTGGGCTGGAACCTGGTGGAGAACGGCATGGTCGAGGCGGCCAAAGCCGAACAACCGACCACCTGTGAAATGGAGCGTCCGGAGTAATCCGGCCAGCGGCCAAATCATAGAACTGGAACAGGGGGCGTCACGGTCGTCGGTCGTGGCGCCCCTTTGACCAGCTACGCAAGGGGACATTGATGGAAACGGTGGTTTTCTCCCTGCTCAACGGCATCATCTACGGCTTGTTGCTGTTCATGCTGTCGAGCGGGCTGACCCTCATCTTCTCGATGATGGGGGTTCTGAACTTCGCGCATGCCAGCTTCTACATGCTGGGCGCATATTTCGCATATACGATCATGGGGGTGACGAACTTCTGGTTCGCGCTGTTGTTCGCGCCGGTCTTCGCCGGTCTCGTGGGCATGGCCGTCGAACGATGGGGGCTGCGCAAGGTCCATGCCAACGGGCATGTGGCCGAATTGCTGTTCACCTTCGGGCTGGCCTACCTGATCGACGAGGTGGTCAAGATCATCTGGGGCCGGACCTCGGTCAATTACCAGGTTCCCGAGGCGCTGGATTTCACGCTGTTCTCTCTTTACGGCGCGAATTACCCGGCCTACCGGATCTTCATCATCCTGATCGCGGTGCTGATGCTGACCTCGCTGTGGTACCTGCTGAAGAAGACGCGCGCCGGGATGATCATCCAGGCGGCGCTGACGCATCCGCACATGGTCGGCCATCTGGGCCACAACGTGCCGCGCATCTTCATGCTGGTCTTTGGCGCAGGCTGTGCGCTGGCCGGTCTGGCCGGTGTGATCGGCGGCAACTACTTCCTGACCGATCCGGCGATGGCGGTACAGATGGGACCGATCGTCTTCGTGGTGGTCGTGGTCGGCGGGCTTGGATCTCTCGAAGGGGCGTTCATCGCCGCGATGCTGATCGGGCTACTGCAAACGGCAGCGGTTTCGGTCAATGCCTCGCTGGCGGATATCTTCGGCTTCCTCGGGCTGTCCCCGACCTCCGAGGTGGGCGAGATCACCATCGCCTCCATGGCGCCGATGCTGCCCTTCCTGCTGCTCGTGCTGATCCTCTTCGTGCGGCCGCGCGGCCTGATGGGAGACCGTGAGATATGACCGATACCACCATTGATTACGCGGCCCTCGAACCCAGCCGGTCCGAGAAATTCCGCCAACGCGTCGTCCCGTTCATCCTGTTTGCCCTGCTGCTGATCGTGATCCCGTTCTTCGGCCCGTCCCGGACCACGGTGACGCTGCTGAACCACATGGGCATCACCATCGTCTTTGCGCTCAGCTTCAACATGCTGCTGGGCAAGGCCGGGCTGCTGTCGTTCGGCCATGCCGTCTATATGGGGCTTGGCGGGTATTTCGCGGTTCACGTGATGAACTGGATCGGCGATGCCGAAGGCGTCTGGTCCGTCATCCCCGTCTTCTCCCTGCCGGCCTTCGGGTTCGGGGCCGGGGCGCTGGCGGGCGCGGTGATCGGCTGGCCCTCCTGTCGGCGATCCGGCACCCCCTTTGCCATGATCTCCCTTGGTGTGGCCGAACTGGTCGCGGCGGCGGGCTTCATGTTCGACAGCCTGTTCGGCGGCGAGATGGGGATTTCCGGGGACCGCATGACGGGGCCGGAATTCCTGGGCCTGTCGCTGGGTCCGGTGGATGAAGTCTACTGGTTCATCGCCTTCTGGACCTTCATCGGCGTGCTGGGCACCTATGCCTTTACCCGCACCCCGCTGGGCCGCCTGTCCGAAGCGTCGCGCGACAATCCCGAACGGGTCGCCTTTGTCGGTTACAACCCGGAGCGTGTGCGTTATCTCGTCTTCATCTTCGCCGGGGCCTTTGCCGGCATGGCGGGCGGCATGTCCGCCGTCCAGGACGAGATCTTCACTCCGGAAAACCTGTCCCTGATCCCGTCGGGCGCGATCCTGATCGCCACCTACGTCGGCGGTATCCGCTACTTCGCCGGTCCGATCATGGGCGCTGTCCTGATGACCTACATGCAGTCGAACCTGTCCGATTTCACCATGGGCTGGCTTCTCTACATGGGGATCCTGTTCATCGGGGTGGTGATGTTCGCGCCCAACGGTATCGCGGGCCTGGTCTTTGGCGCCTGGAACGGCCTGCGCTCTGCGGATCGTAGCGCGGTTCTGGTGGATTGGCTGAAACGGGGCGTGGCATTGCTGCTGATCACCCTGTCCGTCATCGTGATCGTCGAAGTCTCCTTCCGCTATTCGGAAGGCTACGGAGAGGTCTTCCATCCCTTCGGTATCGAACTGGCACCGGGCAGCGTCCTGACCTGGTTCCTGGGTATCGTTCCGCTGGCGGCCGGGGTGCTGTTCATGCGCCATCTGAACCGCAAAGACGAGGAGGTGAGCACATGACCACGCCCGCCCTGCAATTGCGCAATGTCCGCAAAAGCTTTGGCCCGGCAAAGATCATCCAGGGTGTGAACCTGGATGTCGCGCCGGGGGAAAAGCACGCGATCATCGGGCCGAACGGGGCCGGGAAATCGACCCTGTTCAACCTGATTTCGGGCCTCTACTCCCTGACAGAGGGAGAGGTGAACCTGAACGGGCAGCGCGTTTCCGGCCTCAAACCGTTCGAGATCAACCGGATGGGCCTGTCCCGGTCGTTCCAGGTCTCGAACATCTTCACCAACATGACGGTGCGGGAAAATGTGCGCTGCGGCGTGCTGCACTCCATGGGCTACGGCTATTCCTTCTGGCGCAACATCGGCAATCTGAAGGAGGTGCAGGAAAAGACCGCGCATATCCTGAATGAGGTCGGTCTGCTGGAAAAGGCCAACCTGCCTGCCGCCCTGCTGCCCTATGCCGATCAGCGGACGCTGGAAATCGCGATCACCATCGCGGGCGGTGCCGATGTCATCCTGCTGGACGAACCGACCGCCGGGATGAGCCATTCGGAAACCGACCGCGCCGTGGCGCTGATCGAGATGGCCAGCAAGGGCAAGACCCTGCTGATCGTGGAACATGACATGGGCGTCGTCTTCGGGTTGGCGGATCGCATCTCGGTCCTCGTCTACGGAGAGATCATCGCCACCGGCAAGCCATCGGAAATCCGGGGCGACCCCCGCGTGCGGGAGGCCTACCTGGGCGAGGAAGCCGACGAACTGGAAGGAGAAGGCGCATGAGTGCTGGCACCCCGATGCTGTCGGTCAAGGATCTGCACGCCTATTACGGCAAATCCCACGTCCTGAACGGCGTCAACATGGAGATCATGCCGGGCGAGGTCATCGCCCTGCTGGGTCGCAACGGCGTCGGGCGGTCCACCACCGCCAAGGCGATCATGGGCGAAGTCGCGCCAGTGGGCACCGTGACGTTCAAGGGGCAGGAGATTTCCGGCCTGCCCAACCACAAGATCGCCCGGTTGGGGCTGGGCTATGTCCCCGAAAGCCGGGATATCTTTCCGACGATGACGGTACGCCAGAACCTGGCCCTGGGGGTGAAGGACACGCGCAAGCCCGGCAAGTACACGATCGACCAGATGCTGGAGATGTTCCCCAACCTGAAATCGCGCGCCGACAATATGGCGGGTGTCCTTTCGGGTGGGGAAAAGCAGATGTTGACCATGTGCCGCACGCTGATGGGCGACCCCGAACTGATCATCATCGACGAGCCGACAGAGGGGTTGGCCCCCAAGATCGTGCAGCAGGTCGGTGACATGATCGCGGAGATCGCCAGCTCCGGCGTGTCGATCCTGCTGGTGGAGCAGAAGCTCTCCATCGCGCTGCGCATCGCCAGCCGCGTCTATGTCATGGGCCACGGGGAGATCGTCTATTCCGGCACGCCGGAAGAGTTCAAGACGCGCGACGACATCCGGTCCGAATGGCTGGAGGTCTGACCCGGCGCAAGCCGGGGTGGGGCCAAGTCCGGGCTGACGGCCCGCGACAGGTCCGAAGGAACGACGGCTCCGCCCTGGCGGGGCCGTTTTCGTTCCGTCGCCCGCGCCTGGGGTGGCCATGGGTGGCCATGGGGCGGCGAAGATCGGCAATCCTCCACCGGCGGGGGCAGGGGGTGCTTGGGTCGTGTCGGTGGGTGGTGTAGTCTTTCGCCCAATGTGTGCGCATGGGTCATGCGTGTCTGGTCAAGAGTCGTGAAAATGATGAACCCCATTCCTCCCGCTGCCCGGCAGACGCCGGGGGCCGAAACCCAAGATGCGGATGTGGATTCGCTATTGTCCGCGCCCTGCTACTGCCTTGCCGTGCGCCGTGCCTCGCGGCGATTGGGCGCCATCTACGATGCCGAGTTGGCAGCCCACGGGCTGACCGTGTCGCAATTCGCGATCATGACCAGCATCCGCACCCTGTCCGCGCCCACGGTGCAGCGAATCGCCGACCAGATGGAGATGGACCAATCCGCCCTGTCGCGGGGGTTGATGCCGCTGGAACGTGGCGGGCTTGTCGCCGCCAAAAGCGACCCGGCCGACCGTCGCAAGAAGATCCTTGTTCTGACCGAGATGGGTGCCCGGCGATTGCAAGAGGCCACGGCCGCCTGGGAGACCGCGCAGCGCCAGGTGGAGGCCGGGGTGCATCCCGACAGCCCCGATCTGAACACCCTGCTGGCCGGGATCAACGCCCTGGGTCGCCCTGCCGACACGATGTGAGGGGGGGGCCGCCTGCGGGCTGCTGGAAAATGGGGCGAGAGGTTTCGCGCCGCGTCAGCCGCACCGGTCATCCCCGATGACAGATAGCCGGGATGACCGGGCCCGCGCGGATTATCGACCCCGCGCACCGTACCACAGCGATCCGGCGCCGGTGGCCAGTATGATGGCGATCCCCGCCAGGGCCAGGCCGTCGGGAAATTCCCCGAAGGCGGCGAATCCCACGATCATCGCGCTGACCAACTGCGAATAGATCAGCGGCGCGATCAACCCGGCCGGCAGAACCCGCGCGGCCAGTACCAGCAGCACGTTGCCCAGGGCCGAGCCTGCCGCGCTGAAGCTCAGCAATGCCATGTCCCGCGTATCGACGGCGGCGGGCAGGGTGGCCAGGCCGGGTGCGGCCAGGATCAGCGCGCCGATCATCAGCTGTGACAGCACCAGGAACCGGGGCCGCATCTCGCCGGCCACCCATCGCGTCGCGACCAGGTAACCACCGTGACAGCACCCCGCCAGCACGGCGAACCCCATGCCGGGGCGCATCCCGAATCCCGGTTTGACCACCAGCAGCACCCCGGCAAAGCCCACCGCCAGCAGAACCGCGCGGGCGACCGTGACCCGCTCCCCCAGCAGCAGCGCCGACAGCACGAAGGCCGCGACCGGGCTGATGAAGAACCCGCCAAAGACATTGGCAATGGGTTCCGTGCGCAGTGCCGTCAGGATGAAGCCGATGCCACCCACGATCAGTGCCGCGCGCAGCCACAGCCGCCAGTCGCGCAGCAGCGCCAGTTCCGACCAGATCAACCCGCTGAGCGGCAGCACCAGCAGCGCCCCGAGGGCAAAGCGGACCCAGGCCACGAACAGCGGTTCGAACCCGGTTGCCGTCAGCTCCTTGCCCGCCGCGTCGGAGATCACGATGAGAAACATCGCCATGATCACCAGCCCGGCGGCTTTCAGCGCGCCGGGATTGCGGGTAGGGGATTCTGCTGGGGTCATCTGGGCGCTCCTCGGCTGCCTGCCCTCCCTCCGACTTTCCGGACGCGGGGTCAAGCGGGGGCGCCGTGCGGGGCAGATGCAAGAGGGGCCGGACCACGCCGGCCCCCGCAAGGGTGGTGAGAATGACGGGGGCCGGAACCGCGTCGCCCCGACCGGATCCGTTCAGGCGGTCTCGCGCAACTCCGGGTGCTGGTAACCGTCCAGTTCCTTGCGCAGGTTCAGCTTGGAGACCTTGCCGGTGGCGGTCAGCGGCAGTTCGGCGACCCAGACGATATCGTCCGGCAGCTGCCACTTGGCGAATTGCGTTTCCATGTGGTCGCGGATCTCGTCCAGGGTGGGTTTGTCCTCGCCCGCCGCGACGGCGACGAGGATGGGCCGTTCGTCCCATTTCGGATGCGCCACACCAATCGCGGCGCAATTGGCGATGCCGGGATGCGAGAGGGCGGCATTCTCCAGGTCGATGGAGGAAATCCACTCTCCGCCCGACTTGATCAGATCCTTTGCCCGGTCCTGGATCGTCAGAAAACCGTCCGGTTCGATCGAGGCGACATCGCCGGTGCCAAACCAACCCTCGGCATCCAGCGCCTTGGCACTGGCTTCCTCGTTCTTGAAATAGCCCGAGACGACAGTGTTGCCGCGCACGTAAAGTTCCCCGATGGCCGCGCCGTCATGGGGCAGGCGGTTGCCGTCCTCATCCACCAGTTTCAGGTCCACGCCAAAACAACGGCGGCCCTGCTTGGCCTTCATGTCGATCTGGGTTTCACGCGGCAGATCCTTGGACCACCAGGGCATCATGCCATGGGTGCCCACCGGCGACATCTCCGTCATGCCCCAGGCGTGGCCGACGTTGACGTCCATGTTCTCGAATGCCTCGATCATGGAGCGCGGCGCGGCAGACCCGCCGATCACCACGTCTCCAAAGCCCGATGGCTTGCGCCCCTGCGCCTTGATCTCTGCCAGAAGGCCCATCCAGACGGTGGGCACGCCCCAGGCGGTAAAGACGTTCTCTTCGTCCATCAGCTTGAACAGGCTGGGCCCGTCAAGCGCCGGGCCGGGCATGACAAAGGACAGCCCCGACAACAGCGCCGAATAGGGCAGGCCCCAGGCGTTGACGTGGAACAGCGGCACCACCGGCAGCACGCGCTGCCCCTCCTGGAAGGAGGATCCCTGCATCACCGCCATCATCATCCCGTGCAGCACGGTGGAGCGGTGGGAATACAGCGCCCCCTTGGGGTTGCCGGTCGTGCCGGAGGTATAGCACAGGCCGCAGGCGGTGTTCTCGTCGAACTCGGGCCAGTCGATCTCTTCCGGCTGGCCTTCCAGCAGCTCTTCGTAGCACAGCGCGTCGAAGGGCAGATCGGCGGGCATGTGGGCGCGATCGGTCATGATCACATAGGTCATGTCGGCGGGCAGCTGATCCTTCACCGCCGCGATGATCGGCACGAAGGTGGTGTCGAGGAACAGGATCCTGTCTTCGGCGTGGTTGACGATGTAGATCAATTGCTCCGCCGACAGGCGCGGGTTGATCGTGTGGCAGATCGCACCGATGCCGGAGATCGCGTAGTAAAGTTCGAAATGCCGATAGCCGTTCCAGGCCAGGGTGGCGATCCGGTCGCCCAGCTCCACCCCCTGGGCGCGCAGGCCATGGGCCAGTTGGCAGATGCGCCGATAGGCCTCCGGGTAGGTTTCGCGGTGAATGTCCCCCTCGGTCCGGACCGAAACGATTTCCCCCTTCTGGTGCGCGTCGACCCCGTATTTCAGGATTTCGCTGACCAGCAGCGGCCGATGCATCATCATGCCTTTCATCGCCATCTCCTCCATAGGCTCTGGCGAAAAGGCTAGCGGTTCGCGGCGCATGGGAAAAGCGATTTCCCCCGTGTTTCTTCCGCCCTGCGAAGAGGGTTCTTCCGCCCGACGGAAGGTCGCCCGGAATGCCGCGGTGCAGCGCGCCGAAGTGGCGGGGATTGCCGGGATAATGTGCTGAAACGATTGGTCAATCGGCTGGAAACCCGGCATTGTGGCGCCGGAAACGGGGCCCTGTCACGGGCCCTGCGAATCATGCTTGGGAGGACCCATGAAAGCCATCATCTGCGACGAATTCGGACCGCTTGAAACCCTGCGATACGACGATCTGCCGGACCCCGTGGCGGGTGCCGGGGAAATCGTCCTGAAGGTCGAAGCGGCCGGTGTGAACTACCCCGACGGGCTGCTGGTGCAGGGCCTCTACCAGTCCAAGCCGGAGCGCCCCTTTGTTCCCGGCAACGAGGCCGCCGGGACCGTGCTGTCGGTCGGCGAAGGTGTCACCCACCTGCACCCCGGCGACCGGGTGCTGGGCGCGCTAAGCCTGGGCGGCTTTGCCGAACAGGCGATCTGCGCCGCCGATCGCTGTTTCCCGATCCCCGCCGACATGGACGCCGCCGACGCCTGTGCCATGCTGGTGGCCTACGGCACCTCGCATCACGCGCTGAAACAACGCGCGCAGCTGAAGTCGGGCGAAAGTCTGGTGATCTTTGGCGCGGCGGGTGCAACCGGCATCGCCGCGATCCAGATCGGCAAGACGATGGGGGCCACGGTCATCGCCGTCTGCTCGACCGAGGACAAGCGCCGCATCGCGCAGGAAAACGGCGCCGATCACGCCATCGGCTATGACAACCTGAAGGAAGAGGTGAAGGCCCTGACCAACGGCAAGGGCGCCGATGTCGTCTATGACAGCGTCGGCGGCGAGGCGTTCAAGGCCGCATCCCGGTTCATGGCGCGCAACGGACGGCTTCTGGTGATCGGCTTCGCCTCGGGCGAGATTCCGCAGCTGCCGGTGAACCTGACCCTGGTCAAGGAATATGCCGTCGTGGGCGTGTTCTGGGGCAACTGGACCCGACACGAACCGGCCGAATACATGAAGAACATGGAAGAACTGTTCGCCTGGTACAAGGACGGCACCGTCAAGCCGCTGATCGAAGGGCGCTACAAGCTGTCGGAGGCGACAGAGGTTCTGACCAAGATCATGAACCGTGGCGCAGTGGGCAAGCTGGCGCTGGTGCCCTGATCCGACAGGCGCGCGGGGGCGGTGCGGCCGCCCCCGTTTTCGGCAACGTCGTCCGATGGTCCGAGGTCAGTAGCCGACGCGGCTGACGGTGTTGACCAGTTCGACCAGCCTGGGGCCGAGATCGTCCAATAGCCGTTCCTTGGGCAGGGAAAACGAATAGCCGCCCAGGTTGAACGCCAGCATCGGCGTATCGGGGTGCTGGCTGCGGAACGGCACGGCGACGGCGTGCACGTCCTTCTGCCAGCCGCCGATATTGCAGTAGAACCCGCGGGTACGCACCTGTTCGCAGGCGTCGTCGATCCCTTCCAGCATCTCGTTGACGCGATCCTTGTCATAGCGGTCGCGGATCCGGTCGATGATCTCGCGCCGCTCTGTCTCCGACGTGCCGGCGATATAGGCGCGGCCCATGGCCGACCGGGCCAACGAGATCCGGGAGCCGACGTCAAGCGTCAGGGAAATGACCCCTTCGGACCGCGCGGCGGCGATGTAGGAAATCGTCATGTCATCGCGCCCGCCCAGCGCCACCAGTACGCCGTCGCCGCAATCGTCTGCCAGTTTCTGCATGTAGACCTGCGCGGTTTCGCGCACATGCATGCCGGCAAGGCAGGCATATCCCAGCGACAGCACCGGCACACCCATACGGTAGCGTCCGGTGCCCTCGTCATAGACCAGGTAGCCGGATTTCAGCAGCGTGAAGGTCAGCCGCGAGACGGTGGAATTGGGCAGGCCGGTGCGTTCGGACAGTTCCGAATTGCCCAGCCCGGCCTTGTCCGCCGGGTTGAAGGCGCGCAGGATTTCCAACCCGCGATACAGCGCCGTGACGAACTGGCGGTCGCTGTCGCCACGCTCGGCGTCGGGCTTGTCGCTTGTTCTCTTTCGCACGGGCTGTCCTCCGATCTGCGGTTCTTCAGGCGGCGTCGCCGGCGGCGCGGCGGGCTTCCTGTTCGGCAAGCGTCCGCCACAGCACCTTGCCGGAGCCGGAC